>NZ_JBBKXE010000173.1:0-22684 GCF_037969335.1 Hyphomonas sp. | reverse complement strand
TTCCTCGCCCGCGTCAGCGCCCTCGACAAAGTGCTGGAAGCGCCGGAACGCTACGCCAAACGCCTCGCGCGCAGCCTGGCCCGCCAGCAGGAACGCGGCGACCCGAAGCCCGTCGCCCTGCCCATGGCGAGTGCCTATCGCCTGCGCCCCGAGCTCGGCCTGATCGCCACGGCCCTGTCGGGCCTGCTCAATGCTGCGCTGGAAAAGTGGGATAATTCGAGCTGAGTCCTCACCTCTATCCGGCAGGTGTGCCGGGCATTCTGCGGAGTGCGCGGCCGCAGGCGCTGGCCTCAGGCCGCGTCTTCGACGACGCTGACAAAGCTGTCCACAGCGCCCTCCAGCGAGTCCGGGACCGGCGTGCCGGAAAGGATTTCCTTGGCAACAACCTCCAGCTTGAAGGCGGCGTCCGACACGTCCTTGAAGCCAAGGCTTCCGGATGTTCCGGCCACAGAATGGGCAAGCGACGCAACCGCCTGCGCCCGGGTCTCCGGCGAGCTGATCCGCAGCAATGCACCGAGCTTGCCGGGCAGTTCCAGGATGTCGCGGCGACAGTCTTCCTTCAGGGCGGCGATCATGGTCTCCGCCGCTGTCGACCGCTCTTCCGTCTCCGCACCCTTCTTCCGCAGCAAGCGCTCGATCAGTTTGTTCAGGCGCTCCATGTCGATGGGTTTGGAAAAATGGGCGTCCATGCCGGCAGCAAGACATTCGTCTGCCTGGGTGGCCAGCGCATTTGCCGTCAGCGCAACAATCGGCAGCCGGCCCGCAGGCCCATGCATTTCCCGGATACGTCGGGTCGCGGTCAGGCCGTCCATTTCGGGCATCTGCACATCCATCAGGATGATGTCACAGGGAATGCCTTCAAGCAGCGAGAGGATCGCGTCGGGCGCCGACGCAAAGGTCGTCACCTCGTGCCCTGCCGAACGCAGCCCAATGGCGATCAGGGCCCGGTTCATCTCGACATCGTCGACCACCATGACGCGCGACGCCGTCGGCGCCCGACGGTCGTCGACCATGTCGGGGGCCTCGGCGCGGCCTGTGCGCCGGTCCGGGATGTAAGGCAGGGTCAGGATCGCATTCGTTCCCTCCCCTTCTTCGCTGACAATCTCCAGGTTGCCGTCCAGCAACAAGGCCAGCGACCGGCTGATCGACAGGCCAAGGCCGGAGCCCCCGAAACGCCGGGTGATCGAGGCGTCGGCCTGAGAGAAACCAGTGAATATATGCTCCAGCTTGTCGGCAGGAATGCCCGGCCCGGTATCGGCGACGATCACGCAAAGCCGCCCGTCCGTCAGCCTGGCATCCAGCCTGACATGGCCCGCCTCTGTAAACTTGGACGCATTGCCGACGATGTTGGTGAGGATCTGGCGCAACCGGGTTTCGTCCCCCACCACCGACGTAGCGATCTCGGGCGCGACCTGGCAGGTAATCTTGACCTTCGGATTCGGTCGCGCCGCCGCGACCAGGCTAACGACATCCTCAATCACCTCGCGAATGTCGAAGGGTCGCTTTTCAACGTCCATCCGTCCGGCATCGATCTTGGAAAAATCGAGAATGTCATTGATGATTTCAAGCAATGTCCGGCTCGCCGACGAAATGCGCTGGACATAAGTCAGCTGGTCATCCGTCAGCGCCGTCGTCTTGAGAATATCGGTGAAGCCCATGACGCCATTCAGCGGCGTGCGAATCTCATGGCTCATATTGGACAGGAATTCCGTGCGGGCGATGACGGCAGACTCCGCCTCAAGACGCGCTGCGGCCAGCGCCTTTTCGCGCTCATGACGTTCGCTGACATCGCGATAGGTCGATACAACCTCAACCGGGTTGCCGTCTGCATCGCGGATGACCTGAGGCTTGCCCTCAAGCCAGACAATGGATCCGTCAGCGAGGCGGACCCGGAACTCGCGTTGGGCATCGACGTCAATTTCCTTGCCCGTGAACAGGTCCTGCGTAATCGCCATTACGAACTCGCGATCCTCCGGAACAACGAAGTCGACCGTCCGCTTGCCGATGGACTCCTCTGGCGAGGCAATGATGGACGCCGAAGGCGAAGCATAGCTGATCACACCGTCGAGGCCGAACTTGAGGACAATATCAGTCGAGTGTTCCGCCAGAAGACGATATTGTTCTTCCTTCACAGACAGGGCGGCATAGAGTTCGTATTCCTGCGTTATATCCTTGAACACACCGAATATATGTTCAACCGATCCGGAGGGTCCGACATGGCATTTGGCAATCGATCTTACGCGGCGCTTTTCGCCGTCAGAGCGCCGCTGAATCGTCGCCTCGAAATTCCAGTCCTGACCGCTCTTCATATGCTGATCAATCAGACCCGCAACGCGATCGCGGTCACCCTCAATATAAAAATCCAGCGCGCCACCCAGCATCGGGTCGAACGTTTCCGGCGTCACGCCGTGAATGCGATACACTTCCGGCGACCAGTAAATTTCTCCCGAACCGGAATGCAATGTCCAGTGGCCGACCTGCGATATTTCATCGGCCATTTCGGCCTGGCTGAGGAGAACCTTTTCGCGCGTCGATCGCTCGGCGATGCGGCGTCTGGAATCGCGCAGACGCTGGTTCAGGCGATGACGTTCGCTCACGGATGCACCAAGCGACAGCGCCATGTAGGAATTCGCTGCGAGAAAAGCCTGCAGGACAAGCATGTGATGGACGATCCCGCCCTCTGCCAGCATGGCCGGGCCCATTCTGGCATAGGTGAACCCAATCGAGATCATCGTGACGACCAGAAGTGCAACAGCCGCTCCACGAACACCATGGCGGAAAGTCAGGGGGACAAGGACCGGCGGAACGAGGAAGAGGAGCGGATAACTCGACTGCACGAACACGCCAATTGTGACGACGACAACCAGCAACGCCTCGAAAGCCGACATCCAGCCAATGTCGTTCCCGGCTTTGCGTTTGGTCAAAAGCGCCCAAAGCAGCGGCGCAAAGAGGAGCAGGCCCAGGACGTCGCCAAAGAACCAGAGAACCGAATCCTGCAAAGGCAAGGCGGCTCCGGTCAACGCGAGACCCGCAAGCGCCATCGGCGTCGAAATGGTGCACGCAATCAGGGATGCCGCGAACAATCTCAAAATGCCCGATTTCCGGGTAATATTCGGCGCGGAATTCCGACTCAGTATCAGCGCGACGATGAGAACTTCAAGGCTGTTTGCCATTGCCAGGATCAGACTGCGCACCCACGGGTCGCCGATAACGACATTGGCCAGAAGAATGCCGAGGAACAGGCACCCGAACAGGGAGGGCCATTCGGCTTTCGGCCACCTCAGCACGACGATCAGCAGGATCGCATTGACGGGCCACACGGCTGCAACGTCACCCGTGCCACGGGTTAACAGGATCGCGCCCATGGACAGCGAACAGGCCGCGAGTATTAACAGGATGTGTACGATGCCCGGCTTGCGGATGAAGTCATTCAGGCGCGTCTCGCTGCGCTGCTCAGCCCTGACAGGCTTATCAAATACTGAGGACGTCATGCTTCCAGGCCTTTTGAACCGGTTTCCGGAAGACCTTATTCACTATACACTTTACGATATCTTACTCCGGCTGCGCACGACCAATGGTTAACCTGACGGCGCAACAAACGCTCGGTTTTCATCCTGGGAAGATCAGGCTTTCAACATCGCGGATAATTCAATCTCAAACACAAAGCGCTGTGTGCACAGCTCAGTCTCGTGAGATCCTCTAGCGTGGCGTCGCGCTGTTGTCCGGCGCCGGGAACACCGGGACACCAAAGGCTAAAAGCGGCTAGCGCTTCACCCATTCCTTGGCGTCGTCCAGTTCAGCCATCGAGAACACATGCATGTCGCCCAGCAGCAAAGGCCCGAACAATTTGGTGCCCATGCGGATCCAGTCGGTATCGGAGACGATGGCAATTTTCTTGAAATCGGCGAGATGCATCATGCCGAACCGGGCGTCGTCCCAGACCGCCCCGGCGCTGTAGGCGCGAAACGACGGGCCCGCCACGAACAGGAGGTTGAGACGGTCGTGGATTTTCAGCTTTTCCTTGATCAGCGGCACCAGCGTCTCTTCATAATCCTGCGCGGTGATGACGCCCTCGGCGTTCACGCCAATGACATTCGCCGGCAGATCTTCGATCAGGCTGAATTCGCCCGGATGGTCGTCGGGCGCGCTGGCCCAGTCGGCCGCTTCCGCCGCGCTGCCGATGGGAAAGTAGCGTATCTTGGCTTTGACGAAATGGTCCGCCAGAGACCGCACCAGGCTGAGCGCAGAACTGTCACTTACGATGGCAATTTTGGGCACCAGCTTGTGATAGCCCTTGATGAATTCCATGTGGCGCAGGAAAGCACCATAGCTGTCCCAGTGTGGGCGGCCGCGCGTTTCGATGATGATCGCCGGAACTGAATCGGTCTCATTGATATGCGCATTGAGCGCCTCGGTGAGGCGATCAAAATCCGCTTTCTCAAGCTTCCCGTCGGGCGAAAGGTGGACGAGATTCCGGACCTTGTCGATTTCCAGATGTATCATCATTTGCTCCTGCAAAACGGCGTTCGTACGCCAGCCTAGGCTTTCAGCATCGCGTAGAGCTCGTCCTTGAGGACGAGCCGGCGCTTGCGCAGCTCTGTCTCATGGGTTTCGCTGGCAGGCTGGACGCCGCTCTCGTGCCGGTGGATATGGCGGTTGACGTCATGATACTCGTCGGCAAGGCGCGCGAAATGCGGGTTCGACGTCTTCAGTTCATGGATCTTGTCTGCCGCTTCGGGAAATTCGGCGGCGAGTTCGTGAGGCGTGTGAGACATTTTAGGCTCTCCTGTTATGGGGTTTTCACCTCACATCAGGCCAAATGCCCCCGCCCCTGTCACTAAGGGAGTCTGCGTAGGCACTGCTCAACGCAGCTGGTAATATGTCGTGTAGCTGATGGCGCCCTTTGTCTCCGCGATGGCGCGTTTGAGGTCCGCATAGGTTGTGATCGTACAATCGGCATCCAGCTCGAGTTCATTGATCGTGTCGATCGGCAGGTCGTCGCAATCCGGCAGCTTCATGAACAGGCGGTCGCCGACTATTTTCCCCACCGCGTAATTGTAGACATAGCCACCATCGACACTGTCTTCCGGTGTCGCAACCTGCATCAGGTATTCGTCCGACCCATCGTCCAGCCGCGCAAACACCAGCCGGGATTCTCCGTCCAGCCAATAGCCGCCAGCTTCCTGACGCAATGTATAATGCTCATAGGCGCCGTTGCTTTCCGATCGGTCCCAGCGTGTCGGATCGTCGCTGTTCTGGACGTAGGTGTCGGCCACTGTGAACGACCCAAGCGGCAGGACTGCGTCTTCTGCCGGTATCAGCGCTTCGTTCGAGCCAAAGGCGCATCCGACGGCAATGGCACACAGGGCCGCCGCAAGAAAGGTTTTCAAACGAAGCATCCGGGGTCTCCACACAATAGCGCGTTGCCTCCAGCTAACGCGCACCGCGACCTGAAATCAATGCGGGATGCAGTGGCTCGTCAGGCTTCGAACGGGTCGCGCATCAAGATGACATCTTCACGTTCCGGCGATGTCGAGACCAGGGCGCAGGGCTTGCCGACAAGTTCTTCAAGGCGGCGGACATATTTCACCGCCTCGGCTGGCAGGTCGGCCCAGCTGCGGGCGCCCGCAGTCGAGCCTTTCCAGCCTTCGATGGTTTCGTAGACAGGCTCAACGGCAGCCTGGTCGGTCAGGCCGGCAGGAAAATAGTCGATTTCCTTGCCGTGCAGGCGATAGGCAACGCAAACCTTGATCTCGTCAAACCCGTCAAGCACGTCGAGCTTTGTCAGGGCAAGACCCGTGACGCCGCTCGTGGTGCAAGCCTGGCGAACCATGACGCTGTCAAACCAGCCGCAGCGCCGGGCCCGCCCGGTATTCACGCCGACTTCCTTGCCAATGCGACCGAGGCGCTCACCGATCTCGTCGTGCAGCTCGGTCGGGAACGGACCGGCGCCGACGCGGGTGGTATAGGCCTTGGCGAGTCCCAGAACATAGGAAATCGCGCCCGGTCCGACGCCGGAGCCGGCGGAGGCATTGCCTGCCACGACGTTGGAAGAGGTCACGAATGGATAGGTGCCGTGGTCGACGTCGAGCATCACGCCCTGGGCACCTTCGAAAAGGATACGCCGGCCCCGGCGAACCTGTTCGTCGAGCAGTTTCCAGACCGGCTGCGCATAGGCGAGGATCTGCGGCGCGATCTTCAGGAGATCGGCCTTGAGCTGGGCGCCGTCCGGTTCCGGCAGGTCGAGGCCCGTCCGCAACGGGCGGTGGTGCGCCAGCAGCCGTTCGATCTTCATGTCGAGGGCGGCAGGATCGGCAAGATCCGCGACGCGGATGGCGCGGCGCCCGACGCGGTCTTCATAGGCCGGGCCGATGCCGCGCTTGGTGGTACCGATCTGGGCGGCGCCAAGGGCCCCTTCCCGCGCCGCATCGATATCCTTGTGCCATGGCAGGATCAGCGAGGCATTGTCAGCAAGAACGAGGTTGTCAGGCGTGACTTCAACGCCTTGCGCGCGAATGCCATCAATTTCCGTCAGCATGTGCCAGGGATCAACCACGACGCCATTGCCGATGACCGAGAGCTTGCCGCCTCGCACGAGGCCAGACGGCAGCAGCGCCAGCTTGAACACTTTGCCATCAATGACCAGCGTATGGCCCGCATTATGGCCGCCCTGGAAACGCACCACGACGTCGGCCCGGCTCGACAGCCAGTCGACAATCTTGCCCTTGCCTTCATCGCCCCATTGGGCGCCTACGACGACGACACCTGACATATAGAACTCCCGTGTTCAGCCGCCGCGACAAGGGCAGGAGTCTGGCCCGAAAAGCAAGGGGCCAGACGCTGTTTTCGAGCGCGTTTTACGTACTTTCGAACCTACTTGACGAGATCATAGTCCTTGAGATCGACAGAGGCGACGGCATCCGCATAGGCACGGGTGTGATCCGACCAGTTCTGGGTGATCTTGCCACCGTCGGTCTTGTACCAACTGTTGCAGGCGGGATCGGCCCAGACTGTCTTGCCCAGACGGGCCTGCAGGTCCTTGTTGAACTTGTCCTGAACGGTCCGCTTAGGTGCCATGGCGATTGCCCCGGCCTCTCCAAGCTTGTCCAATGCGTTGATCGTGTATTCGACCTGCCGTTCCAGCATGAACGTGATCGAATTGTGCCCGAGATTGGTGTTCGGCCCATAGAGAACGAAAAAGTTCGGGAAGTCCGCGACGGTGATGCCGAGATAGGCTTCGGGGCCGTCAGCCCAGGCGTCCTCAATCGTCACGCCGCCCTGCCCGACCACGTCGACCGACCAGTGCCAGCCGGTTGTCTCGAACCCGGTCGCGAAAACCAGAATGTCGTATTCGTGCACGACACCGTCCTTTGTGCGGATGCCTTCTGGCACGATTTCCGCGATTGGGTCGGTGATCAGGTCGACATTGTCGCGCATCAGGGTCGGATAGAAATCATCGGCGATCAGAATGCGACGACAGCCGACGGGATAGTCAGGCGTCAGCTTCTTGCGCAGCTCGGCATCCGGCACCTGGGCGTTCAGATGCTCCGTCGCCTGGCGCGTGAAGAAGGCGCGCCCTTCAGGCGTCCACTCGAAGGCCTGCCAGAAGAAATAGTCGGCATTCTCGTAGAGAATTTTCCGGTTCATCGCCGCGAACTCCGCCGCCTTTTCCGGGACCGTGAACATCAGCGTCATTTCTTCCGGTGTGATCTCGCGGTCATTGCGCGGAACCATCCAGTTGGCGGAGCGCTGGAACACGCCGACATTGGACGCTTCGAGCGCGACCTGCGGGATAAGCTGAACGGCGCTCGCCGCCGACCCTACGACGCCCACGCGCTTGCCCTTGAAATCGACAGAATGGTCCCAGCCAGCCGAATGCATTTTCGGGCCTTTGAACGTGTCGAGACCGGGAATGTCCGGCCAGAACGGTCGGTTGAGTTGGCCGAGGGCACCGATGACGGCATCGGCTTCGATCTTGCGGCCCTTGGTCGTGGTGACCGTCCACTTCTTGTCCGCTTCGCTCCAGACAGCCGAGTCCGCGCCTTCATTCAAGTGAAGGTTGGGGCGCAACTGGAAGCGGTCGGTGACCTCCTCGGCATAGGCCTGGATCTCTTCCTGCTGGGGATAAAGCCGTGTCCAGACCATGGATTGGGCGAAGGAGAGTTGGTAGAGCGCGACCTGAACATCACAGGCGCAGCCGGGATAGGTATTCGCCGCCCAGGTGCCGCCGACGCGGTCTCCCTGTTCCAGCATTGTGAAATCATATCCGGCTTCCTGCAGCTTGATCGCAGCTGTCAAACCACCAAGGCCTGCACCGATAACAACAACATGCTTGTCTGGCATCACTTCCTCCTGATTTTTCAGGAGAGAGTGGCAGGAACCTTATTCAGCGCAAGGGGTATCGCAACGCCAAGGCGTGGCGAGCGCCTAGTCACCGAAGGCGTAGATAACCCGGACGCCGAGATTGTCGAGGCCCTGGTTGCGGCCGCTGCCGATGATCTGGCCATGGCTGAGATGCTCATACATGACCTGGCCGCCCCAACGTTCATTGAAGCTGTAATTCAGCGCGAATGATGTGCGGAACAGGTCGCGCGAGCCGAGAAGCACGTTTTCCTCGGTAAAGGCATCCCCGCGCGGGTCGCCCTGCGAGAACGGGTTTTCCAGCGTGCCGTCATGGATCGCATAGCCTTCCCCGGCTTCGAGCGTCCAGTTGTCGGCAAAATTCCAGTTCCAGACCAGGCCCACAGCGCCGAAACTGGTTTTCCCGGCAGTGTTCCCGCTACCCATCACATAGGGACGCGGCGACCAGATGATCGAGAGGAAATCCGGCGATTTGAAAACGAGTTCGCCGTTGATGTTCGGCCCATCTTCCTTGTCCGCATTGTTGCAGTCCTGCACGCAAATATTGTGCTTCATTACGCCGAAGCGCGCCTCGTCGAGAAGGTCGGCGGCGGCCGGGCCTGCGAAAGCCAGGATACAAGAAAAACTGAGTATGGCGCGGTGCATGGTGATTCCCCCAATAGGCGTGTTCGGTCCGAACAAGGGTTTAAACACCACGCCGTCAACCCGGTTCCGTCAAGCCTTGCCACGAACCCAACGAAGGGTGGCCTCAGAGACACGCGTAAAAGGCGCCTGTGAGGTTTGGCCCCCTCAACTGGAGGCGGGCCACCACAATGGCAGCCCGCCTTGATTGCAATCAGTTATTCAGGCTTGGCCGGCCTAGAATGTCAGCACTTTGGCGTAGCGCACCTGGGGCAGCGCTTCGAGCTTCGTCACGAACGTCTCCCCGGGCACAGAATCGATGCCGATCAGGGCAATCGCTTCGCCGCCGGCTTCGGTGCGTCCGAGGTGGAAGGTCGCGATATTGACCTTCGCCTCACCCAGCATCTGGCCGAGTGCGCCGATAAAGCCCGGCTTGTCGAGATTGTTGACGTAAAGCGTGACCGGCGAGAAATCGCCTTCCAGCGCCATGCCCTTGACCTCTACGATACGCGGTTGTCCGGCGATCAGCGTGCCGGCGAGGGTGCGCCAGCCACCTTCTGGCGCATTCTTTGTCGCCTTGGTTTTGACCTTGACCCGGATCAGGCTGTCATAGACCGGGCTGACCTCGGTCTTGGTCTCGGTGAGTTTCACACCCGAGTCGGCGAGGATCGCCGGGGCCGACACCATGTTCACATCGCCGCGCGACGCGCGCAGCAGGCCAGCCAGCAGGGCTGCGGTCAGCGGCTTGCGGTTGAGGTCTGCGACCTCGCCCTCATATTCGATGACAACTTCCTCATAGCCATAGTCCGAGATCTGCCCGGCGAAGGATCCGAGCTTTTCGGCGAGGCCTGCGAACGGCTTGATGCGCGGTGCTTCTTCGGCGGTGATCGACGGCATGTTGAGCGCATTGGTCACGGCGCCCGACAGGAGATAGTCCGACATCTGTTCAGCCACCTGAAGCGCCACATTCTCCTGCGCTTCGTTCGTCGCCGCGCCAAGGTGCGGCGTGGCGATGAAGTTCTTCTTGCCAAACAGGACGTTCTCCTTGGCAGGCTCGACCGCGAACACGTCAAAAGCCGCACCCGCAAGGTGGCCGCTTTCGAGCATCTCGGCGACAGCCTCTTCGTCGACCAGGCCGCCGCGCGCGCAATTGACCAGGATCAGGCCCTTCTTCGTCTTGGCGAGATTCTCGCGCGAGAGGACGTTGCGGGTCTGGTCTGTTAGCGGCACGTGCAGCGTGATCACGTCGGCGCGCTTCAGCAGGTCTTCCAGTTCGACCTTCTCGACGCCCAGTTCGACAGCGCGTTCCTCCGTCAGGAACGGGTCATAAGCCACGACTTTCATCTTCAGTCCGATGGCGCGTTCGGCGACGCGGCTGCCGATATTGCCGCAGCCGATCAGGCCCAGCGTCTTGTAGCTGACCTCGATCCCCATATAGCCGGACTTCGGCCATTTTCCCGCCTGCGTCTCGGCATTGGCAGCCGGGATCTGGCGGGCGGCGGCGAACATCATGGCGATGGCATGCTCGGCCGTGGTGATGGCGTTGCCGAAGGGCGTGTTCATGACCACGACGCCTTTGGCGGTCGCTGCCTTGATGTCGATATTGTCGACGCCGATACCGGCGCGGCCAATGACTTTCAGGTTCTTGGCCGCTGCGATCACGTCTGCATTCGGCTTGCAGGCCGAACGGACGACAAGGCCGTCATAATCGGCGATTTCCTTGATCAGGTCTTCCGTATTCAGACCAACCTTGGTGACGGTTTCGATGCCGCGCGCGTGGAATATCTCGACGGCGGCGGGAGAGAGTTTGTCTCCGATAAGGACTTTGGGCATTTCGTTTCTCTTTGTGATTTGGGGCGCGTGGCCCGGCTCTCCTTCGACGTCGCTCAGGATGAGCCTGCTTATGGGGGTTTCCGAGCGCCCTCATCCTGAACGAAGTCGAAGGACGAGGGCGCAGGAGAAAGCGCTTAGAGGCTGGCGGCTTCTTCTGCGAAGGCCCAGTCGAGCCACGGCGTCAGGGCCGCGACATTCGACGGTTCAACCGATCCGCCGCACCAGATGCGCAGGCCGGGAGGGGCCTTGGCATAACCGGCTGCATCGAAGCAGGCGTTTTCGGTTTCGAGGCGCTTCATCATGCGCTTGACGAAATCGCGCTGGCCGGCCTCGTCCATGCTCGCGACACGTGGATCAGTGATCCTGAACGTCACGCCGGTGTTCGAACGCACAGCGGCGTCAGGGCACAAGAAGTCGACCCAGTCGGTCTTCGCAACCCAGTCGGTCAGCGTGGCCAGGCTCTCGTCGGAGCGCTTCTGGAGCCCCTTCCAGCCACCGAGGCTTTCGCACCAGTCGAGCGCCTGGAGATAGTCTTCGACGCACAGCATGCTGGGCGTGTTGATCGTCGCGCCCTCGAACAGGGCTTCGTCGATCTTGCCGCCTTTGGTCATGCGGAAGATTTTCGGCAGCGGCCGGTCCGGCGTGTAGCTTTCGAGACGGGCAACGGCGCGCGGGCTGAGCACCAGCATGCCGTGGGCAGCTTCCCCGCCGAGGCATTTCTGCCAGCTATATGTGATGACATCGAGCTTTTCCCATTCGATGTCCTGCGCGAATGCGGCAGACGTCGCATCGCAGATCACGACGCGGTCAGGGTTCGGCTTGATCCAGTCGGCATTCGGGACGCGCACACCGGATGTCGTGCCGTTCCAGGTGAAGATGATGTCGGCATCGTCACGCGCCTTTTCGAAAGGCGGCAGCTCGCCATATTCCCCGACATAGGTGTTGCAGTTTGCAAGCTTCAATTGCTTGGTGGCATCCGTCACCCAGTCCTGGCCGAAGCTTTCCCAGGCGAACACGTCGACGGGCTTCGGGCCAAGCATGGACCACATGCACATCTCGACCGCGCCCGTATCGGATGCCGGTACGATGGCGACGCGATAATCGTCGGGAATGCCGAGGATCGTCTTGGAGCGATCAATCGCGGCCTTCAGCTTCTTCTTCGCATCGCCGGAACGGTGCGAACGGCCAAGGGCGGCAGTTTCAAGTTTTTGAAGGGAAAATCCGGGACGTTTTGCCGTCGGGCCGGATGAAAAATGTGGGCATGCTGGCAGCACGCCGGGTTTGGCGGTAGTCGTCATCTGTTTTACTCCTATCCTCACAGATAGGCTGCATGCCGTTGGGGGCATGTGGCCCGCCGCGTCAGTCGCATATTTTTCCAGGGGGTGCAAATGACATTCTTGCATAGCTCCCGTGTGGATGGTTCACTTCCCGCATGAGCATGACCATCCAGCCCCTTACCGGCACACTCGGCGCAGAAATCCATGGCGTGGACCTGAGACAAGACCTGTCGAATTCCGAGTTCGATGCCGTCCATCAGGCCTTCCTCGACTTCAAGGTCATCGTCCTGCGCGGCCAGCATGGCCTGACGCCAGACCAGCACAAGGCCTTCGCCCGCCGCTTCGGCACGCTGAACATCCACCCCTATGTGAAGGGCATGGACGGCCACCCGGAACTGCTCGAGATCATCAAGGAACCTGACGAAAAGACCAATTTCGGCGGTGGCTGGCATTCCGACATGAGTTTCCTGGAAGAGCCGGCGCTAGGCTCCATCCTGCATGCGCTCGAAGTGCCGCCCTATGGCGGGGACACGCTGTTCGCCGACCAGCAGGCGGCGTATGACCGCCTCTCTCCCGGCCTGCAAAAGACACTGGCGGGCATGACCGCCGTGCATACCGCGAGCAAGGAGTACGGCGCCGACGGCTATTCCGCCGCTGTCCGCCAGTCGATGGATTCCACCGCCGCACCCGACGCACCCGAATACGAGCACCCGGTCGTGCGCACGCACCCGGAAACGGGCCGCAAGGGACTTTACGTGAACCCGGCCTTCACGCTGCGCTTTGCCGGCTGGAGCCGCAAGGAAAGCCGGCCCCTGCTGAACTATTTGTTCGACCTGTCAAAGGAAGAGCGCAACACCTGCCGCGTGCGCTGGCAGGCAGGCGACGTCACCATGTGGGACAATCGCTGCGTCTGGCATTATGCCCTCAATGATTATCATGGCCACCGCCGCCACATGCGCCGCGCCACGGTCGACGGCGACCGGCCGCGCTAGGCCAGCGCGTTCAACATGCCCCAGGCGATCAGGGCCTGACCGCCGAAATAGAGCGTCCAGACGGCAAGGGATGAGACCGTGCCAGCCGGCTGGTCTGCCGGCTTGCGGAACAGCTGTAGAGACAGGATCATGTCCGACGCGATGAACATGATCGCGCCCAGCGTGACCGGCCAGTAGACCGGATCGAGGCGCAAGGCCGCCGCGCCCATCATCAGGATCACAGCCGTATAGGCAAAGACCGGCCAGCGCATTTCGCCCAGCCAGGGCGACAGCCAGCGCGCAAAGCCTGCACCGGCAAGCACGAGGACAACCTGCGCGGACGTATTCAGAATATCGCGCGGCGCCGCCTCCAGTCCCCAGAACAGGGCAACATAGGCGACATGGGCAAGGAAGAAGGCTGCCATGCCTGGCTTCAGCCAACGCTCGCCTTCAAGCGCAAGAAACGCATCCCCGGCGGAGCTGAGAGCCAGCGCGGCCACGAGCAGCACCGGGCCGCCCGCCAGATAGGCCCATAGCGCCAGCAGGGCCGTCGACCCGGTCTTGACCAGCAGGGCGGCAGGCCCCTTCCCGCGATAGCAGAAGGCCGCGCCGTAAACCAAGCCGAGCGCCATCGCGCCGAAAAATGAGATGTGTGCCCCGTCCATATGCCTATTCCTGATCCTTGACCGGCTCAGGCAGGCGCAGCAGGCGCCGGGCCATGCGGCGATGACGCTCCTTCACATACATGCCGACCACGCCGAGCGCTGTGGCCAGAACGGTGGCATCATCGGTGAATCCCAGCCCGACAATCATGTCCGGCAGCAAATCAGCGGGCATCACGAAATAGGCGACGGCGGCATACAGCACGGCCTTCGCCTTCATCGGCGTCAGCGGATCGCGCGCCGCATACCAGGCGGCGACCAGATCATCGGCGAACGGGACCCGGCTGATGACCCGCATCAGCTTGGGCACAAGGCCGCGCGACACGCGCGCATTGCGCTCAATGCTCTTGGGCAGGTACGTGCCGTCCTTGCCGCGAACTGTATTTATAATTTCCGCTGCGTCAGTCATTGCGAACTCCTGAGACCATTATAGACACAGGGCCAGTCTCACGAAAACCAGGGAGGGCAGTGCCCCATGAAAATCGATTCCAGCATATCCGCCGTCATTACGGGCGGCGCGTCCGGCCTCGGCGCAGCCACCGCGCGCAAGCTTGCCGGCATGGGCGCGAAAGTCGCCTTGTTCGACCTCAATGCCGAAAAGGGCGAAGCGCTCGCCAAGGAACTCGGCGGCGTCTTCTGCGAAGTCAACGTCACTGACGATGCATCGGTCGATGCCGGTTTTGCCAAGTCCCGCGCGGCTATCGGGCAGGAACGTATCCTGATCAACTGCGCCGGCACCGGCAACGCGATCAAGACGGCCAGCCGTGACAAGAAAACCGGCGAGATCACCCACTTCCCGCTCGACAAGTTCAACATGATTATCCAGATCAACCTTGTCGGCACGTTCCGCTGCATCGCCAAATCGGCTGCCGGCATGATGACGCTCGACCCGGTCGACGGCGAGCGCGGCGCGATCGTCAACACCGCCTCCGTGGCGGCTGAAGACGGTCAGATCGGCCAAGCCTCCTATTCCGCCTCGAAGGGCGGCGTTGTCGGCATGACCCTGCCAATCGCGCGCGACCTCAGCCGCGAACTGATCCGCGTCAACACAATCCTGCCCGGCATCTTCGATACGCCGCTGCTGGCCGGCGCACCCGAGCCCGTTCGCCAGGCGCTTGGCGCGCAAGTGCCGCACCCTGCTCGTCTCGGCAATCCGGACGAATACGCCTCGCTGGCCGTGGAAATGTGCCGCAACGGTTACTTCAACGGTGAAGACGTCCGCCTCGACGGCGCGATCCGCATGGCGCCGCGCTGAGCCCAGCTGCAGCGGAAAAGTCAAAGCCCGTCCGGAGCAATCCGGGCGGGCTTTTTCTTCAGGACGGCTGACGGGAAGGCTGAACCGCCCCGAAGCCTGTTACTGGCCCGTGCGGTCTTTCACGCCTTCTTCATCGGCGGCGGCGCGGTCAGCATCGTCAAACACGATTTCGGCCTCCTCGCCCTTGCCATAGGCGCGGGATTTCTTGGCCAGCGCGGACATGGAGTCCTGCATACGGCCCTGGCCGACAGCCATTGTCTTGGAAGCACTCATGCCGACGGCATCCGCATCGCCGAAATTGGCGAATTCAGCGCCAAGGAAAACGACTTCCCAGCCATTGGCCTTGGCCCGGTCCAGCGCGGCCTTCGCACCGTCTCGGGTGATCTCTTTTGATGAGTTTTCATGGCCGTCGGTCATGACGACGATGACGGCCTTTTCCGGCTTGTCCGCTTCGGCGAGTGACACGATCCGGCCGATGGCATCGAACAGGGGCGTCATGCCGCGCGGACTGGCTTCGTCATTGGTGACATCGATCCAGCTCTCCGACGTCACGCCCTTGCGCAGCACGTCAAACTGCAGCGATTCCTGGTAATCGAACACGGCGAGCGTCACCGCCGACTTGATGTCAGCGCCTTCGATCTCGCCTTCATCGGCCTCGCCAACGCTGGCGGCATAGGCGTTCACCGAGCCGAGCGCCTCGTCCCAGATGTCGCTCATCGAGCCGGTGCGGTCGAGCAGGATGTAGGAGTGTACCGAGCCTGCGGTCGGGGTGGGGTCCGGGGCCGGCTTGGCGGCGGCCGGGAGGACCATGGCGAGGCTGAGGCCGGTCATGGCGAGTGTCAGGAGTGTGGATTTCATCGGGGCGTCCCTTCCCTATTGTCTCGGCTCCCCAGCCTTTGGTGAAAGCGAAGATTGCTGAACATTAGGGCGCACCTGTGGCCGACCTGTGCCGAAGCCAAGAAAAAGCCCGCCTTTTAAGGGGCGGGCTGGTTCAGTTTGAATTCAGGAAAGGCTCAGGCGAATTGCGGCGCGATCTTCAGGTTCTTGACCCAGCCGATTTTTTCAAAGGCGAGCAGGATGGTGCCATTATAGTCGACGATCCGGTTCCAGACGCCCTTGCGGGGGCGGTGAAGGGCGCTTTGGGGCGCGTCATGATGGTGGTCGTGGAAGGCTTCGCCGCCGGTCAGCAGGGCCATCAGGTGGTCGGCCCAGATCGGTGTCTTGAGGTGGCCAAGCACATTGATGCCATAGACCGTGGCGTGAAACTGGATGGCGCGGCCAATGACAACGCTGGCATGGATGATCGCGGTCAGCACCAGCGACCCGCCCGTGGCCCATACGATGAGATAGATTGCAGCCGGAATGACAAGGTGCACGACAAGGCTCAGCTCGTTGTAGAACCGATCCATCCAGACGATCACGGGCTGGTCTTTCAGCCACATCGCGATAGGGCGCTCGGTGTCTTTCTTGTCGCGCCAGAGAATCCAGCCGACCCAGGCCCAGCGCTTGGATTCGAAGGGGTTGTGCGGGTCGCCCGGCGTATCGGCAAAGCGGTGGTGCTGGGAGTGGTAATTGACCCAGTCCTTCACATTGCCCTGCATGGCCAGCATCAGGTTCATCATGGTCAGAAATTGCGCAGGCGCCTTCAGTTCACCCGCGCGGTGCTGGAGGATACGGTGCAGCGGCCCGATGCCAAGATTGCACATGAAGACGGAGAGGGCGACGACGCCGAAGGCCAGCGGGAAATACCACCAGTGCAGCGTCAGCTCGCTGAGCACGATGCCAAGTACGACCATTGTCGTGAACAGGGCGATGCCGAGAGCCGGATATCCGAAGGCGGAAAAGAAACTTGCCCCATCGAACGTCTTCCACGTTTTTGGGATGGCCAGCGAACGAGGTATCATATGTGTTGTCTCCCAATCGGCCGGCGGGCCAGTGCATTCTGCAAGGCATTCTCAGGCCGGGCCGATTAACACTTACTTAAGGCCCGTCAGGCCTTCCGGAAAGGCATAATCCTCAGCCCTGACGCAGGTGTGATGCGCGGGGGTGACGGGCGGACAGAGTTTCGGGTAAGTCTGCGGCTCGGGTTCAATGAGGGGTCACGTGATCATGGCCGATTCACGCGAAGAATTTCTTCTGCAGAAGATATCCCGGCAATTGGGATCCCTGCTTGATGATGCAAGTCAGGACTCGAGCGAACAGAAGAGCCAGTGTCCGCTCGACGAGACGTGTGCTGCCTCAGACGAATACAGCCTCACACTCTACCTCGAGCGCGGAAAATACCATTGCAAAAATTGTGGTGCGCAAGGCTCGTTCGAGGAGCTTGTCGAGGCATTGGGCTCCCTGCCCCAACAACGCTTTCGCGGAGTCCGGGCGCACGACGAACCTGAGCCCCAACCGGCCCCCAAGGATGAATTCGCGATCGAAAAACGCGTACAGCGCAACACGGCCGTAGCGACGCAGCCCAGAGTTCTGACGCTCAAGACCGAGCACCGCGTGCCTCCGCCGCCTCCGCGTCCGCACCGCAATCTGGGCGAGCGGATCATCATTACCCTGCTGGCGCTCGTGTTCCTCGGCGCAGGACTCAGTGCGGCGGCGCTGTCGGGCTTTGCCAATTACCAGGCGTTTTCCAGTTCGGTGGCCGATCCGCTGCAGGCCGGGATCTGGGGCTGGACCGGGGTGATTGCGGCGGTGATCTCGTTCGGCGGCTTCACCTTCTTCTACTGGCACACGGCCAACAAGCGCATGAAAGAGGGCGTGCGCGCCCTGCTCTTCGCGCTGGCCGGGGCGGGCACAAGCATTCTCGGCACGCAGATGTATATCGCCGCCAATAACCAGGCTTCCGAGGCCGAGATCAGCACGGCAGGCTCGAACCGCTCCCTGCTGGAACAACAGCTTGGCGACTGGCGCGTACAGCTGGCGGGTATCCCGCCGGAGACGCGCTCGGTCGAGGGGCTGGAAGCCTATATTTCGGAAGTCGAGCGCGTCGGCCGCACTGAACAGAAGCCCTATCGCGATGCGCAGAACGAGCTGGGCCTCGCCCGCCGCCGTGATGAGTTGCAGGCCAAGATCGAAGCGGCCAATGCCGAACTGCTCGGCAAGGGCGACGGCGATATCCTGATCGAGGCGCAGGCACGCGCCGCGATCCCGAGCTGGTTCTTTGCCGGCATGCTGGAACTCTTCTCCAGCCAGGGCACGAGTATCGGGCTGGTTGCGCTGCTGATCCTGTACACGAAACGCCGCGACGTGCCTGAGCCCGACGCCTGACGCGTCAGCCGGCCGTTTCTGCTTGCGTGAGCCGCGCCTCGCGCAGCGCCTTGCGGCGCACCTTGCCGGCATCGTCGCGCAGGGGATCGCGTACCCATTCAATCGAGCGCGGAATCTTGTAGCGCACGAGGCGTTCGGCGAGGTGGGCGAGCAGGCCCGCCTCGTCGGGCGCGCCTTCGGGAAAGTCGACAATCGCATGCAGGCGCGCGCCGAGGTCTTCATCCGGCAGGCCGATCACGGCAGACGAACGCACGCCGGGAAACGCATCAAGCGCGGCTTCGACTTCTGCCGGATAGATATTCGCGCCGCCCGACAAGATCATGTCCGATAGGCGGTCGGAGAGGTAGAGGAAGCCTTCGGCGTCCATCCAGCCAAGATCACCGAGGCTTTCCCAGCCGCCTTCGATGATCTTGGCTTCGGCGCCAAGGTATTCATAGGTCGTGCCCGGCCCCGAATGCGGGCGCATATAGACTTCGCCGACCTCGCCGGGTGGCAGCGTCTCGCCATTCTCGCCGACGATCTTCATTTCGCAGGTCTCGACCGGCCGCCCGACCGAGCCGCGATGGCTGAGCCAGTCAGTGCCCTGGATCGTGGTCGACCCTTGCCCTTCCGTGCCGCCATAGAGTTCCCAGATCACTTCGGCGCCGAGCCAGTCGATAAAGGCCTCTTTCAGCCAGGCCGGACATGGCGCCGCGAGGTGCCAGACGGCGCGCAGGCTGGAGACATCATATGTCGTGCGCACCTCTTCGGGCAGGGCCCAGATGCGCCGCATCATGGTCGGCACGAGATAGGCAATATCGACGCCCATTGTCTCGATCCGTTCCAGCACCTGTTCGGCGTCGAACCGCGTCGTGATGACGATGGTATTGCCCTTGAACAGGGCGATCATGGCCCAGAGGAAGGGGCCGTTATGATAGAGCGGACCGGGGATCAGCATCGTCCCCTGATTGGCGATCTCGAGATAGGCATCGTCCGGGTCCCAGGCGGCGGGCAGTTTCGAGACGATCAGTTTCGGCCGCCCGGTCGAGCCGCCGGACGTCATGGCCTTGAAGGATTTGGCGGTGCGTTCCGGCAGGGGCGCGTCGGACAGGGCTGCGTCGGGCGCGAAGTCCGATTGCAGGCACGGCGTCGGCGCGTATTCCTTGTCCGCGACGCCAACGACCAGCGTCGGCTTGCCGAGATCGATGATCTGGTCGCGTTCGAACTTGGGAAGCTTGGCCGAGATCGGCTGCGGCGTGGCGCCGAGTTTCCACGTGGCGAGACAGGCTTCGACAAATTCGCAGCCGTTCGGCAGGGCGATGGTGACAAAGTCGTCGGCTTTGACCCCCAGCGCCTGATAGGCGCGGGCCAGCCGGTTGGTGCGGGCCTCAAGTTCGGCCCATGTGCGCCGGTCGCCCAGATGGTCGAGCGCGACCCGCTCCGGCTGTTGCTGCGCCCAGTGCGCGACGATGCGTGAAAGGGAAATTGCCGTCATGTGAATCCTGCCCTGATGCCGGAACCTGCCGTTCCGGCTGCCGTTTTGACAAAGGTGGCATAAGCGCCCGGGCGCGTCATCAGGAACCTGATGCGAAATAGCGCCGCGAAGGACGAGACAGGAACCGATCGGTAAATGCGGGGCGTGCCCAGACCTGAAAATGGAATTTTCGGCCTGAGGCCTTGTTCTAATGGTGCACCCGGAGCGATTCGAACGCCCGACCCCCAGATTCGTAGTCTGGTGCTCTATCCAGCTGAGCTACGGGTGCCTACCCAAAGAAGGCGGACACATACAGGCAGGTTTCCGCCCTTGCAAGCCTGTCTGACACGGGTTTTCGGGGAAAACTGCTCTCAGGGCGGCGGGGCTGTGGCCTCAGCGTCGACCGTACCGCGAATCCAGCCCGTGAAGGCGGCGACTCTTGTATAAATTCCGGGGCTTTCGGCCCGGCCACAGCCAAGGCCCCAACTGACGATTCCGACCTGGACAGGCTGGCCGGTGCTGCCATAGCGGACCAGTGGACCACCGCTGTCGCCCTGGCAGGAATCGATGAAGCCATCTCCGGCGCAAATCTGTGTGGCGGGATGGATTGAGACGTCGCCATAGGCGTCTTCAAGGCCATAATCGCTGATCAGGTGGGCGATCTGGGCCTTGCAGGCGGCGCCACTCACAGCCGGCACCCGGCCCTCCTGCAAGCGCATCTTGGGCGCGCTGAGATGGCGGCCGGTGCGGCTGACGGCGCGTTCGCCGGGGCCGTCTTCTGCCGTGTTGCCATAGCCGGCGACATAGAATTCGTCATCGCCCTCGCCCGCATCCTGCACGGCCTGAAGCGTGGCGACGGGGCCGGCCCATGTTCCGGAGATGCGCAGGAGCGCGATATCGTTGCCGGCTTCGGGGCGGCCGGACTGATAATCGGGATGGACGACGATCCGGCTGACCGGGAAGACCGATTCGGCCGCCATGCGGCGCAGGTCGCTATTGCCGATGACAAGGACAATGGGGCCGAAGCGGACAAGGTTGCCGTCCACGTCGGGCACGTATTGCACCGCGCGGCCCACCGCCTCGACCCGCGCCGTCTCGACGCAATGGGCGGCGGTCAGGGCCCAGGTGTCGCTGATCATCGTGGCGCCGCACTCATGATAGAGCCCGCTGCCTTGTATCGACTGCAGGGAGGCGATGCCGGGCCAGTCCTCGGCATTGGCATTGACGCCGCCGATTACCTGACTAGCGGCGGTCGTGGCGAGCAGCCATAGGGCGCAGGCGGCCAGCATGACCGGCTTGAGGAGTGCTGATGCGCGCAGGCCGACCTGTTGCATGATCTTTCGTTCCTTGGAACACGATCATAACCCGGAACGGGCCGTGGGCCAATTCAGGCCGGGGTCAGGGAGCCGCCGGGGCCGTTTGCCGGGGGATTCCGGTAGTGGCGGATATCCAGTCGGCATAGGCGGAAACGCGCATGTAGATGCCGGGGCTTTCAGCCCGCCCGCAGCCGAGGCCCCAGCTGACCAAACCGACCTGAACCGGCTCGGCGCCGGTGCCGCGCTGGACCAGCGGCCCGCCGCTGTCGCCCTGGCAGGAATCTGAATAGCCGGTGCCGGCGCAGAGCTGCAGTTCGGGCGAGACGGTGACGCCGGCATAGTCTGCGCCATAGCCGTATTCCTTGATAAGGCCTTCGATCTGGGCCTTGCAGGTCTCGGCATCGACCGGGGGCACGAAACCTCCCTGCAGGACCATCATCGGGGCGCTGAGATGGCGACCGGTGCGGCTGAAGGCTTCCTGTTCAGTGGCGTTCTCGCCGGACTTACCATAGCCGGCGACGACAAGATCGGACCAGGGCTCGGCCATGGCGGCGACATCGCCTGTCAGGCCGTCGAGCCGGGAGACGGGGCCGGTCCAGCGGCCATCTATGTTGAGGAGGGCGAGATCATTGCCGCGCTCGGCCTTGCCGCGCTTGTACCCGGGATGGACGGTGATGCCCTTGACGAGGAAGACGGTGCCCTTCTGGACGCGGCGCAGGTCTCCTGCCCCGACGGTGACGGCGATCGGGCCGAAGCGGACAAGATTGCCGTTTTGATCGGGCACGTACTGAATGGCGCGGCGACCGTTTTCGATGCGGGCCGTCTCGACGCAATGGGCGGCGGTCAGGGCCCAGCTTTCCGATATCATCGTGGCGCCGCACTCGTGGTAAATGTCACGGCCCTGGACCGACTGCATCGAGGCCATGCCGGGCCAGTCGGCGGGGTCCGCATCTTTTCCGGCCACGACACAGGCCGAGGCGAGCGCAAGCGTTCCGAGCGCAAGGCCCCATTTGGCGAATGGTGTCATGATGTCCCTCCCTTGGTCTTGCCGGCAGTATACACACCCCTTGCGATGGCGCGCGCCAAAGTGCTGGCCGCGAGTTCGCCGATGCGGGCGACGGCTGCTGGGGCCGGATCGGGCAGAGCCCGCTTGCCGGTAGCCAGGACGAAGACCGCATCGCCGTCAAACGGCGCGAAGACGGGCCTGATGGCGCGCGAGAAGCCGGACAGGGCCATCTGGGCGACGCGCTTGGCCTGGTCGGGCGTCAGGATGGCGTCAGTAGCAATGCAGGCAATGGTCGTGTTCTGGCCGAGGCCCGGATTCATCTTCGCGGCGCCCCAGTCTTCCGGGTCCATGGCGAAATCGGCGGGCGGGCGGGCGCCGCCGAATTCGCCGTCGATCTCATAGGGCCAGGCCCAGAAGGCCTCGGTACCGGGCATGTAGACCGAGCCATAGCAATTGACCGCTGCGAGGGCGCCAATCGTGATCTTGTCTTTCGTCACGATGCTGGCCGAGCCCGTGCCGCCGAGATGGGCCCCTGCGGCGGCGCCGAATCCCGCCCCTGCCCGGCCGAGCGTGAACGTGCCGGAGACCGCGTCATAGGCCTCGCGGCCCAGCGCGGCATAGGGCGAGACATCGCCCCCATCCTTGTTGCCGCCATTCGCGAG
>NZ_JBBKXE010000172.1:0-9994 GCF_037969335.1 Hyphomonas sp. | reverse complement strand
ACCGGCCGCAACGTCGCGCCGCGTGCCGGAAACCGAGCGCGAGGCCTTGCGCGACATCCACAATGAAGCCTCCCTCCAGATCGCGCTGCTGGATTCGTCCTGACGCGCCGCCTTGTCCTCCCCCGTTCACGGGGGAGGTGCCCCGAAGGGGCGGAGGGGGCGCAAGGCCTCCCATATCCTCTAGGTCTGGCCGCCAGACGCCCAGCCGCCTCCTCCGCAAGCCGGGGGAGGGCAGACGTGCTTCAGGCCACGAAAGCAGGCTGGCCTATGACGCTGCTAGGACGGTCCGTTACAGGTCTGCGTGCTGCGCTGGACGCCGATCTGGCCGACCTTGCCGGTGGCATTGTCCACTTCGAAATAGATGTTGCCATAATCGTAGACGGTGACTTTATCGCGGGTCACAACGCATTTCGGCTTGCCATAGGTCCCGCGCGCAAAGATCTGCTCCGAGCCCATCGACACGCCCCGGTCCGTGAAGAAGCGCGGATCGTGCGCAATGATCCAGTAGACCGTGTCATCTGCGGCCACGGTCAGCCCGTCAAATGTGTAGGAGGTGGCATTTGTATGCGCGATCGGGATGGTCCGGCTCGGCTTTCCCTGCAGCGACAGCAGGCTGGACAATGACATGCCCAGCTCGACATTGCTGACCCGCTGGCCGGGCACGATCTGGTTGTCCTTGAGGTCAGGCGGTGCACTGACACACGCGCCAAGCGCCAGGAAAAATGCTGCGGAAATAACTCTACTGCCCACTTTCATGGAGGGGCCTCCGTGTATTCATAAGAACTGTACAATGACGATCAGATCGCCGCATCCTCGACCATTTTCCAAGGCAGCAAATACAGAAGACCGTCACAACACATCGAAATCCAACACAATTTTCCGTAATGTAAGCAATCGCGAAGCAGCGTTCGTTTACGGTACACCTTGATAGCGGTGTACTGGGTGGCGCGGAACCTCGAACGTGCGGATTTAACGAACGCTGTGAGCGAGCAGGTGATCTTGGCTCAAAGCCGGACATTCAAACTGGCGGTCACAATGGACATGTACTCGCCAATGAGGGGCGGTCGACGAAATACGGGTGATTCTGGTGGTGTCAGTTACCAGCGATCGAAACCTGGAGCGTCGTTAGCCTTCACGGATGGCGTAGGGAAATATGAGCAAAGAATAGCTGTGATGACTGATGCAGCTCGCGATTTCATGGTTGTCGCCGTTTGCTGACTTACAGAATGTCTTTGTTGAGTGAGCATGAGGTGATTTTCATTTCCAGGTAATGAGAGTGCGTGGTGAGGACGCGTTCCGTTTCACACCTTCAAAGTAGGCACATTCGTCAAAATGAGAACGCCCATTCACCCCACTGCAGGCATGCATAACTGCATGATGCGGGTTTATGATTATTCATATTTGACTGAAAGAGAGGCGTAACATCGCCTGAATGCCCCATTCCCGAGCGGTCGTCGAAAAGGCTCCCCGCCACACTCGGCAAGATGAGAGCGCCTCTCCCGCACCCCTCACGCCGAATAATCAAACACCGGCCACCGCTCCACAATCGCGCCGTCCTCATAGACGGCAATGTCGCCAAATTGCAGGAACACAGCCTCGCTCTGGTGCGGGCGCAGGAAGACGAACTCGTCCGGGCTGATCTCCAGCTCTGGCCCGCCATTCAGCATTTCCTGGTTCGACGACCGCCCGAACGTCTTGTTGTATTCCAGCCCCGGTGGATCGACCGGGTCGGCTAGCCAGTTGCCGCCATAGATGAACACGGTCTTCGTGGCGTGCGGGTGCCACGCCCGCGTCGCCCCGTCGGCAAGGTCGAGGCCCGGCATGTGCGTCACCGGCAGCGACTTGATCACCGGCGTCGCGATGAAGCTGGCCGGCACATGCGGCTCCAGCAATTCGGTATCGAAATGCGTCGGCTTGACCAGGCACGAGCCTGCCGAGACCTCGCTGGCAATCTCCGTATCCTGATAGGTCCTATAGGTCGGGCTGCCCGCCGCATTGCGCGTGATGCCCGCCATCACGTCCGCCCCGAACGCCTCGCCTGCCTGAACCAGTGCGTCGGCATATGTCTTGCGCACGCCCGCCATCGCCCGGTCGCGCCAGCCCATGGCGGTCGGCAGCGACGGGATATGCGGATCATATCCCATGAAGCCAGCAAAGCTCAGCCGCGGGTGCGCTTTGATCGCGGCCAGCATCGCGCCCAGCACCTCGCCCGGCACAACGCCGCCCCGGTGCAGGCCGACGTCCAGCTCCACGTTCAGCGCCAGGTCCCGTCCGAATTCATCTGCCAGCGCCGCATATTGTGCCACGCGTTCGGGCGTATCGACCAGCCACTGCACATTGTCCGCCGCGCCTGACACCTCGAGCGGCAGCTGTTCGAAGTATTGCCGCGCCGCAACCACGGGCAGGGGCTTGCCCAGCAGCTGGCTCGCCTCCGGCATCGCCTGCGAAATCTCCAGCAGCATGGGCAGGTTGAACGTCATCAGCCGGTCTGTGCCCGTCCGCTTGCGGATATGGTCGATCAGGCCCAGCGAGGGCAGGGACTTCGCCACGATCCGGTATCCCATGCCCGGCGGCAGGAAGCCTTTCAGCGTGTCGATATTCGCGTTCAGCCGCGCCCGGTCCACGACCATGGTCGGCATCGCGATTCCGGCCGCGATCAGCGCCTTCTGCACGTCGAGGAAATAGGCATCGCGCGGCCCGCTCTTGTCTCCGGGTTTCATCATCAGCGCGGTTACTCCAGCTAGGGCGGCGCCGCCCAGGATCAGGTTACGACGGGAAAATTCAAGCATCGAACGGCTCCCCGAACAGTTTGGCAAGGTGCGGGTTCAGGAACTTGCCCGCCGGGTCCATCTCGCGGCGCAGGGCCATGAAGTCCCCGAATTTCGGATACAGGGCGGCGAGTTCATCCCGTCCCAGCGAATGGTGCTTGCCCCAGTGCGGGCGCCCGCCATTGGCGCGGTGCAGGGGTTCGATATCGGAGAAGAAATAATCATACGGCTCGTCCACTGCGGCGTGGATCGCGATCGACATGCGCGGCCCGTCATTGAACGGGCTCAGCCAGGCATCGTCCGGCGCGATGAAGCGCACTTCCATCGGGAAGAACACGTCCTTGCGCTGTTCGAGTTTCGCGATCACTTCGCGCAGGCCCTTCAGACCGTTGGCGCGGGGCAGATGGTATTCCATCTCGTTGAACTTGATCGGCCGCGTCGTCGCCAGCAGCTTGTAGGAATTGTCGCTGACATCCTCGACCACGCCCTTGGGCAGGGCCGCGCCGATGATCTTGCGCCGCAGCCAGGGTGACCAGCCGACCGTGTTGCGCAGGGCTCTCAGCTCTTCCAGCGTGGAATCATCCTCGGTCTCGCCCTTGCCCGTGATCGGGCCCTCGTGCAGGTCGTGGCTGATCCCGGCGGCATAACCGGTGTGCGGGAAATAGTAGAATTCGAAATTGCGGTGCTGCTGGGCCAGTTCCTCGGCCCGCTCCATCAGCGTCTCGATCCGCTCGACCCAGACTGTCCGGTGCAGGTTGAACGCGGGCACCGTGCGCAGCGTGTATTGCGTCATCACGCCCAGCGCGCCGAGCGACACGCGCCCCGCTGCAAACAGGTCAGGATGGCTCTGAGGCGTCACGTCCAGCACGTCGCCACTGGCCGTCACCATCCGGAAGCCCAGGATATGGTCATGCAGCGCCGTCAGCGTTTCGCCGGTACCATGCGTCGCCGTGGAGAAGGAGCCTGCCAGTGTCTGCACGTCAATATCCGGCAGGTTCGGCAGCGCCCGGCCGACGCCGGCCAGTTCGGTTGCCATCTGGAACAGGCGTGTGCCCGCGCCGAACACGGCCACGCCGGTCTCCGCATCGATTGATTTCAGGCCGGTCAGGCGGCTGACATCCACCATCATGCCTTCGCTCGGCACGAGGCCGGAAAAGGAATGCCCGCTGCCGAACGGGCGCACCCGGCCATTGGTGCCGGCAATCAGGGCGCTGAGCTCATCCTCGCTGACGGGCAGGTTGATCGCCTGCGGTGTCGCGCGCTCCACGCCGGACCAGTTCATCCAGCTTTCCTCGCCCGCAGGCGCGTCCGGATAGTCGGGACTATAGTCAGGTCGCGTGAAGTCGCGTCCGCCCCATGTCAGGTGTCGTCCGGTTGGGATGGCCACGCCACCCGCCACAACCGCGCCGCCTGCCAGCAGCATCGTCCTGCGTGAAACCGCCATACCGTCTCCCCTCGTTTTGAAGGCGAGTGGACACGGGGCAGGCGGGCCATGTCAATACATGACGTCGGTGTCAGGTTTTATGGAACGGGCGCGATAGCGAACGCAGGTCAGCCCGCAAAGGCCTTCTCGATCACGAATTCGGCTGGCGCGGCGTTCGAGCCTTCGGTCAGGCCGTTGGCAATCATCAGCGCTTTCACGTCCTGGATCATTTCCATCGAGCCGCAGATCATCGCCCGGTCGGTCTCGGGGTTCAGTTTCGGCACGCCGAGATCCGCAAACAGTTTCCCGGATTCAATCAAGGTCGTGATGCGGCCCATGCAGTCGGACGGCTCGCGCGTCGTGCTCGTATACAGGCGCAGCTTGCCCTCGACCATTTCGCCAACCAGCGGATCATTGACCAGGTCGTTCACGAGATCGCGGGAATAGGTCAGCTCGTCCACGTCGCGGCAGGTGTGCGTCACGATCACTTCGTCATAGCGCTCATAGGTCTCCGGATCGCGCACGAGGCTGGCGAACGGCGCAAAGCCGGTGCCGGTGGAGAACATGTAGAGCCGCTTGCCGGGGGTCAGCGCATCCAGCACCAGCGTGCCGGTCGGCTTCTTGCCCAGCAGGACCTTGTCGCCCGGCTGGATCGATTGCAGGCGCGATGTCAGCGGGCCGTCAGGCACCTTGATCGAATAGAATTCCAGTTCCTCGTCCCAGGCCGGTGACGCGATGGAATAGGCGCGCAGCAGCGGCTTGCCGTCTTCCTTGGGCAGGCCGATCATCACGAATTCGCCGGTGCGGAAGCGAAAGCTCTGGGGGCGCGTGATGCGGAAGCGGAACAGCCGGTCGGTATAATGCTCGACGCTGAGGACGGTTTCCTCGGTCGGCGCGTTCGGGTTCACTTTCGGCGCGGCAGCAGTAGCTGCGGATGCATTGGCGGTCATGGGCGAGCCTCTTCACGGGGTCTGCTATTCAGGTACAGCGCCGCAAATGAAGCCTCGCACCCGCAAAAGCAAGGTAGCAGATGGGCAGTTTAGTTTTCCTGAACGGTCGCAGAGGCCGCCATTTCGGGCCAGTCGGACACCCAGTGAATGTCGGCATCCCTGATCGAATGGGCATCTTTCAGCTCATGGATATTCTCATATCCATAGCCGTAAAGATTGATGAATGTCGGCACATTCAGGGCCAGCTGGATGCGTTTCACCATCACCGGGGCAACATTGTCGGTAAAATTATTGTTGCAATAGATCAGGATGCGCGTGGACTTGTCGCCCAGCACCTTGGCCAGCTTGTCGTCCGTGAAGTCGGAGAAGTTGAGGTTAACCGCGCCCTCGATATGGCCCATGTGGAAGGCTTCGGAACTGCGCGTATCCAGAAGGATCGTGCCAGGCTCGGCTTTCATCGCATTGAACGTATCCAGGTCGACAAGCCGCGTCTGGCGATAGGCGGCAAGTTCCCCGCTCAGGCCGACAAATCCGTCATAGTCGATGAACGCGTCTGGTACGGTATCGGCGTCCTGCGCCTCGGCGCTGGCCAGCAGGCCGCAGCCGATAAAGGCAGCAATTGTGATGATTCCCAGAATCGCATTCCGCTTCGCGCCCACGGGAAGTCTCCTTCTTGTTTCCCTGTATTGTGAATCCTCGCGCGCAATTACGGCAGGAATGGGGAGGAAGCAGGGGCATTGCGTGAGGTGTTGCGGCCCGGCATCGACCACAGGACTTGTAATCAGAACTGCGTTGCTTCAGAACGTGAAGCACTCTGCTTCAATCCGTGAACTACCAAATTCCTCCCTTGAATGAGATGCCACGTGCATCGCCGGAATGTCCGGCTGCAAACAAACAGGGAGACTACCGATGGTTCGGTTCATCACCATGCTCTACAGCCTCGTCTGCTATGCCATTGGCGTGGCGGCACTTGTCGGCCTCATCCTTTTCGTGGCGGACATGTTCCTGCCCGTCACGCTCAATACCGCCTCGGCCTTCGCGCCGCATCTGACGGGTCCGGTGGCGATCGCCTGGAATGTTGCGCTCATCGCACTGTGGGGCGCGCAGCACACATTCATGGCCAGCCCCGGTTTCAAGGCATGGTGGACGCAATACATGCCGGCCGCCATTGAGCGCAGCACGTATCTCGTGTTCGTCGCGATCATGACTGCGATCCTTGTCCTGTTCTGGGTGCCCATCCCCGGCACGCTTTGGGATATATCCGGCACAATGCCCGGCAACATTGTCCTCGGCGTCTATTTTCTGGGCTGGGTCGTGGTCCTGATCTCCACATTCCTGATCAACCATTTCCACCTGTTCGGTCTGCAACAGGCTTGGCAGCAGGTTGACCGCACGCAATCGAAGGATGTCACGTTCCGTACACCGCTGTTCTACAAGCTGGTGCGTCACCCGATGATGACCGGCGTGCTGATCTCGCTCTGGGCCATTCCGGAACTGACAATCAGCCGTCTCGTCTTCACGCTGGCCATGACAGCCTATGTTCTGGTCGGCATCTATTTCGAGGAGAAGACACTGGTTGCGGACCTTGGCGAGGAATACGACGCCTACCGGCGCACGACCCCCGGCCTCATCCCCGGCATGCCCGTCACAGGCAGGGCGGCCAGCGCCTAGCATACCCGCCTCAGCCCACTGGGAAGCGGCCCATACGCTCTTCCCAGTGGCGCCGGCACAGCGACAGGTACGTCGTTTTCTCGATCGACACCTGGTCGCCCTCCGTCAGCGCCTTGCCGTCCGGGCCGAGGCGCACGACCATGGTGGCCTTGCTGCCGCATTCGCAGATCGTGCGGATCTCGCGCAGATTGTCGGCAATCGCCAGCAGCGCGGAAGACCCCTCGAACAGCTCGCCCTGGAAATCGGTCCGCAAGCCATAGGCCAGCACCGGCACGTGCAGATAGTCCGTCACCCGCGCCAGCTGCCAGACCTGTTCCTTGGTCAGGAATTGCGCCTCGTCGACAAAGATCGCGTCGAGCCGCCCCTTGGCCATGACGTCCTGTACAAGGGCGAACAGGTCGACCGTGTCGGAATAGAGCGTCGCCTCGGAACTGATCCCGATCCGCGAGGAAATGTGCCCGTCACTATCCTCGCGATAAAGCGCCGAGGTTAGCAATAGCACGTCCATGCCCCGCTCACGGTAATTGTGCGCCGCCTGCAGCAGGATCGTCGACTTGCCGGCATTCATCGCCGCATACGAGAAATAGAGCTTGGCCATGGTTCACCGCAGTAGGTTTCGTCCGAAGCGCTCATCCTGAGCGAAGTCGAAGGATGGGGGCGGGCAGGGAAGTTCGGGTCGCACGGGGCTCGTCCTTCGACTTCGCTCAGGATGAGCCCCAGAAAAACCAGGCCCGCCTATTCCAGCTTCTTCGCCACGCCTTCGCGGCGCGGATCGGCAGCGCCTTCAAGGCCATTGTCACGCACCACGATGACGTGCAGCCCGGAATTCTCGCCGGTGCGCTCTTCGACCGTGTAGCCCATCTGGCGCAGTGTCTCGGCCTTCTCGGGCCCACCAGCCCGGTCGACCTCGACGCCCACCGTATCACCGCGTGCGATAATGTTCGGCAGGTCGACAGATTCCTGCGCCGTCAGGCCCCATTCGAGAACGCCGACAAGCGTCTTGGCGACATAGGCGATGATCGAATTGCCACCCGGCGAACCGGTCACCATGAACAGGTCGCCGCCTTCATCGAACACGATTGTCGGCGACATCGAACTGCGCGGACGCTTGCCGGCGGCTGGCGCGTTCGCCACGGGCTGGCCGCCCGCGGTCGGTGCGCGCGAGAAGTCGGTCAGCTGGTTGTTCAGCAGGAAGCCGTGCGTCATGCGCGACGAGCCAAAGGCGGCCTCCACGGTCGCTGTCATCGACACGGCATTGCCGTCCGTATCCACGATCGAGATATGCGTCGTGCCCGGCGCGTGCTCGGTCTTGTCCTGGCCCCACATGCCGATCATCGGATCGCGGCCAAGGGCAACGCCCGGATCGCCCGGCGTCGCATGGCCGTCCGGCGCGAAGGCCTGGGTCGCACGCACTTTCAGGTAATCCGGATTGATCAGGTCGGCGGTTGGCACGGTCACCTTGTCCGCATCGGCAACATAATAGTCGCGGTCGGCATAGGCGAGGCGCTGGGCGTCGACGAATATCCGGAGGAAATAGTCTTCCGACACACGCATGTTCGGGCCGGGCTTCATCTGGTCATACAGGCCCATGATTTCGTTCTGCGCGATCCCGCCGGAGCTGGGTGGCGGCGCCGAACAAATCTTGTAGCCGGTCGGCAGCGTGCCGCAGACGGCAGGCCGTGTCTTCACCGTATAGTTCGAGAGGTCTTCCAGCGTCATCACGCCGCCATACGGCTCGGCATTCGCCGCCGCGACGATTCCGTCGGCGATCTCACCTTTGTAGAAGGCGCTCGGCCCCTCAGCGGCAATCGCCCTCAGCGTGGTGGCATAGTCCGGATTCTTGCGCACGTATCCCACCGGCAGGGGGGTGCCGTCCGGATAGAAATAGGCGGCTGTGACCGGGTTGTCATCAAGATTGATGAAACTGCGCAGCCGCTCGGATGCGAGGGCCTCATGCAGCTTCTGCCCGACCTTGAAGCCGTCTTCCGCGAGCCTGATGGCGGGCGCAAAATTCGCGGCCCAGTCGCCGGTGCCGGCGGCGTCATGCGCGGCCTTGTAGAGTGCGACCTGACCCGGCACGCCGACAGAGTGGCCCGACTGCCAGGCTTCGATGAAGCCCATCACTTCGCCGTCCTTGATGAAATAGTCCGCTGTCGCGGCGGCTGGCGCAACTTCGCGGCCGTCGAACACGGTGATCTCGTCCTTGGCGCGGTCATAATAGACCATGAAGGCGCCGCCCCCGAGGCCGGAGCTTTCCGGTTCGACAAGGCCCAGCACGGCATGGACGGCGATCGCGGCATCGATGGCATTGCCACCGTTGCGCATCACTTCCAGCCCGGCATCGACCGCCATCGGGTTGGCCGCAGCGACCATCGCGCCCTTGGTCCAGCTCAGGTCGCCCAGTGGCGGGCTCAGCGCGTCAGCGGTCTCGGCTGCCTTGCGGGCGACCTCCGCCGTGGATGTCACATTATCTTTGGCCGGCGCGCAGGCGGCCAGCGCAAGGCCGGCAAGGGCAAGGCATGGCAGTGCCACGGAACGGGCGGGAGTGCGAAAACGAGGAAACATGAATAACCCTTTGCTTGGCGCGGTGTCCGGCTGACCTTATGAGATGGGTGCAGGAATGAAAAGACAAAGGCAGACATGATGGCCAAACCCGGTGCGAAGAACCTGATAACGGACGTCCCGGGCATCAAGGTCGGGCAGTCAGAGGATGTGTCCGTGCGCACGGGTGCCACGGTGATCCTGCCCGATGAGCCGGTTGTGGCGGCTGTCTGCGTCGCCGGTGGTGGCCCCGGAACGCGCGAGACAGACCTGCTGGCCGGCGGCACACTGGTCGATGCCGTGGACGCGATCGTCCTCGCCGGGGGTAGCGCGTTCGGCCTCGCCGCCGCCGATGGCGTGGCGGCGGGCCTCAAGAAAGCCGGGCGCGGCTTCAGCCTGATCGACCTGCCCAGCGTGCCGAAATCGCCCATCGTGCCTGCCGCCATCCTGTATGATCTCGCCAATGGCGGCAACAAGGACTGGGGCGATGTCTCTCCCTATGCCGCGCTCGGCCGCAAGGCCTATGACGCGGTCTCCGGCACGTTCACCTTGGGCCGGGCAGGGGCGGGCTTCGGCGCCGCCGCGAGGGCGCCAATCGTGATCTTGTCTTTCGTCACGATGCTGGCCGAGCCCGTGCCGCC
>NZ_JBBKXE010000171.1:0-19645 GCF_037969335.1 Hyphomonas sp. | reverse complement strand
CGGCGATCCTCGACGAGGCTGGTTTCTGTATCGGCCATGGGAGTTCTTTCTGCGCGCACGCATCAATTCAATGCAAGCGCCCTCTTGCAGGACGCCGCTGTTTCAGTTACACGCCGGGCGTCGAAAAATGGCTGAGACATGCCAGCGCACCTCGTGCGAATTCAACCCGTTACACCAGGCTACATAGAGAGGCCCAGGCTATGAAAAAAGAAGGGCATCCCGATTATCACTTCATCAACGTTGTGATGACCGATGGCACCGAATACCAGACCCGTTCGACCTATGGCGCCGAAGGCGACAAGCTGGTTCTGGACATTGACTCCAAGTCGCATCCGGCGTGGACTGGCGGCGACGGCAAGATGCTCGACCGCGGTGGCCGCGTGTCGCGCTTCAAAGACAAGTTCAAAGGCTTCATGTAAGACCGACGGGTCTTCTATGATGCGTAGAGTGGGAACGCCCCGGCCTTATGGCCGGGGTTTTTCTCATTTTGGGGCCAGAGTCCGGACCGGCCTCACCCTTGCCACCCCCTCGCCGTACCGCCGGCTCACCCCGATCACACCCTTGCATGTCACCCGTCACACGCCGATTCCAGGCGCAAAACAGGGCGACAGGTAGCCCTGCTGCAAAACGGTACGCATCGTTCCGGTGACATGCGCAGTGCCCGATGACCCTAACAGCTAGTACTTTTTGAGCTGTTGCTTGGTGTAGCCCTCGTCCTTGAGCATGTCCCCAAGGTCCGGTGACTGCTGCTGGATCGGCATCTTGCTCTTCATCTGCTCCTGCACATACGGCACGACAGATTTCTGCTCGAGATAGCCGCTGACAGCCCCCAGCCGGATCTGCAGCGTCCCCCAGCCCTTCGCCGAGCACTGGCCTGCCTCCACAGCCGCCCGCAGCACGCCATCATCCAGGCGCTCATGCTCATAGGTGCGGCAGGTTTCGTAGACATCGCTCCAGCGCCGCACGGTGCAGCGATCCGTGCGGGCATAGGCGTCGAGGCACGTCATGGATGACCGGAAATCGTTCGGCTGGGCAGCGTATTTGTCGCGAAAGGCGTCCTCATTCTGCGCTTCCCACGTGTAGCGCTTCATCAGTGCCGGCCAGCCGGTTGCCGTGCACATGCCGCTGCTGACTGCCTGGAGCAGGCTGCCATCGTCCAGCAAGGCATGTTCGTAGGTTTTGCAATTCTCGTAGACCCCGCTCCAGTCGTCCGGCTTACACATGTCTGCCTTTGCATGGTCCGCAATGCACGCAAGCGAGGCGCTGAGATCAGATCCGGCTTCCACAACCGTCGGCGTCCACGGCGCGGAATCCGCAGGCGCGCCCGGAATATCCTCCGACAGGGCCGCCACGTCCCTGCCGTCGCCACCGGCGCCGCCATTACAGGTTTCCGCCCGTGTCCTGGCCAGCGTGGCGAGGGGGCTCGCCGGGTACTGGTCAAGGAATGCCGCGTATTCGCAGGGGCTCTCGGCCAGGTCGAACACGGTCTGCTCGGCGCTCGAAATGCCGCCCTCGGCCATGCATTGGGCAAAGCAGATATCCTCACCGGTCAGGCCGCTATTGTAGAACGGTGTCTGCGCACCCTCCGTGGCCGCGCTGACGCGGTCCGCCACGCGCTTGAACACCTGTTCGGCAATCAGGCCGTCCACCGGCAAAACCGCCGCCAGCGCTTCGGTAAAGGGGCTGTGCTGGTTCTCGCCGTCAAACGCCGTGAAACCCGGCTCGGTCGCATAGGAAATCAGCAATCCCCGCGCCCGCCCGACCGGGGCCAGCCCGCCCGAAACGTCGCGTGTTGCACTGGGCAGCGGATTGTTGCGGCAGGCATCGAGGATCACGAAATTGACCGAATTGCCCGCGCTGTTGATGTATTGCAGCGCGTCGCCTAGCCGCGGCGCCTGTCGCCACAGGTCCTGTTCCGTCCGCGCATTCGCGTCAATCGGCACCAGGTAATTCAGGCCCTCCGACTGGACCCCGTGCCCGGCATAATAGAATACGCCGATCGCATCGGTGCCGGCAGCGGTCAGGCGGGCGCCATAGTCCTGGAAGGCCACTTCCATTTCATCCTCGGTCGCGTCCTTGACCAGGGTGACCTGGAAACCGATGCCTTTCAGCGTATCCGAGATCAGGTCCGCATCCTTGACCGGGTTCGGCAATTCCCATCCGGACTGGCCGTAATTGGAATTTCCGATCACCAGAGCGACCCGCGCCTGCGCGAAGGCGGCGCTGGACAGGCAGACAAGGCTGGCGATCAGGCTGAAAGCGAATTTCAGTTTCATGCTCGGTGTCCCCACACTTAACCACGACATTAAGCCAGAAATTCGTGTCTGACGGAACCCGTCAATCGCCCCTTGCGAGAGCACGGCCATGAAAAAGCCCCGCCCCCGACGAACGGGAACGGGGCTCTCATCTCGTTTGGAAGGCCGGCCTATTCTGCCGGTGGCTCTTGATCATCCGCGACATAGGAAACCGGCGCGCCCTTTTTCAAGCCATTGAAATGGTCCCGTGTGAGCTTGAAGACGATCGGACTGAGGACAACAAGCGCAACCAGGTTGGGCGCCGCCATCAGCCCGGTCAGCGTGTCTGCCACCAGCCAGAACAGGTTCACAATGTTCTTCACCTGGCCTTCGAACATCAGCGCCGCGGCACCCGCGAAGGTGACCAGGATCCAGCTCAACCGGAATGGCAGGATCGATTTTTCGCCGAACAGGAATTCACAGCAGCGTTCCCCGTAATAGCTCCAGCCAAGAATGGTGGTGAACGCAAATATGGTCAGCGAGATGACAACAATATGCTCACCAAGCGGGATACCGCCGACGGTCGGCGTGAGAACCGCGCCAAAGGCCTGCGATGTCAGCGGGGCCCCGGTATCACAGCCGGCCGGCTGGCCATTGGCAAGGAAACTCGCCGCCGTTTCAGCGGTCGGCAGGCAACTCTGGTCCAGCACGCCCGAGGTCAGGATCACCAGCGCGGTGATCGAGCAGACGATCAGCGTGTCGATAATGGTGCCCAGCATGGCCACAAGTCCCTGATCGACCGGATCATGGTTCTTGGCGGCGGCGTGCGCGATGGGCGCCGAGCCCTGTCCGGCCTCGTTCGAGAAGATGCCGCGCGCGACACCTTTCTGCATGGCCAGCATCATCAGTCCGATGGAGATACCCGTGCCTGCGCTGCCGATCCCGAAAGCACCCCGGAAAATCGCCCCGAAAGCTTCAGGAACATGAGATACATTGAAGCCGATAACCAGCAGGCCGCCGACCAGGTAGGACGCGGCCATGAACGGGACAAGCCGGCTGGCCACACTGGCGATACGCTTGATGCCGCCCAGGATCACAGCCGCGGCTCCGACGGCCAGTACAGTCGCCGAGATCAGCGGGGAAATCCCGTAACTGGAGCTCAGTGCGTCGGCGATTGAATTGGCCTGGATGGATGCGCCAGTGCCCCAGCTGGCCAGGATACCCAGCGTGGCGAACAGGCCGCCCAGCCAGAGCCATTTTTTGCCCATGCCGTTTTTGATATAATACATCGGCCCGCCGACATGGCGTCCGTCGGCGTCGATTTCGCGGTATTTCACGGCGAGGACGCCTTCGGAATATTTCGTGGCCGTGCCGACAATCGCCGTCATCCACATCCAGAAAACCGCACCCGGCCCGCCAATCGTGATCGCGGCCGCAACGCCGGCAATGTTGCCCGTGCCAATTGTCGACGACAAAGCGGTCATCAGCGCGCCAAATGGCGTCACATCGCCTTCGTCATTCTTGTCAGGTTTCTTGAACAGCTGACCGAAAGCAAAGGGTAGCTTCGTCACCGACAGAAATCTGAGGCCGATTGTCAGGAAAATGCCGGTACCCAACAAGAGGGTCAGCATCGGTATCCCCCAGACAAGTCCGTTGATCGTCTGAATAAAGTTCTCCATGGGCCTCCCCGCCTCCATTGTGTCTAATTCGGGGCACCCTAGCCCGGTTTGCCCGTGTGTGAAGGCTTTGTCACAGATGGCCCGGACAATTGCGAGCCAATCACCTGTCGCCGCACAAGGTTCTGGCAGGACGGGCGGATTTCAGGCATAAGCCCGCGGATGAATTCAACCGATACCGCAAAGGCGCCCAAGGGTCTGTTTATCAAGACCTATGGCTGCCAGATGAACGTCTATGATTCCGAACGCATGCGCGACGTGCTGCGACCGCTTGGCTATGCGCCGGTGGATGGGCCCGAGCAGGCGGATCTTGTCGTGCTCAACACCTGCCATATCCGTGAAAAGGCGACCGAGAAGGTCTATTCCGAGCTTGGCCAGTTGAAGCGGATGAAAGAGGCGTCCGGTGGGCGCATGACCATCGCCGTGGCCGGTTGCGTGGCCCAGGCCGAAGGCGAGGAGTTGATCCGCCGCCAGCCCGCCGTCGATCTCGTGCTCGGCCCGCAGGCCTATCACAAGCTGCCGGAAATGATCGCCCGCGTCAGCCGTGCCGTCGGCGACCGGCTGGAGACCGAGTTCGACACGCTGGAAAAATTCGACGCCCTGCCCAAAGCGCGCGCCGCAGATGGCCCGACAGCCTTCCTCTCGGTGCAGGAAGGTTGCGACAAGTTCTGCACGTTCTGCGTCGTGCCCTATACGCGCGGCGCCGAACTCTCCCGCAGCGTCGATGATATTGTCGTCGAAGCGCGCAGCCTCGCGTCACAGGGTGTGCGCGAGATTTCCCTCCTCGGCCAGAACGTCAATGCCTTCCATGGCGCAGCACCGGCCATCGAAGGGGGTCCGGACTGGGACCTCGGCCAGCTCTGTCGCCACATTGCGAAGATCGGTGGCATCGACCGTATCCGCTACACGACCAGCCATCCGCGCGACATGGACGACGACCTGATCGCCGCGCACGGCGACACGCCGGAAATGATGCCCTTCCTGCACCTGCCGGTTCAATCGGGCTCGGATCGCATTCTCAAGGCGATGAATCGCGGCCACACGGCAGCAGACTTCCATGACATCATCGCAAAAGTGCGCGCGGCACGCCCCGGCATTGCCCTCGCCTCCGATTTCATCGTCGGATTTCCCGGCGAGACCGACGCGGATTTCGACGCCACGATGGACCTGGTTCGCCAGACCGGATTCGCCACCGCCTATTCGTTCAAATATTCCAGGCGTCCCGGCACCCCGGCGGCTGAAATGTTCGGGCAGGTTCCCGAAGACGTTAAGAATGCCCGGCTCCAGGCCCTTCAAGCCCTGCTGCGCGACCAGCAGATGGCCTTCAACGCATCCCAGATCGGCCAGACCCTCGACGTACTCGTTACCGGCAAGGGACGTCAGCCGGGCCAGGTTCATGGCCGCTCGCCCTACCAGCAGGCTGTCCACTTCAATGGGCCCGTCGAACTGATCGGCCAGATCGCTTCCGTGCACGTCGTGGATTCCAGTCCCAATTCCCTGACAGGCGAGTTCATCTCGGCCCGCGAGGCGGCTGCGTGACCCTGAAGCCCCGCAAGCCCACCTCCCGCGAGGCGCCCGTCAGCCGCATATTCGAAGTCCGCAATGCCGCGCGGCTGCAGGACCTGTGCGGCCCGCATCATCGCCACCTCCAGCTGCTCGAGAACCGGCTCGCCGAATATGACCTGCGCGCCGAAAGCCAGGGCGGCGGCATCCTCCTCGTCGGCACTGAAGAAGGTGTCTCGATTGCCGAAGCGGCACTCGCAGAGCTTGAGCGCCGCATCCGCAGCGGCACCGAGGCCAATGACATGGAACTGGAAGGCGCACTTGAAGCCGCCCGCACCCCGGCCCAGACCTTCGGCGGACTGGCCGGCCTGAAGAAGCCGATCAAGCCCCAGACACGCGGACAGGCGAAATATCTCGAATTGCTGGCCAATTCCGACAATGCCCTCGTCTTCGGCGTCGGTCCTGCCGGCACGGGCAAGACCTTTCTTGCTGTCGCCGCCGGCGTCGCGGAGCTGACCTCCGGCCTGCGCCAGCGCCTGATCGTGACCCGTCCGGCTGTCGAAGCCGGCGAGAAACTCGGCTTCCTGCCCGGCACGCTGGAAGAGAAGGTCGATCCCTACATGCTGCCGATCTGGGATTCGCTGCGCGAACTCATGGGGCAGGAACAGATGGAGCGCCGCATGGCGCGCGGCGAGATCGAAGTCGCCCCGCTCGCGTTCATGCGCGGCCGGACTCTCAAGAACGCTTTCGTGATCGTCGATGAGGCGCAGAACACGTCAGTCTCGCAAATGAAAATGGTGCTGACGCGCCTCGGCCGCGACAGCCGTATGGTGGTCACCGGCGATCCCGGCCAGGTCGATCTTCCGGGCAGCCAGCCATCCGGCATGAAACACGCCCTGAAAATCCTCGACGGAGTCGAAGGCGTCCATGCCTATCACCTGACGGCCGCCGACGTGGTGCGCCATGGCCTCGTCAGCCGGATCATTGATGCCTATGCCGCCGCAGGAGAGGGCTGAAAGCCGCGATGATCAACGTCGACCTGATCGTGGAAGAGGGTGGCTGGGACGCTCTCGGAGACCTGGAAGCGCTGAGCCGCCGGGCCTTCGCGGCCGGTAGCAGCGTCGCACCTGCCGAAGGGACTGTGTCCCTGCTTCTGACCGATGACGCAGTGCTCAGGCAGCTCAACAAGGACTTTCGCGGCATCGACAAGGCAACCGACGTCCTGTCCTTTCCGGCGCTTGAAATGGACCGTCCCCTGCTCGGCGATATCGCCGTGGGATATGGCATTTGTGCGCGCGACGCGGCCGCCCAGGCCAAGACCCTGCCCGACCACCTGACGCACCTGCTGATCCACGGTTACCTTCACCTGCTCGGCCATGACCACATGCAACCGGACGAAGCCGCGATCATGGAACCACTGGAAATCGCCGCGCTGGCATCTCTCGGCATAGCCAATCCGTATGATTCAGACTAAAGCACCGACGACATGAGCGACCCAGACCCTTCAGACCCTGCCCCGAGCGGGCGATTACGCAAGATGCTCGGCTTCGGCCGCAAGGACCGTAACGCCGCACAGCCGACCGAACCCGGCATGGGTGACCCCACCACCACCCCCCATGAAATGCGCCTGCGTATCGAGGAATTCGAGCAGATGCGCGTCGATGACGTCATGGTTGCGCGCGCTGAAGTCAAAGCCGTCGAAGTCGGCATGGAGTTTCCGGAACTCCTGAAATACTTCGCTGAAGTGACCCATTCGCGCCTGCCGGTGTTCCGCGAGTCGCTCGACGATCCGATCGGGTTCGTGCACATCAAGGATGTCGTGAAGGAACTGGCGACGGGGGGCGAAACCGCCAAGCAACCGCTGGAACGATTGCACCGCGAAGTGCTTTATGTTCCGCCGTCGATGAAGCTGACAGATCTGCTTGTAAAGATGCAGTCAACGCACATACACCTTGCCCTCGTGGTCGACGAATATGGCGGCACCGACGGCCTTGTGTCGCTCGAAGACCTTGTCGAAGAAATCGTCGGTGACATCGAAGACGAACACGACGATGAGGAGCCCATGTTCGTGCGTCGCAGCCAGCGCGTCTGGGAGGCCGACGCACGGACCGAAATCGAAGATTTCGCAGAGGAAACCGGAATTGATCTTGATCTGGCCGACATGGATACTGACATCGAAACGCTTGGCGGCGTCGTGTTCGCGCTGGCTGGCAAAGTGCCTGTCCGCGGCGAGGTCCTGCGGCATCCCTCGGGTGTCGAAATCGAGATCATGGACGCAGACGCGCGGCGCATTCGTCGCCTGCGCCTGCGAACACCGGAGGTCGGCGCCGCGCCGCAACCCCAGGAGTAAAGCATGACAGACGGAGTGCGCAGCCACGGGTTCACCGCCCTTGGCCCCCTGAATGAGGCGTTCGCGCGAGTGACAGGCTGGGCCGCAGCCGGCACAGCCCTGTTGCTTGGCGCCTTCTCGGCGGTCGCTTTTGCCCCTTTCCACTTCAGCGCCGTGCTGGTGATTTCATTCACCGGCCTGGTCTGGATGCTGGATGGCGCGCGCGGACACCGCAAATGGGGCAAGGCCATCTTCATGCGGACCTGGGCCTTTGGCGTCGGGTTCTTCCTGATCAGCATGCACTGGACGGCGTCACCCTTTCTGGTCGAACCCGAAAAATACGCGATTTTCCTCTGGATGCCGCTCATTCTCCTGCCGGCAGGCATGGCGCTGATCTGGGGCGCAGCGGGCGCCATGGCCGGGGCGTTCTGGTCGGCCTCGCCGTCACGCGTGTTTGTTTTTGCGCTCTTCTTCTCACTCGCCGAATATGTCCGCGGCCACCTGTTCGGCGGCTTTCCGTGGAACTTGCCCGGCACGACATGGATGCCTGGTGGCGCCCTGTCCCAGGCCGCCTCGATCGGCGGCGTCTACTGGCTCACGCTGCTCACCATCTTCGTCGTCTCTGCGCCCGCGGCGCTCGTCGACACCCGCGACGCCCGCGGACTGGCGGTACGGATGTTGCCGACCTTTGCCTCCGGCATTCTCATCGCACTCGGCTGGGCCTGGGGCGCGCAGCGTATTGCCGAGCCCTCGCCGCTTTCCGACACGGTTGTCGTTTTGATGGATTCAGGCGTTTCGCAGGACGAGAAGTGGAAAGTCGGGCCGGACGCGATCCTGAAAGAATACATCAAGATGCTGACGACCGAGGATGGCGCGCCGGGTGACATCATCATCTGGCCGGAAGGCGCGATACCGGTGAACCTGCTTCAGGATCCGAACGCCATCGACATTATCGACGCCTATCTCGGACCGCGCGTCCTGATTGTCGGCACGACACGCTACGAGATCACCGACGACAGCAAGCGCGCCTATTTCAACAGTCTGACCGTGCTCGACCAGAGCGCCGCACGATCCGGACCGCTTGCGCTCTATGACAAGCACCGCCTTGTGCCGTTTGGCGAACTGGCCGCTGCAGAGATCATCCCGTTCGGCCGCTACATTTCCGGCATACTCCCCGGGGCGATGCAGCAGATGGCGACAGACGGCTTCAGGCCCGGTCCCGGACCGGCCGTGATCTATGCGGACAATGTCCCGCCCTTTGTTGCCATGATCTGCTATGAAGGGCTGTATCCATCGATCCCGCGTGATGCCAACCTCAACGGACGCGCAGACTGGCTCGTGGTGATTTCGAATGATGGCTGGTTCGGCGGCGGCATGGGGCCGGCCCAGCACTATGCCCAGAACCGCTACCGCGCCATCGAAACCGGCCTGCCCATGGCCCGCGTTGCCAGCCGAGGCGCGTCTGCAATTCTCGACGGTTACGGACGCGAAGTCTTGCGCGGCGTGCCGACGGCAGACGCCCCCGAAGGATGGAACGCTGCCTATGGCCGCGGCCGGTTGCCGGTGCCCGCCGGCGTCACGATTTACCAGCATCGTATCGGGATTGTCCTGTTCTGGCTCACCCTCTGCTTGTTCGCGGGCCTAGCTTTCGCAAGCTGGCGGCGTTAACATGCCCAGCAGATGCAGGTAAAACGTGCACCGGGTGGGATATGTCAGAGAACAAACTACCGAGTGGAATTGACCGCGTAGTCGGCCAGCGCGTGCGGTGGCGCCGCCGAGAACTCAAGCTGACCCAGGAACGCCTTGGCGAACTTCTCAGCCTGACATTCCAGCAGGTCCAGAAGTACGAAAAGGGCGTCAACCGGGTATCGGCCGGGCGCCTTTTCGAGATTGCGTCTGTATTGGGTGTTCCGATCACGTATTTCTACGAGGGTGCCGAGGGCTTCGTCGATCACGAAAATGCCCAGGTCACTCAAGACGGTGACGCCCATGCGCCCGTCATGAATTCGGAAACGCTGGAACTCATCGCAGCCTTCCAGAAAATCGAGGACATGTCGTTGCGCAAATCGCTTCTCGGCACCGTGCGCGCGGCCGCCTCCGCCTTCGAACCGAAACAACGGGATTGATTGCACCCGTCGGCTAAGGCAAGACGCGGGCCCATGACATCACGCACGCCCGACTCTCAGATCCGTCCCATTCGCACATTCGGGCGAACCGGCGGTCGTGCCCTGTCGGCGCGCCAGCAGGCATTGGTCGATGACAGGTTGCCCGGCCTGACCGTCCCCGTCGGGGCCGACGGCCCGCTCGACCCCCATTCCCTGTTTGCGAACCCCGGACCGGTTTGCCTCGAAATCGGCTTTGGCGGCGCCGAGCACCTGATCGAACAGGCGCGGCGGGCACCGGGCACCGGTTTCATCGGTTGCGAGCCCTTCATCGAAGGCATGGCCAAGGCTTTGACGGGCGTTGACGAGCATGGCCTTGCCAATGTCAGGCTCTGGATGGATGACGCCCGCCCGCTCATGGCCAGCCTGGCGGATCACTCCGTTGACCAGGTCTTCATCCTGTTTCCGGATCCCTGGCCCAAGAAGAAACAGCAGAAGCGGCGCCTGATCCAGCCAGACTTCCTCGCTGAACTCCACCGTATCCTTGCGCCCGGCGCCCGGGTCCGCTTCGCCACCGATGTCGCAAGCTATGCCGACGAAGCCCTCGCGCGCTTTCTCGCTCATGGCGGTTTTGCCTGGCAGGCAGAGCGCGCCGGTGACTGGCGCACACCGCCCGCAGACCATGTGCCAACCCGCTACGAAGCCAAGCGGCTGGGCGATTGTGAACCGGTCTGGCTCGACTTCCGCGTGTAACCAGGGCCCCCGCGAATGCTTGACGAAATGTCGCACTTATGCGTTTCATATCGCCATCGAATTCGGTCGGTCTGAATATCAAGACCCCGTCAGACCGACGGCCATGACTTTCTTCCTACCCGTTTCGATAGGCGGATCAGACTCGTCTCAGGGCCTGATCGTTTTTGATAAACGCGAAGGAATTCAAGTATGGCAACTGGCAAAGTGAAATGGATCAACGACCAGAAGGGCTTCGGCTTCATCAAGCCTGACGATGGCGGAACCGACGTGTTCGTGCACATTTCCGCCGTTGAACGCTCCGGCCTGCGCACGCTGGCGGAAGACCAGGCGATCTCCTACGAGCTCTATAATGATGAGCGCCGGGGCAAGACATCGGCTGTGGACCTCAAAATCCTCTAGGCGCGCTTTTATCCCGACGGCACCGGAAGCGCGCCCTCCGGCCCTTTGGATGCGTGTTGCGCTGAAGCCCGCTCTCGACATTGCATCCATGCGCGACTATATAGGCGGCAAGTCGAAAAATATCGGCGGCGGTTCCGGCAACGGGGCCGCCGTTTTTCTTTGCCCGGATTTGCCCCATACCATGATTGCCCTGACCGAACAGGAACGCCGTATTCTCGAGATCGCTGCCCCCGTGGCTGCGGGCCTCGGACTGGAAATCGTACGTCTGCGCGTCATGGGCGGGCGGCGTCCCGGATTGCAGATCATGACCGAACGAACCGGCGGCGCGCCCACCAGCGTGGAAGATTGCGCCAGGCTCTCGCGGGCCCTCAGCCCGGTCTTCGAGGAATCCGACCCGATCAAGGAAGCCTATACGCTTGAGGTTTCCACGCCCGGCATTGACCGGCCCCTCACCCGGCCCGGCGATTTCGCCCGCTGGACCGGCCATGAAGTCCGGATCGAACTGATCCGGCCGCTTGACGGTCGGCGCCGGTTTTCCGGCACGATCACCGGTGAAGACGATGCCGGCGCCCATATCGAACTGGACGACGCCACCGAACTGGTCGCGCATGTCAACGAAATGAGCCGCGCCACGCTGGTTCTCACCGATGCCCTGATTGATGCGGCACGCGCCGATGGCAGCCTGCCGCCGCAAATGGATGACGAAGGTCTCGAGGAATTCGAGATCGACGAGTCCGACGACGACACAGATACAAACGAGAAGACGGGAGACGTCACATGAATACAATCGGCGTTTCAGCCAACAGGCTGGAAATCCTCCAGATCGCGAAAGCGGTTGCAGAGGAAAAATCGATCGACCAACGCATCGTTGTCGAAGCCATGCAGGAAGCCATCGAAAAGGCGGCCAAGGCCAAGTACGGCCAGGAACACGACATCCGCGCGCGGTTCGAACCGACCACGGGCGAGCAGACGCTGTGGCGTATCCAGACGGTCGTTGCGGATGCAGACCTCGAAGACGAATCCAAGGAACTGCGCCTGACCGAAGCCAAGCGCATCGATCCGGAACTCGAGATCGGCAGCGAATTGAAGGAAGAACTCCCACCCTTCGATTTCGGCCGTGTCGCCGCACAGACCGCCAAGCAGGTCATCATGCAGAAAGTGCGCGATGCCGAGCGTGAGCGTCAGTACGAAGAATACAAGGACCGCGTCGGCGAGATCATCAACGGCATCGTCAAGCGCGTCGAATACGGCCACGTTATTGTCGATCTTGGCCGCGCCGAGGGCATCATTCGCCGCAATGACGGCATCCCGCGCGAAAACTTCCAGCCGAACGACCGCGTGCGCGCCTATCTCTACAAGGTGAGCCGCGAAATGAAGGGCCCGCAGATCTTCCTGTCGCGCGCCGCACCTGACTTCATGGTCAAGCTGTTCGCCCAGGAAGTGCCGGAAGTCTATGACGGCGTCATCAATATCCGCGCCTGTGCCCGCGACCCGGGCAGCCGCGCGAAAATCGGTGTGGTCTCGAACGACTCGTCGATTGATCCGGTCGGTGCCTGCGTCGGTATGCGCGGTGCGCGCGTCCAGGCCGTTGTCGGCGAACTCTCGGGAGAGAAGATCGACATCATCCCGTGGAATTATGACGACGCGACCTTCATCGTGAACGCATTGCAGCCGGCCGAAGTGTCGAAAGTGGTGCTCGACGAAGAAGAGCGCCGTGTCGAAGTCGTCGTCGCTGACGACCAGTTCCCGCTGGCCATCGGCCGGCGCGGCCAAAACGTGCGTCTCGCCTCCCAGCTGACCGGCTGGCAGATCGACCTCGTCACGGAAAGTGCAGACTCCGAGCGCTACCAGCGCGAATTCCAGGAGCGTACCGACCTCTTCATGAAAGCACTCGATGCTGACGAAACGCTGGGCCAGCTGCTGGCATCGGAAGGTTTCGAGACCGTCGAGGAAATCGCTTTCGTGGCGCCTGCAGACTTCATCCAGATCGAAGGTTTCGACGCGGAAGTTGCTGCCGAACTCCAGGAACGCGCCCGCGAATTCCTGGATCGCCTGGCCGCCGAAAACGACGCCAAGCGCAAGGAGCTCGGCGTCGAGGACGAAGTGATGGCGCTTGACGACATGACACCTGCCTTCGCCGTGAAGCTCGGCCAGGAAGGCGTGAAGACCGTCGAAGACGTCGCCGGCCTCGTGCCCGACGACATCACGGGCTTCCGCGAGCCAGGCCCTGACGGCAAGCCGGTCTGGGTTGAAGGCATCCTGAAGAAGGGCGAAATGCGCAAGGACGACGCGCAGATGTTCATCATGAAGGCCCGCGTGCTCGCCGGCTGGATCGAACAGGACGCCATCGAACAGCTCGTCGCGGCCCAGCAACCTGCTGAAACCGCCACGGCCGACCTGACCGAAGAAGAACGCGCCCTGCTCGCCCTTGGCGACCTCGGCGGTGCAGACGCTGCAGACGCAGCCCTTGAAGAGCTCGAATTCGATCTCGATGCCCTGGCAGCGGAGGGCGGCGATGACGAAGCCGCACCGAAAGAGTGATCCGCGCTTAGCCGGCACGGCAGGTGACACGACGGACGGGGAGGGCCCCGTTCGTCAGTGCGCCGTGACGCGCGAGCGTCTGGCGCAGACGGAGATGGTGCGCTTTGTACTCTCTCCCGACATGGTCGTGACGCCTGATATCAATGCAAAACTGCCGGGTCGTGGCGTCTGGGTCAAAGCAGACCGGGACAGCGTTGCCCTCGCCGCCGCGAAAGGCGCCTTTGCGCGCGGCTTCAAGGAAAAGGTCAAAGTGCCCGACGGGCTCGTCGACCAGGTTGAAGACCTGCTGCTGAAACGCTGCCAGAACATACTCGGAATGGCGAAAAAGGCGGGCGGAGTGATCCTCGGCTACGATCAGGTCAAGGATGCACTGCGCAAGAAGACCCATGGAATACTGCTCGAGGCGTCGGATGGTGCAGAAGATGGCCGTAACAAGGTGTATTTCCTCGCCAAAGCGCTATATAGCAGCGTGAACGTGGCCGGAGCACTGTCTTCGGTGGAATTGGGCATGGCGTTTGGCCGGGAGCGTGTGATACACGGGCTCATCCGCAAGGGCGCCATTGCGAAGACGTGGACACTGGCTTATCGCCGGCTGACCGGGTTTCGCGAAGCGCCAGAATTGAACTGGTTCAAGGATCAGGATCGGACTTGAAAACTCGCCGGGACGCATGGGCGCTTCGGCTGAAAATGTGATATGTAGGACGTATGAGCGAAACGAACGATACAGGTAATAATTCGGGTGGCCGCAAGCCGCTCACCGTCGCCCGCAAATCAGCAGGCACGGTGAAGCAGAGCTTCAGCCATGGTCGCTCGAAGCAGGTTGTTGTGGAAACCAAGAAGCGCCGGGCGGTTGGCCCTGGCGGCGCTGGCCCCGCAGCCGGACAGTCAGGTGATGCGCCGGCCAAGCAGACAGACACGCTCCAGGCGCGTCTCGTCGCAACGGCCCGCAAGCTTGGCATCACGGTCGACGAGCTGAAAGCACGCCAGAAAGTGCTGCTTGAGCGCAAGGCTGAAGAAGCCAACCGCGCCAAGGAAAACCAGGCCGTTGTCGACGGCCAGGATCGCCTCCGCTCCGAACAGGAACGCAAGGCCGCAGAATCCCGCGAACGCGAAGAAGCCGAAGTCCGCCGCCGCGCCGAGGAAGAAGCCCGCAAGGCCGAAGCCGAAGCCGCCGCGAACGCACCGGCTGCACCCGTGGCGGGTGAACGCCCTGCCCGCGGCCGCGCCAAGCCGGACGTGACAGCATCGCCGCTGCCAGATCCAGCCGCAGAAGAATCGACCAGCCGCAGCAAGCGCGGCAAGGCCGGCAAGGATGACCGCGATCGTTCGCGCGAAGCCGCAGCCCGCACCACCCGCGACAGCGGCGAACGCCGTCGTGGCAAGCTGACCATCTCATCGGCCCTCGGCGACGATGCCGATCGCCAGCGCTCGCTCGCGTCGCTCAAGCGCGCCCGCGAACGTGAACGCGAACGTCGCTTCGGCGGCGGTGACCAGCGCGAAAAGGTCTCGGTCGAAGTGACCCTGCCTGAAACCATCACCCTGCAAGACCTCGCAGGTCGCATGAATGAACGCGTCGCTGACGTCGTGAAGTTCATGATCAACCAGGGCGAAATGCTGCGCGGCAACGACATCATCGACGCCGACACGGCCGAACTGATCACCGAAGAATTCGGGCACACGGTCCGCCGCGTCGCTGAATCCGATGTCGAGATCGGTCTTGAAGGCGAAGCGGATGATCCCGCCACGATGAAACCGCGTGCGCCAATCGTCACGATCATGGGACATGTCGACCACGGCAAGACCTCGCTGCTCGACGCCCTGCGCTCAACCGACGTGGTCGCAGGCGAAGCCGGTGGCATCACCCAGCATATCGGCGCGTATCAGGTTCAGTTGAAATCCGGCCAGAAGATCACGTTCCTCGACACGCCGGGCCACTCTGCGTTTACCGCCATGCGGGCACGCGGTGCCAACGCAACCGACATCGCGATCCTCGTTGTGGCAGCCGACGATTCGGTCATGCCGCAGACGATTGAATCGATCAATCACGCCAAGGCGGCCGGGGTTCCGATCATCGTTGCTGTCAACAAGATCGACCTGCATGACGCGGCACCGGACAAGGTCCTCACCGACCTTCTCCAGCACGACATCCAGGTCGAAAGCATGGGCGGCGAAACCCAGGCCATCAAGGTCTCCGCCAAAACCGGCGTTGGCCTTGACGAACTGACCGAGGCCATCTCGCTCCAGGCTGAAATCCTCGAATTGAAAGCCAATCCCGACCGCGCTGCAGACGGCGTCGTGATCGAGAGCCAGCTCGACAAGGGACGCGGCCCTGTTGCCACCGTCCTCGTCAAGCGCGGTACGCTGAAGCGCGGCGACATTGTCGTGGCCGGCGCCCAATGGGGCAAGGTTCGCGCGATCACCGACGAACGTGGCCAGCAGCTTCACGACGCAGGGCCTTCCCTGCCGGTCGAAGTTCTCGGCCTTGATGGTGCTCCGGATCCCGGCGAACCCTTCGTGGTCGTCGAAACGGAAGCGCGTGCCCGTGAAATCACCGATTATCGCATGCGCACCAAGCGCCAGATCTCCGGCAAGGCGGGCGCTGCGGCGCGTGTCTCGCTCGACCAGCTGCTCAGCCGTCTGAAAGAGGGCGCGATCGAAACGTCCGAACTGCCGATCGTTGTCAAAGGCGACGTTCAGGGCTCGGTTGAGGCGATCTCCATGTCGCTCGACGCGATTTCGACCGAAGAAGTCCGCGCCCGCGTCATTCATGGTGCAGTCGGCGGTATTTCCGAAAGCGACGTCATGCTGGCAAAGTCTTCGGGCGCCCCGATCTTCGCGTTCAACGTTCGCGCCAACAAGCAGGCGCGCGACCTCGCTGAGAAAGAAGGCATCGAGATCCGCTACTATTCGGTGATCTACGACCTGATCGACGATGTGAAATCCACCCTCTCGGGCATGCTCGCACCGGAGAAGCGCGAAACCTTCCTTGGCTATGCAGACATTCTCGAAGTCTTCAACATCACCAAGACCGGCAAGGTCGCTGGTTGCCGTGTTTCCGAGGGCAAAGTGCTTCGCGGTTGCGGTGTCCGCCTCCTGCGCGACGATGTCGTGATCCACGAAGGCAAGCTGAAAACACTGAAACGCTTCAAGGATGAAGTGAACGAAGTGTCCGGCGGCATGGAATGCGGCATGGCCTTCGAGCGCTATGAAGACATCCGCGTCGGCGACAAGATCGAATGCTTCCAGGTCGAGGAAATCGCGAGAACCCTCGCCTAGAGGCAGGCACCATGTCAGACCCGCTGCGCATCTCAGGTCTCCTGCGAGAGAAAGATGTGAAGCGGCTGACGCGCCTGACGCGCGGCGGATCGGTCGGCCCCACAGCGGTTTACTATGCCGGTGTCACGGCGCCGATCATTTCCGCCAGCATGGCGGTCATGGTGCGCGAGGCCATGCGGCTCGCCGGCCTGTCGGACTATTGGCAATGGTTCATCTCGGCCATGGTCGCAGCCTTTGCCGGCATCGCCTGGTACCTCATCTTCATTCGCTGGTCTTACCGGCACAAGTTCGGACGCGGCACGGAAATGACCCTCAGCACTGACATCACGCTGGACGACGACCAGCTCATTGTCCGCCGGGGTGGTATCGAAACGCGCATTGACTGGTCGGCGGTTGCGTCCGTCAAAACCGGACGAAGTCATGTCGCTGTCCTCGTCAATGGCGCTGATGCGCTGATCATCCCCGATGCATGGTTCGGCAAGGACAAGCCCGCCCGCGCTGCATTCATCTCCCGCCTACAGGAAAAGGCTGCTCACTGATGGCCCGTAAACCCGCTGCCGCCAAAATGCCCTCTCAGCGCCAGTTGCGCGCCGGAGAAATCATCCGTCACGCCCTCGCCGACATCCTGTCACGCGAGGATTTGCGCGATCCGGACCTCACGGGCATCATCATCACGGTTGGCGAGGTGCGTTGTTCGCCCGACCTGCGCCGGGCCAATATCTTCGTCACGCCGCTCGGCGACGACACGGACGAAGGCCGCCAGAAACTGGCCGACGCCCTCACCCGCGCTGCGCCTTTCCTGCGCGGGCGTCTCAGCCGCGAGATTGACATGCGGTTCACACCCGAACTCCGCTTCATTGCGGACAAGTCCTATGACGAAGCCACGCATATTGACCGCCTCCTGGCTGATCCCCGCGTGAAACGCGACCTTCAGCAAGACTAGGCGCCCCCGCGCCCGCGCCTTATCCGCTTTGTCATTTGACTTGGCGGCGATCTGTTGAGACCGTTAAGGCCTTGCGACAGGGACAGGGGCCGGATGGACCGCCAGACACTCGATATGGAAGGCGCCCGGCACGGGGAAATCTCGTCCGCATCGCTACAGATGGGTGATGACACGATCGCTATTCGCCGCATCGCCACCATGTCCATTGAATCGATGGACTTTGCGCCGTGGGACATGCCGCGCAATCGCAAGTCCCAGAGCCTTCATGCCACGCTGTGCATCGCAAACCTGTTCTTCGGCCTCGTCGCGCTCGCATGGTGGATGCTGGCCCCCGGCCAGCAATCCGGCCTGGTCGCCCTGTTTGTCGGCGGTGTGCTCGTCCTGCTTGGCCTGCTCCTTGGCACACGGGCCGCCATGATCGCCGCGAAGATCAAACGGCGCGAACCCTATCACCGTCTCACCATCGGCACGTCTGACGGGCGCCAGATCCCCATTGTCGACGACAATCGGGACGTGCTGGTGAAGATCCGCGACGTGGTTCGCCACAAGATGGATACAGGCGACACCGAAACCGTCGGCGAATTCGACCTCAATCTCGATATCGTTGACCTCACGCTGCCCAAGCCCGCCCGGACGGCCTCCGTTCCCCCGCGCCATGACGACATGACGCCATCGCACGACGAGCCCGAACTCCTCTTCGACGCAGACGAAGAAGAGGCCGAGGCGGAACGGCTCAAATCCGCATCCTGACAGGCCCGGCGGTTGACGCCGTCAGCCAGCCAGCCTAAGGCCGCGCCTTCCTTTTGATATGCCAGCATGAAGATGGCCCGCCAGCGTTCGAACCGCCCCGGGCCAGCAGGAGACACGATTTGGCCCGCCAGAGAAAACGCAAGGGTGATCCGGTCAGCGGATGGCTGAACCTGTTCAAGCCCGTCGAAATGACCTCGACCCAGGCCGTCGCCATCCTCAAGCGGCTCTACAATGCCGAAAAGGTCGGTCATGGCGGGACGCTGGACCCCCTCGCCGACGGCATCCTGCCGATCGCCTTTGGCGAAGCGACCAAGACCGTGCAATGGGCGATGGATTCCGAGAAGGAATATGTCTTCACCATCCAATGGGGTGTCTCGACCGCCAGCCAGGACGCCGAAGGCGAAGTCACCGCGACATCCGACGCCCGCCCGGCACGCGAAGCCGTAGAAGCCGTGCTCACCAACTATCTCGGCGTGATCGAACAGGTGCCGCCGAAATTCTCCGCCATCAAGGTCGACGGCAAGCGCGCCTATGACCTCGCCCGCGAAGGCGAGGATTTCGAACTGAAGCCGCGCGAAGTTATGGTCCATTCCGCCAGCGTCATCGGCATGCCGGACGCCGACCATACGGTCATCCATGTCACCTCCGGCAAGGGCTTCTATGTCCGCGCCATGGCCCGCGACCTGGCCTTCGACCTCGAATGCGAAGGCCATATCAGCCAGCTGCGCCGCACCCGTGTCGGCGCCTTCTCCGCGCCAGACGCCGTTGCGATATCGGCGCTGCAGGAGATGACCGAGAAATCAGACCTGCTCGCTGCCCTCAAACCCCTCCAGTCGGTCCTGACCGGCATCCCGGGCCTCGCTGTCAGCCCTGCCGACGCCGCCAACCTGCGCCAGGGCCGTACCATCATGCTGATGCCGCATGTCGTCGAAGCCTGGCGCGAGGCACGCAATCCGGCTGATGAGGATGATCGCCTGGCGCTCGCCACCTGCAACGGCACCGCCGTCGCCCTCGGCGACGTTCGCGCCGGCCATTTCGAGCCGGTTCGCGTGTTCAACATCCGCGAGGCGCAAAGCGCCTGAAGCCACGGGCCTGCCACCCCCTCGGCGCACCCCTGCCACGCCCGCACCCATATCACC
>NZ_JBBKXE010000170.1:0-11948 GCF_037969335.1 Hyphomonas sp. | reverse complement strand
GCTTTCTTCAAATCAAACAAGGCGCCGAAGCCGCCGAGGCCGCCCATCACGCCGGCGCGGGCGGTGGCTTTGGCCATTGGGCCGATGGCGCCGACGAGGCGTTCGCCTGCCTCAATATCGACACCAGCGTCACGGTAAGAGAGGGGCGTTTTGGGCGTTTCTGTCATGATGCTTCGCGCGTTAGCATGGGGAAATCGCCTGATCCAGTGTTGCTTGCGGTTCCAGCCTCCGCATTGGCTTGCTACAAGGAAGGCTGACAGGGAGGTCGTTGACCATGATTCGTTTGCTTCTCGCCTCGGTATTCCTCGCCTGCGCCGCTTCGCTGCCAGCGAGTGCGGATACGCGCGATGTCTACACCGTTCGCAATATCGAAGTCGATGAGCAGGCGGCGAGCGTCATCGAAGCCCGTGAAAAGGCCATGTCGGTGGCCCGGCAGAAGGCAGCCCGCGTGCTGCTGACCAAGATCACGCTGTCGGACGATCGTGCCTCAGCGGGCGGCCTGCCAGTGGATTATGCCCTCGCAGAGCGCCTCTCGGCGGCTGTGGACGTGCAGGAAGAGACCGCCGGTGCCGGGCGCTATCGCGGCGTATTGTCCGTCGTGCTGAACCCGCTGATGGTGCGGGCGCACCTCGACAGTCTCGGCGTGCCCTATGTCGATACGCAAGGCCCGAAGAGCCTGATCGTGCCATTGGCATCGAATTACCAGGCGCAGGAAGCCTGGCGCCAGGCGCTGGGCGCAGACAATCCCAATGCGTTGGCACCATATGTGACGGCTTCCAATCCGGGCTATACGGCCTTCTCTGACTGGTCTGTCTTTTCCACCGAAGCGGCGACCGTTGGCGCGCGGCGCGGTGTGCTGGCGGAACTGGAAGGCCGCGAAGGCGCGTATCGCACGACATTGTCGACGGTGACGGCGGCGGGAACGGAACTGCTCGGCACAACCAATTATGCGGCGACGCTGAAAGGCGCGGCCGATGCGGCGGCAGAATTCCTCGACGAGGACTGGAAGCGGCGCTCGGTCATCCGGGGCGGCGCCCGCACGACGACCAGTGCCAGCGTGCGCTATACGTCGCTGGCCGAGTGGAACACGCTGCGCAGCGCGCTGGCGCGGTCACCGCTGGTGTCGGATTTCAAGATTACGGCCATTGCCCGCGATGGCGCGCTGGTGACGTTTGCCTATGCGGGCGACGAGCCAAGGCTGCAGAACGACCTGCTGCAGCGCGGCGTGTCGCTGGCGGAAGCACCTGATGCCAAAGGCCTGGTGCTGCGTTCGGCCGTGTCTGCTGCGGCGAGGCAATAGAGCGGAACAGAGTCGGCAGGCCCGGTATGCCCAATCAGCTGAGTTTTGGATTTCCGGCCCCGGGGCTCGGATTTTCCGATCTTGTAATGTCTCCCGTCAATGAAACGGCCCTGCGTATCGTGCAGCGGCCGGAGAACTGGCCGACGCCGGTCCTGTGCCTTGTCGGGCCGCCCAAAGCGGGCCTGACAACGATTGCCCATGCCTGGGCGCGGCAGTTCGGCGGGGACGTGTTCGAAGCCAAGGCGTTCGCCGGCCTGAAGTCACGCGACGTGGAGGCCCGGGCGGCGACCTATACGGCGATAGACGGCGCAGACCGTGTGCCGGCGGGCGACCGGATGCTGTCGCTGATCAATCTCGTTTCGGCCGGGTCGGGGCGGCTGTTGCTGACCGCCAATCGGGCGCCGCCAAGCTGGCAAGCGCCGTCGCCCGACCTGAAATCGCGCCTCAATTCGATGCCGGTGGCGGAAATCTATGCGCCGGACGAGGCGATGATGCTGGGGCGGCTGAAAGCGGCGGCGGTGCGGCATTTCCTCAAACTGGAGCCGGATGTCCTCAAATATCTGGTTCCGCGGCTTGATCTCTCCTATGAGGCCATTGAGCAGTTTGCCGAAAGGCTGAGTGACGGCGTGACCGACCTGGGCCGGGCGCCGAGCGTGCCATTGGTCAAGGATGTGCTCGACGCAATGGAAGCGGACGCGCCGGGCGGGCCGAAGCTGGATTGACGAAGAAAAGGGCTGACGGGCAAACATGGCTGACGGAACACTACGCACCAACAAGGCGCTGATGACGTCGCCGGACCGGTTCCTGAACCGCGAGCTGTCATGGCTGGAGTTCAACCAGCGTGTGCTTGAGGAAGCCGCCAACCGCGCGCACCCGCTGCTCGAGCGCCTGCGCTTCCTGTCGATCTCGGCCAGCAATCTCGATGAATTCGAGATGGTGCGCTATGCGGGCCTGCGCGAGCAGGTGCGGGCAGGTATCGTGAAGGCGAGCCAGGACGGGCTGAAGCCATCCGAACAGGTCGAGCAGATCGAAAAGGCGTCGCTGCGCCTGATTGCCGACCAGCAGGAACAATGGCGTACGCTGAAAAGCGAAATGGCGGCGGAGAACATCCACGTCCTGTCAGGCGATGCACTGACCAAGAAAGAGCGTGCCGAGCTCGAGACCTATTTTCGCAACAATATCTTTCCGGTGCTGACACCGCTGGCCGTGGACCCGGCGCACCCGTTCCCGTTCATTCCCAATCTCGGTTTCTCGATTGCGGTTGACCTTGTGTCGGAGTCTGGCGGGGAAGGCCATGTCGGCATCGTGCCGCTGCCGGCCTTTGTGCGCCGCTTCATCCGGCTGCCGAAATCGACCAAGGGCAATATGCGGTTTGTTGCGCTGGAAGACGTCATCGGCATGTTCCTGGGTGACCTGTTCCCCGGATTCAAGGAAAAGGCCCGCTGCCTGTTCCGCGTCGTGCGCGACAGCGATATCGAGATTGAGGAAGAAGCCGAAGACCTGATCCGCGAATTCGAGGTGATGCTGAAGCAGCGCCGCAGGGGGCGTATCGTACGTCTCAGGATGCAGTCGAGCGCGCCGCAGGAATTGCGCGAGTTCATCACGCGCGAGATCGGCGCCGAGCAGGCTGACACGGTTCTGTATGACGGCATCCTCGGCATGGCGCAGTTGTCGGAACTGATCGTCGACGACCGGCTGGATCTGCAATTTCCGCCCTATGAGCCGCGCTATCCGGAACGCATCCGCGAGATGGGCGGCGATTGCTTCGCGGCGATCCGGGCCAAGGATATCCTGGTCCACCATCCGTTCGAGAGCTTTGATGTGGTGGTGCAGTTCATCCGGCAGGCAGCAGCCGACCCGGCGGTCGTGGCGATCAAGCAGACGCTGTACCGAACGACGTCGAACTCGCCGGTCGTGGCGGCGCTGATCGAGGCGGCGGAGTCCGGCAAGAACGTCACCGCGCTGGTCGAGATCAAGGCGCGGTTCGACGAGGAAGCGAACCTGCGGCTGGCGCGCGACCTGGAACGGGCCGGCGTGCAGGTCGTGTACGGGTTCATCGAGTACAAGACGCACGCCAAGGTGTCGCTGGTGGTGCGGCGCGAGGGCACGGAGCTTCGTTCGTATACGCATTTCGGGACCGGGAACTACCACCCGATCAATGCGCGCATCTATACCGATCTGTCGCTGTTCACCGCCGATGCGGCGCTGGGGCGCGATGCCAATCGCCTGTTCAATTTCGTCACCGCCTATCGCGAACCGCCAAGCGTCGGTCCGGTTCTCGAGAAGATTTCGATGTCGCCGCTGACCCTGAAGCAGGACCTGATCCGGATGATCGGGGACGAGGTTTCGGCTGCGAAAAAGGGCAAGCCGTGCGGCATTTGGGCCAAGATGAATTCCCTGGTCGACGGCGAAGTGATCGATGCGCTGTATCGCGCCAGCCAGGCTGGCGTGCCGATCACGCTGGTGGTGCGCGGCATCTGCTGCCTCAGGCCGGGCGTGCCGGGCCTGTCGGAGACGATTACCGTCAAGAGCATTGTCGGGCGGTTCCTGGAGCATTCGCGGATCGTCTGCTTTGCCAATGGCGAAGCGCTGCCGTCGCCGAATGCCAAAGTGTTCATCTCGTCGGCCGACTGGATGCCGCGCAACCTGACGCGCCGGGTCGAGGCGCTGGTGCCGATCGAGAACCCGACCGTTCACCGGCAGGTGCTGAACCAGATCATGGTCGCCAACCTGAATGACGAGCTGCAGAGCTGGATCATGCATGAGGACGGCACCTATCTTCGTATCAAGCCCGAGAATCCGGACACCGCGTTCGCGGCGCACCGCTATTTCATGGACAATCCAAGCCTGTCGGGACGGGGCAGCGCGCTGGAAGTCAGCCTGCCGCCAAGGCTGTCGCACCGGGGAAGCAAACCGGTATGATGTTCCCGAAATCCGAACGCGCAGGCATTATCGATATCGGCTCAAACTCGGTGCGTCTGGTGATCTATGACGTGCTGGGCGCGTCGATCCTCCAGACATTCAACGAGAAGGTCATGGCCGGACTGGGCGAGGGGTTGATACAGCGCGGCACCCTGTCACCGACGGGGCGGGAGTCGGCGCTGAGCGCGCTGAGCCGCTATCGCGCGATCCTGAAGGCCCTGCACTTGCGCAATTACACGGCTGTCGCCACCGCCGCCGTACGCGAGGCGCGTGACGGGCCGGACTTCGTGAAAAAGGCCGGGCGGGTGCTGGGGCGGCCGGTCACGGTCTTGTCGGGCGCTGACGAGGCGCGGCTGTCGGCCCTGGGGGTGGAGGCGAGCTTTCATCGGCCGAAAGGCGTGATGGGCGACCTCGGCGGATCGAGCATCGAATTCCAGAGGATCGGCTCGGGCAAGGCACGGGGCGAAAGCCTGTTGCTGGGGCCGCTGTCGCTGGCCGCGGAAGCCGAAGACCTGCGGGAGTTGCGCAAGAAGGTACGCGCGGAACTCAAATCCTCGAAAGTGCTGCCGGGGGCAGAGGGACGGTTCTACGCCGTGGGCGGCGCGTGGCGGTCGTTTGCGCGCCTGAACATGGAGATCGAGAATTATCCGCTGCACGTGCTGCAGGGCTACCAGATGAACGAGGGGCAGGTGGCGCGAACGGCGAAGCTTTGCCTCGACAGCGTCAGCAATGCCGCTGCGCGCAGCAGGGTAGAAAAAGTCGACCGCCGGCGCGCGAAACACCTGCCGATCGCCGCGATCATCGTGGAAGAAATCCTGGCCAACAGCTCGCTGGAAGGCGTGACGATTTCGTCGGGCGGATTGCGCGAAGGCGTCTTGCGCGACCTGACCGGCGCGGCAGTGACCGATCCGCTGCTTGACGGCGTGATCGCGTTCGGGCGGCTGGACCAGAACCAGATCGCCTTCGGGCAGGCACTGCACGAATTTGTCAGCCCGGCTTTCGCGCCGGAACCGGACCTGTTCGGGTCGCCGGCGGCCGATGCGCGGATCGAGAAAGCCGCCTGCATGATGGCTGACAGCGCCGGGCGGTTCCATCCGGACCATCGGGCCCTGCTGGCCTATGAGCAGGCCTTGCGGGCGCCCTATGCGGGCGTGACGCATGCCGAGCGGGGCATGATCGCCTATGCGATCGGGTGCCGGTACGAGAAGGATTTCAAGCGACCGGGTGAGTATCTGAGCCTGACAAGCGACGAACAGGCTGACCGGGCGCGCCAGCTGGGCAGCGCGATGCGGCTGGGCGCGGTGTTCTCGGGGCGGTCGGGGCCGATCCTGAAACGCGCGAGCCTGGCCCGCAAGGGCGAGAACCTGGAGCTGCACGTGCTGAAAGTGGACGAGCCGATGGTGTCGGACACGGTGTTGCGGCGCCTGACGCAGACGGCGAACCAGTTGCGCCTCAAGCCGACAGTCGTGGCGCGCTAGGGCGGATTCGCCCGCGCCCGTCCTTCGACTTCGCTCAGGATGAGCGCTTTGGCGCTGTTTCGTGGAATACGGAAAATCGGGATGTGTGGCCTGACCCCCCTCTAGCTCCCCCCTTCCAGGGGGGAGAACGAGCCGCTCTGTTGCGTGAGATCGTTGCGCAGGGAGAGTGACTCCTCCCCCTGAAAGGGGGAGGCTGGGTGGGGGGCATTATCTAGCGCGTGGATAGTCTCGTGTCAGACGTCGAAGAGGCGGATTTCGCCGCCTTCGAACGAGACGGCGAGTTGGCCGTTGAGCAGGGCCTGGGCCTTTTTGCCGAACATGTCGAAGCGCCAGCCGGTCATGGCACCGATATCTTCGCTGGTCTCGCCCCGTGCGATGCGGTCGATATCCGCGGCATTGGCGATCAGGCGCGGCACGACATTGTTCTCGTCGCTGACATGTTTGAGCAGGACCTTCAGCAATTCCGGCGCGCCGGCCGGAATCTGGGCGTTCTGCACGCGCGGTTCCAACTCGGGAGCGTACTTGTCCGGATCGTCGATGGCCTCAGTGACGGCATCCATCAGGCTCTGGCCATGCTTCGAGCGGACGAAGCCGCTGGGCACGGCGCGCAGCTGGCCATAGTCGCCCTCATTGCGCGGCTTCTGGGCGGCGATTTCCTGGATCGCGTCATCCTTGAGGATGCGGCGGCGCGGCTTGTCGAGTTCCTGTGCGAGGCGTTCGCGCCAGGCGGCGACGGCGACTACCACGGCGGCGTAGTCCTTCTTGGGCTTGCGCAGTTTCAGGCGCTGCCAGGCCTTCATCGGGTCGGTGTCATATTTGACCGGATCTTCGAGATCCGCCATTTCCTCGCGCACCCAGCCCATGCGACCGGTCTTCTCGAGTTCTTCGCGCATGATCAGGTAGATGTCGCGCAAGTGTGTGACGTCGCCGAGGGCGTAGACGAGCTGTTTCTGGCTGAGCGGACGGCGCATCCAGTCGGTGAACTGGCTGGATTTGTCGATCTGGCGGCGCACGACGCGCTGGACGAGATTGTCGTAGGAGATCGAATCACCGAAGCCGAGCGCCATGGCGGCGATCTGGGTGTCGAAGATCGGCCCGGGCGGATGGCCGATGAGGCGATTGAAGATTTCGATGTCCTGTCGGGCCGCGTGAAACACTTTCACCCGATTGTCGGCCGCGATCAGGTCGAGGAAGGGACCGATGTCCAGATCCTCGGCCAGCGGGTCGATCAGGCCTTCCACGCCGGGGGCGGAGGCCTGCACGAGGCAGAGCTCCGGCCAGTAGGTGGTTTCCCGATGGAATTCGGTATCGACGCAGATGAAGTCCGATTCGGCGAGTTTGCCGCACAGGTCTTCGAGCGCCGACTGCTCAGTAATAGGAGTCAAGGAGTTGTCAGTCATGATCGGGTTGCGTATCGCAGGCCCTTGACAAGTGAAAGGGCTTAAATGCCCTTGCGCCCCTGATTTCTAATGACTGCCTTTCCGGAGAAACGATCCGATGCATGCCTATCGCACCCATACATGCGGTGAACTTCGCGCGTCCCACGTGGGCGAAACCGTCAAATTGTCCGGCTGGTTGCACCGCCGCCGCGACCATGGCGGTGTCATGTTCATTGACCTTCGCGACCATTACGGCCTGACGCAGGTCGTGTTCAACCCGGGCGCGCCCGGGTTCGAGACGGTCGAGCGCCTGCGCACCGAGAGCGTCCTGTCCATCGAGGGCAAGGTCGTGGCGCGCGATGCGGGCCTGGTGAATGCGAACCTTGGCACCGGCGAGATCGAAATGGTGGCTGAGGCGGTGGACGTGCTGTCGGAAGCTGCCGAGCTGCCGCTGCCTGTCTTCGGCGAGCCGGACTATCCGGAAGATATCCGCCTGAAGCACCGCTATCTCGACCTGCGCCGCGAGACGCTGCACAAGAACATGATCCTGCGCTCGAACGTGATTACCAGCCTGCGCCAGCGCATGGTGGCCGAGGGCTTTACCGAATACCAGACGCCGATCCTGACGGCCTCCAGCCCGGAAGGCGCGCGCGACTTCCTGGTGCCGAGCCGGATCCATCCGGGCGAGTTCTATGCGCTGCCGCAGGCGCCGCAGCAGTTCAAGCAGCTGTTGATGGTGTCGGGCTTTGACCGCTATTTCCAGATCGCGCCCTGCTTCCGCGACGAGGATGCACGCGCTGACCGCAGCCCGGGCGAATTCTACCAGCTCGATATCGAAATGAGCTTTGTTACGCAGGAAGACGTGTTCAACGCGATCGAACCCGTGTTGCGCGGTGTATTCGAGGAGTTCGCCGATTGGGACGGCAAGGGCCGTACCGTGCCGGACGAGCCGTTCGTGCATATCCCGTTCGCCGAAGCGATGCTGAAATATGGTTCCGACAAGCCGGACCTGCGCAACCCGATCATCATCTGCGACGTGTCCGACGTGGTGACGCGCGAAGACGTGACGCTGGGCGTGTTCAAGAAAATCGTCGACGGCGGCGGTATCGTGCGCGCCATCCCGGCACCGAACACCGCCGAGCAGCCGCGCAGCTTCTTCGACAAGATGGATGCCTGGGCCAAGAAAGAGATGCAGGCGCCCGGCCTCGGCTATATCCGCTTCGTCGAAGATGACGGCAAGCTGACGGGCACCGGCCCGATCGCCAAGTTCTTTGCGCCTGAAGCCCTTGCGGCGCTGGCCGAGACGGCTGGCGTGAAAGCCGGGGACGCGCTGTTCTTCTCCGCGGGCGACAAGACCAATGCCGTGAAACTGGCCGGCGCTGCCCGCACGCGGATCGGCGAGGAGCTTGGCCTGATCGAGCCGGGCATTTTCCGCTTCTGCTGGATCATCGATTTCCCGATGTACGAGTGGGACGAAGACAACAAGAAGGTCGATTTCAGCCACAACCCGTTCTCGATGCCGCAGGGCGGCATGGAGAAGCTGCTGGCAGCCGACACGGTGGAGAAGCAACTCGACATCAAGGCCTACCAGTATGACATCGTCTGCAACGGCATCGAGCTGTCATCCGGCGCGATCCGGAACCACCGGCCTGACCTGATGCTGAAAACGTTCGAACTGGCCGGCTATGGCCCGGAAGTGGTGGAAGAGAAGTTCGGCGGCATGCTGAACGCGTTCCGCTATGGCGCGCCGCCGCATGGCGGGATTGCACCGGGCGTTGACCGGATCGTGATGCTGCTGGCCGAGGTCGAGAACCTGCGCGACGTGATCCTGTTCCCGATGAACCAGCAGGCGCGCGACCTGTTGATGGGCGCACCGAGCCCGGTCGACGACAAGCAGCTGAAAGAGCTGAACATCCGGCTCGCGCCTCAGGCCAAAACCTGAGGCTCTAGTCGCCTGATTGGGGGGGCGCATGGAAGTTCGCCGCCCCTGCTTGCGCAGGGGATTCGGGGCGCTAGTTTTCGGCGATGATGTGCTGAACGACGACAAGGTCGCCGCAGAGTGGCAGCAGCAGGCCGGGCGGCATCAGCGTGTCGATCGAGCTGCAGGCGCCGGTGAAGTTTGCCAGGTCGTGATGGGTCATGCCGGAGAGGTCGGCTGCGATGAACCGCACGTCGCGGAACGAGGCACCGGCAACATCCGCGCCGGTCATCATGACGCCCGTCATGTTGGCGCCATTGAGGATAGTCGCCTTCATCACGGCCTTGTCGAACTTCACGCCGGTAAGGTTTGCGCCCGAGAGGTCAGCCTCGTCGAGCTGGGTCTCGCCCAGGTCTGCATCCGAGAAATTGGCACCAACCATCAACGCGCCCTGCATGTTCGCGCCGCGCAGGATGGTCTTGCGGAATTCGGCGCCGGTGGCCTGAACGCCCATCAGGCGGGCATTCGACAGGATGGCATCGGAGAAACGGGCAGATGTCAGGACGGCCGTGCGCAGGTCAACGCCGGACGCATTGGCGCCTTCGAAATTGGCGCTGGCGGCCTGGATGCCTCGCATGAAGGCGAATTCGAGATTGGCACCGGGATAGTTCGCCCCGCTGAGCGTCCAGCCGGACATGTTGCGACCTGCCAGATTGCATCCGCCGCACGAGCCGACATAGCCGGGTTGCCACGCAACCGGTTTGCCCTGCGCAATGGCAGGCACCGACACGCCCAAGAAGGCGATCACGGCAAGCAAGTTCAGGCGAAAAGGCATACCAGTCATGTACTCGGAATATCGCGTTGTCTTATCCTGCTATACTGAACAAACCGTAACAACTGCATAAGTGCAACAAGTGTTGCCAAACTGTCGCGCAAACACTTCCCCTACGTGAACTGATAGAAGACATCTCCGAAACCGGCGTGATTATTTGGAGACGCGGCCTTCTTCACCACAGGTGTCACAGGACGTGTCGCCATCTTCACTGACAGCGAAAACCGTGAAACTGCCACAGGATTCACAGCCCTGTTCGAGATAGGCGGGCGATTCGAGTTCCTCGGCGTCTGCGTCGAGATCCGATTCGGCCTGTTTCTCGGCACGGCGCTTGTCGAGGATGACAATATTGTCGGGCAGGTGGCCACGGGAGAATCCGCGCGAGATGATCTGGGCGGCTTCTTCGGTGAAGGCAGCCGGTTCGCGTGTGGCGTCACCTGCGCCGCGGCCAAGGCCGTCATGCGTGACATCGACTTCGGCGAGATCGTCGCGGCCGAGATAGGACACGGCGAGTTCCCGGAAGATGTAGTCGAGGATGGAGGTGGCGCGGGTGATTCGGTCGTTTCCGGTGACCTGGCCGGCCGGCTCGAAGCGGGTGAACACGAAGGCGTCGACGAATTCTTCCAGCGGCACGCCGTATTGCAGGCCGATCGAAGTGGCGATGGCGAAATTGTTCATCAGGCTGCGGAAGGCGGCACCTTCCTTGTGCATGTCGAGGAATATCTCGCCGAGATGGCCGTCATCGAATTCGCCGGTGTGGAGATAGACCTTGTGGCCGCCGACGGTGGCTTTCTGGATATAGCCCTTGCGCCGGTCCGGCAGGCGGGTGCGGGCAGCGGAACGGGCTTCGTGGAATTCCGGGGAGGTTTGCGGGAGGTCGGCCTCGTCGGCGAGTTCCTCGGCCAGGGAGAGGATATGCTCCATCCGGTCACGGACGTCTTCGCCGACGGGCGCGCGATGGCCGACCAGATGGGCGGACAGGCCGTCTGCGATGACGGCTTCGGCCATGTCGAGGCCGGCGCGGGCGCTGACCGAAACGACGACCCCGCCGCCCAGCGCCTTGTTGCAGGCGGCAGCAAAGCGGATTTCGTCAGCTGGCGACACGTCGATCGCGAAACCGCACTCCTGCAGCGCGCGTGCGGCGATGGCTTCACCCGCGCCGTCGAGGGCGGCCTCGGCTTTGGCGATGTCCGCACGGGAAAAGCCCATGGCGGACAGCACGCCGCGTCCGTCTGCATCAAAATTTTCCGGCGTGAGTTTCAGGTCATGTGAGATGATCTCGTCGCCGAGCACCCAGCGCGAGAAGGCGGCATTTAGCGGCAGGCCCTCGCCGAGCGCGCGGCCGACCCGGTCGAGGGCGGCTTCGGTGAAGCCCCGGTCGCGCAGGCGCGCGGTGCCGAGCGCGGTTTCGAGATCCTGCGTGCCTGAATTGGCTATCCGGTCGAGCACGCCGGGCAGGGCTTCGGGCGCGCGTGCGGCCAGACCGATGCGCGCGGCGCGGGTGAGGCTGGGGGCGTCGTCGCCATAGGTGAGCACGGCGCGGACCGGTGCGGCGGCGTCGCTTTCGCAGTCGGGCAGGGCCGCCATCGGATCGGTGACGGGCAGGATCATGACGCGGCACGGGCGCTTGCTGCCGGACTTGCGGGCTTGGAGGCCGAGTGCCTTGGCATGGTTTGCGCTGAATGCGGCGCCGGTGGCGGCTGAGCGAACCAAGGCCGCCATGGCGGCGCCGGCGGCGATGCCCGCATCGGAGGCATAGTCGAGACCGAGCGCCATGACGGCGGCGCCAAGGCCGGTGAGGACGATGATGCCGTCTTTCATGTCAGCAGCAGCAGCTTCTACGGCGGAGCCGAGGAAGCCGTCCTCGAACCCGTCCGGGCTGACGGCTTGCGAGACGTCCACCAGTCGCGCAGGCGCGGCAGCTGGGGGCAGGGTGTCCTGCAGGAAGAGGATTTCGCCGCCTTCCTTCAGCGCAGCGAGCAGGGACGGCTCGAGTGCGATGTCGACGGGTTGGGCGGTGAAGACGGCGGGTGGCGGCGCTGGCGTATCGACAGCGGCGGCGCGCAGGGCATCCGCGGTGCGCAGGATGCCGCCGGGCAGGCGCAGGGCTTCTTCGAGC
>NZ_JBBKXE010000169.1:0-31958 GCF_037969335.1 Hyphomonas sp. | reverse complement strand
AGTATGGCGCCGAGAGCGTCGCCATGATCATCACGTTCGGGACATTGCAGGCCAAGGCTGTCGTGCGCGATGTCGGCCGCGTGATGCAGATGCCGTATTTCCAGGTCGACCGGCTGGCGAAGCTGATCCCGTTCAATCCGGCCAAGCCGCCCACGCTGCAGGAAGCCATCGACGATGAGCCGAAGTTCGATGACGAAATCTCGGAAGACCCTCGCGTCGGTGAGCTGATCAAGATCGCGCTGGCGCTGGAAGGCCTCTACCGGAATGCCGGGACGCACGCCGCCGGTGTGGTCATCGCCGACCGGCCGCTGGTCGAGATTGCACCGCTTTACAATGATCCGCGCGCCGACCTGCCGGCCTCGCAGTTCAACATGAAATATGCCGAGATGGCAGGCCTCGTGAAGTTCGACTTCCTCGGCCTCAAGACGCTGACAGTGATCGACCGCGCGCTGAAACTGATCCGGCGCAGCGGTCAGGATGTCGGTCCGGAATGGGAAGGCCTCGACGATCAGGCCACCTATGACCTGATGGCCAGCGGCGACACGCTGGGCGTGTTCCAGCTCGAAGGCGCCGGCATGCGCGACACGCTGCGCAAGGTGCGTCCGAACAATATCGAGGACGTGATCGCGATCATCTCGCTCTACCGTCCCGGCCCGATGGAAAACATCCCGCTCTATGTCCAGGGCAAGGAGAATCCGGAAAGCGTGCAATATGCCCACCCGGACCTGAAGCCCGTGCTGGAAGCCACCTATGGCGTACCGGTCTACCAGGAGCAGGTGATGCGGATGGCGCAGGAGATTGCCGGCTATTCGCTCGGCGAGGCTGACCTGCTGCGCCGCGCCATGGGCAAGAAGAAGCTCGAAGAGATGGTCGCGCAGCGCAAGCGTTTCGTCGAAGGTGCGGCGGCCACGAAGCAGATGGACGAGCCGCTCGCCAACGAAATCTTTGACACGATGGAGAAGTTTGCGGGCTATGGCTTCAACAAGTCGCACGCCGCCGCTTATGCGCTGATCGGCTATCAAACGGGTTACCTGAAGCGCCACTTCCCGGTGGAGTTCCTCGCCGCGTCGATGAGCCTGGACCTCGGCAATACCGACAAGCTGGCGGCTTTCTTCATGGAAGCGCGACGGCTCAAGATTCCTGTCGTGGCACCCGACGTGAACACGTCAACGGCGGACTTTGACGTCCGCGACGGCGCGGTCGTCTACGCGCTGGGCGCGTTGAAGGGCGTTGGCCTCGAAGCGATGCGGCACGTCGAAGCGCTGCGCGCCGCCGATGGCACGTTTTCGAGCCTGTATGACTTTGCCGAGCGGGTCGATCCGCGGCACATCAACAAGAAGGCGTTCGAGTCGCTGGCGAAATCAGGCGCGTTCGACACGCTGGACGCCAACCGGGCCAAGGTGCTCGGCGCTGCGCCGATTCTCGCCCAGATGGCCAACAAGTCAGCTGAAGACCGGCAAGGCGGGCAGGGCGGCCTGTTTGGCGAGGCCGAGCCGGCGCTGCGTCCAGCGCTGCCGACCTGCAAGCCGTGGAACGGGCAGCAGAAGCTGGACGAGGAATTCAGGGCGATCGGCTTCTACTTTTCTGGTCACCCGCTGGACGATGTGCTGGAAGGGATCGACCGGGAGCGGGTCACCCTTGCTTACGAGATCGCGGATCGGGCGAGCGACGGCAAGCCGCTGGAGCTGATCGGCGTGGTGCGCCTGCGCAACGAGAAGCCGGCCCGCAATGGCGGCAAGTTTGCGTTCCTCACCCTGTCCGACCCGACCGGCGAGGTCGAGCTGATGGTGTTCCCCGAGACGCTGCAACAGAGCTATGACCTGCTGCAGGTGGGTAATACGGTGGCGATCACGGTCGGCGTGAAACGCACGGGCGACGAGATCAAGCTGAATGCCGAGCGGATCATCCAGCTGGAATCGGCGCGGCTGTCGAAGTCCATGGGCGCACTCAAGGTGCGTCTGGCGGTAGGCGCCAATACCGATGATATTGCTGGGATTGTAAGCCATTTGGGCCGGTTGCAGGACCATGAGCGCGGGGCGATCCTGATCGAAATGCCGCTTGAAGACGGCCGCACCGTTATCCTGCGCCTGGCCGACACCTATACAATCGGTCTCAAGGCGCAGCGGGCCCTCAAGGATGTCCCGGGTGTGGAACGGGTCGAACCCATGAAAGCGGCCTGACAAAAGGGCAACCGGGCATCTTGCCGGGCGTGGGGAATTCTGTATAAGCCGCCTTTCCTGAAACCATTTCGCGGGTGCATCCGGTGCGGAAAGCCATATTGGCCCAACGTTCCACCCACGAAGGCTAACCGGATGGAGAAAATGAATGGCACTACCTGACTTCACAATGCGTGAGCTGCTCGAAGCTGGCGTACACTTCGGTCACCAGACCCACCGCTGGAATCCCCGCATGAAGCCGTATATCTACGGCGAGCGCTCCGGCATCCACATCATGGACCTGTCCCAGACCGTCCCGGCCCTGCACCAGGCGCTCGTTTTCGTGCGCGACTCGGTTGCCAAGGGTGGCCGCGTCCTGTTCGTCGGCACCAAGCGCCAGGCGTCTGACCCTGTTGCTGAAGCCGCCCAGCGCTGCGCACAGTATTACATGAACCATCGCTGGCTCGGCGGCACGCTGACCAACTGGGCCACCGTGTCCAAGTCGATCAAGCAGCTCAAAGAACTCAATGCGATGTTCGCCGCCGGTGGCGGCGACGGCCTGACCAAGAAAGAACTGCTCGACCTGCAGCGCCGCCGCGACAAGCTTGAGCGCGCGCTCGGCGGTATCGCCGACATGGGCGGCCTGCCGGCTGCGATGATCGTGATCGATACGAACAAGGAATCGATCGCCGTCATGGAAGCCCGCAAGCTGGGTATCCCTGTCGTCGCCGTGCTCGACACGAACTGCGATCCGTCTGATGCCGATTACGGCTTTGCCGGCAATGACGACGCGGCTCGCGCCATTTCGCTCTACTGCAACCTGTTCGCTGATGCGGTGCTCGATGGCCTCGCGGAATCGACGGCCGGCCTTGGCGTCGACCTCGGTGCGCTCGAAGATCTCGAGGGCATGGTTGAGGCAGACGTCGCTGCGGCGGATGAGGAGCCCAAGGCAGCTGAAGCCGCTCCGGCGACGACTGGCGAGCCCAAGGAAGATGCAACGGGCGCCTGATCGCCCCGGTATTGAACGTTTACACTGAAGGATAACCGCAATGGCCCAGATTACAGCTGCGCTCGTCAAGGAACTGCGCGACAAGACCGGCGCAGGCATGATGGATGCGAAAAAAGCGCTCGTCGAGAATGATGGTAACGAAGAAGCCGCCATCGAATGGCTGCGTGCCAAAGGCCTGTCCAAAGCGGCCAAGAAGTCCGGCCGCACCGCGGCTGACGGCCTCGTGGCCGTGAAAGTGTCGGCTGACGGCAAGTCGGGCGCGATCGTCGAGCTGAACGCTGAAACAGACTTCGTGGCGCGCAATGAAGGCTTCCAGAAAGCCCTCGAGGGCATCACGGAAGCGGCGCTCGGCACTGACGGTACGCTCGCGGCGGTTGCTGCTGCGCCTGCACCAGAGGGTGACGGCACGGTCGACGACATGATCAAGCGCATGATTGCCAAGATCGGCGAAAACATCTCGCTGCGCCGCTCGGCCAAGCTCTCTGCCGACAAGGTTGCGTCCTACATCCACAACGCCGAAGCGGCGGGCATGGGTAAAGTCGGCGTGCTGGTTGCGCTTTCCGGCTCGGGCGACCTGGAAGATATCGGCCGCAAGATTGCGATGCACATTGCGGCGACCTCGCCAGCAGCTGCCACGACGGCTGAACTCGACCCTGAACTGGTCGAGACCGAAAAGCGCGTCTTGACCGAACAGGCCCGCGAAAGCGGCAAGCCCGACAACATCATCGAGAACATGATCAAGGGCCGCCTGCAGAAATTCTACAAGGAAGTCGTCCTTCTGGAGCAGCCTTTCGTGATGAACCCGGACCAGACGGTTTCGGCGTACCTCAAGGACCAGGGTGCGACGCTGGTTGGCTTTGTTCACTTCAAGCTGGGTGAAGGCATCGAAAAAGCTGCGGATAACTTCGCAGACGAAGTGGCTTCGCTCACAAAAGGTAGCTGAACAGGCTTGCCTTTGGCCCGTCCTGAGGCGTTAAACATCCCGGCTGCCCATGACAGGCAGCCGGGAATCTTTTAGGAGCTCTATTCAGGGCTTCATTTTGCGGAGAAAGCTATGGCAAGCGAGAATCCGGAAGCGAGCCCGCTCAAATACAAGCGCGTGCTCCTGAAACTGTCCGGCGAGGCCCTGATGGGCCCGGGCCAGTTCGGTATCGATATCCCGACAGTTGAACAATTTGCCCGTGCCATCGCCAATGCGCGGGCAGCCGGCGCGGAAATCTGCCTTGTCATCGGTGGCGGCAACATCTTCCGGGGCATGGCAGGGGCTGCCAAGGGCATGGAGCGGGCGCAGGCCGACAGTATGGGCATGCTGGCAACAGTGATGAATGCGCTGGCCATGCAAAGCGTGCTGGAAACCCAGGGTGTGCCGACACGCGTCCAGTCAGCCATCACGATGGACCAGATCTGCGAGCCCTATATAAGGCGGCGCGCGCAGCGGCACATGGAAAAGGGCCGGGTCGTCATATTTGCGGCGGGCATTGGCAACCCGTTCTTCACAACCGATACAGGCGCCGCCCTGCGGGCAATCGAAATGAATTGCGACGCCTTGCTCAAGGGAACGCAGGTCGACGGCGTCTATACGGCTGATCCTAAGCTCGACAGCACGGCGATGCGCTATGACGAGATCGCCTATCAGGAACTTCTCGTGAAGGACCTGCGCGTCATGGATTCATCTGCTGTCAGTCTGATGCGTGACAACAACATCCCGATTGTGGTCTTCTCACTCAAGGAAGAGGGCTCGCTGCTGAACGTGCTGCACGGTCGAGGCAAGTCCACAACGATTTCGAACAAGGGAGGGGTCGCGAAATGACCTATAGCAAGAAAGACCTGGAACGCCGGATGGAGGGTGCGCTCGCATCACTTTCAACCGAGTTCAGTGGCTTGCGGACAGGCCGGGCCTCCGTGAACCTGCTCGATGCCATTCAAGTGCCGGCCTATGGATCGACCGTGCCCCTGTCTCAGGTTGCCTCCGTATCGGTGACCGACATGCGCATGCTGTCGGTCAATGTCTGGGACAAGACCGTGGTGGGTGCCACTGACCGCGCGATCCGCGAATCGGGCCTCGGCCTGAACCCGGTCATGGACGGCCAGACCCTGCGTATCCCGATCCCGCCGCTCAACGAGGAGCGCCGCGTCGAGCTGACGAAGATTGCCGGTAAATATGCCGAGGCTGCCAAGGTTGCGGTCCGGAACATCCGTCGCGATGGCATGGACACGTTGAAGAAGATGGAAAAGGACGGCGAGATCAGTGAAGACAAGCTTCATGGCCTGTCTGACGAAGTCCAGAAGCTGACTGACACGTTCGTCGGCCGCGTCGATGAAGCGCTGAAAGCCAAAGAAGCGGAGATCATGCAAGTCTGATGTCCGCTGCGTCTGCCTCAGATGTCACCAGTGTCGTGTCGGGGCAGCAGCCGGGCCTTTCGCATGTCGCGATCATCATGGACGGCAATGGCCGGTGGGCCAAATCCAGGGGCCTGCCCCGTGCTGCCGGGCATGAACGGGGCGTCGAGGCGCTCAGGCGGACCGTTGAGGCCGCTGGGGAACTCGGCATCCGGTACCTGACGGTATTTTCCTTTTCCACCGAGAACTGGCGGCGGCCGGCGGCTGAAGTGAATGCATTGTTCGGCCTGTTGAAGGCCTATGTGCAACGCGACCTGGCGCGGTTGACGCAAGAGGGCGTGCGTATTCGCATTATCGGGCTGCGGGACGGACTGCCGGACGACGTGGCGGCGCTGGTTGAAAAGGCCGAGCGTGAGACCGCCGCCAACAGCAAGTTCTTCCTGACGATCGCCTTCAACTATGGCGGACGCGAAGAAATCGCCCGCGCGGCGCGGGGCGTTGCGGAGGCGGTTGCATCAGGGCGCCTGAAACCAGACGATGTGAACGAAAAATCGTTCGCCGGATTTCTCGATACCGGATCGATGCCGGATCCCGACCTGCTGATCCGGACCAGCGGCGAATACCGGCTCAGCAATTTCCTGTTGTGGCAATGTGCCTATTCGGAGCTCGTATTCATGGATGTGCTTTGGCCAGACTTCGATCGGGCATGCCTGGAAGAGGCACTGGCCAAGTTCCATGAGCGCGAACGCCGGTTCGGCACCGTTTCGCCAGGGGCAGCCTGATGGGCGACTGGACGCCGCGCGACCGGCGTTTCTCGGAACTTGGGCTCCGGCTGATGTCGGCTGCGGTCCTGATTCCTGTGGCCGTTGCCATGGTGTGGGCAGGTGGCTGGTGGTTGGCGATCGGCTGCGCCGTGTTTGCCGCTGCTATGGCGCTGGAATGGAGCCAGATCAGTGCGTTTCCGCACGGCCGGGCGATGGCGGTGGCATCGGCCCTGTTCTGCCTGAGCCTGCCAGTCGGGCTGCTGTGGCTGAGCGTTCTCGTGATTGTCGCCGGTATGGTATTCTGTGCGGCAACCGCTGTTGGGGGGCTGCGCGTCCGATGGACGGCGGCGTTCGGCCTGTTCTACGTGACGGCCATGGCTGCGGGCCTGTACTTACTGCGAGACGGGCCCTGGGACGGCAGGGCCGCCGCACTATTCTTCATGTCATTCGTGTGGGCGTCCGATGCGGCCGCCTATTTCACCGGGCGCGGCCTTGGCGGCCCCCGCCTGCTGCCAAGCGAAAGCCCGAACAAGACGTGGAGCGGCGCACTGGGCGCTGTCACGGCCTGCGGCCTGTGCGGGCTGGCTGCGGCAGATATCGAAATGGCGTCCTTCCCGGTCTGGATCGCGGCGGGCGTGGCGATTTCGATGGTGGCGCAGATGGGCGACCTGTTCGAGAGCGGACTGAAGCGGCGGTTCAAGGTGAAGGATGCCGGCACCCTGTTACCGGGCCATGGCGGCGTCCTGGACCGGGTCGATGGCTTGGGCGCCGTCTGCATTTTCGGGTCGCTAGCCCTGTATGCCTTTCCGGGACTTTCAGGCGCGCTTGGATTCTGAGGCATGGCTGCTCACCGACGCATATCCATCATGGGGTCCACTGGCTCAATCGGCACGTCGGCACTTGATGTCGTGGCGCAGGCCAATGCGATTGGTGACACGCCGTTCGAAATAGTCGCTCTGGCGGCCGGAAGCGATTCCGAGACGCTGGCGCGTCAGGCGATTGAATTCCGACCGGAAATTGCCGTCATCGCGGATGAATCAAAACTGGCAGACCTCAGAGAACGACTGGCCGGGACGGGCATTGAAGCCGCAGGTGGGCTGGACGCGATAACCGAAGCAGCGACCCGGTCATGCGACCGCGTGCTGGCGGCGATTGTCGGAGCGGCGGGGCTCGCATCGACTCTGGCAGCGGTCCGGCAGGGCACGGATGTTGCGATTGCCAACAAGGAAAGCATCGTCTGCGGTGGGAAACTGATTCTGTCCGAGGCGGCCCGCACCGGCGCACGCGTGTTGCCGGTCGATTCCGAGCATAGTGGCATCTTCCAGGCCCTGGGCGATGGCAAATCACTTGAAAAGCTGACGATAACTGCGTCGGGCGGACCGTTCCGGACGGCCACGCTGAGCGAAATGGCCGTGGTCACGCCGGCCCAGGCGGCGGCGCATCCGAACTGGGATATGGGGATCAAGAATTCGATCGACAGTGCGACCCTGATGAACAAGGCGCTGGAATTCATTGAGGCAGCCTACCTGTTCGACGTGGAAGCGGACCAGATCGATGTCCTGGTTCATCCCCAATCGATCATTCATGGCATGGCGCATTTTACCGATGGTTCTGTCATCGCGCAGCTCAGCGTGCCTGACATGCGCGCGCCGATTGCCTATGCGCTGGGCTGGCCCGACCGGGTGGCGACGAATGTCGCGCGTCTGGACCTGGCCCTCCTGGGCCGGCTGGACTTCGCTGAAGTGGACGCCACGCGCTTTCCGGCCATTCAACTCGCGCGACAGGCGATTGCGCTCGGATCGGCGGGCACGACCGTATTAAATTGCGCTAATGAACTCGCTGTTTCTGCATTTATTGCGGGCCAATGCGGTTTTCTGGACATAAGCTGGGTAGTAGAGGAAGTGTTGAGTCGCTTTTCTTCCGGCAACATGGCTTCATTGGCCTGTGACACGCTGGACGAAATAGCTTATCTGGACCGGTTCGGACGCGAAATGGCGGCCGAGTTGCTTAAAATGGCCCCGAGCCGGGCAGGAGGATAAGCCGTTTGGGACAGCTTCTTAGCCAAGGTCCGCTATTCATTGCCTGCCTCATTTTCATGATGGGGATCGTGGTGATCGTGCATGAGCTCGGTCACTACCTGATGGGCCGGGTATTCGGCGCGGCGGTCGAATCCTTTTCCATCGGTTTCGGCAAGCCTGTTTACGAGCGCAAGGACCGGGTCGGCACACGCTGGCGCGTGAACTGGATTCCGCTCGGCGGGTTCGTCAAATTCGTCGGCGAGAGCCAGCTGGCGGGCGACGTGGGCAAGCTGGAGCAGGGGCCTCAGGGCAAGGCGTACAACAAACTGGCTGTCTGGCAGCGATCGCTTGTCAGCCTTGCCGGGCCGTTTGCAAACTTCGTGCTGGCCAGCCTGATTTTCTCCCTGATCCTCGGGACACACGGCAAGGCCAACTACACCGTTGGCGTTGCGAATGTCGTTGCCGGATCACCAGCCGAGCGAGGCGGCCTGAAAGCGGGCGACGCCTTCGTCGCGATCAATGGCGGCGCCGTTACGGATGCACAAGACATCACCATTCCGATCATGCTCAATCCCAATCAAGAGATGACTTTCGAGGTGCTGCGAGACGGCGCGCCGATGAGCCTGAAGATAACGCCCGACGAGGTCGTACGCGAGAACGAGTTCGGCCAGATGGTGCCGCAAAGCACGATCGGTGTCGGTCTTGCTGGCCTGGAACTTGGCGAGCGCACCCGGTACAACCCCGTCGAAGCGCTGGGCGCCGGCGTGGTCGAGACGGGCGCAACGATCGACCGCACCGTCACGATGCTGACGCGTATCGTGACCGGCAAGATGTCGTTCAACGCCATGACCGGCCCTGTCGGCATTGGCGACATTTCCCGCCGGGTCGTCAACAAGGTCTGGAGCCAGACTGAACTCACCCGGTCACAGCGCCTGGAACAATTGTTCTGGATGCTGCTCAGCATATGTGCCGCCATTTCAGTGGGTGTCGGGTTTTTCAACCTGTTGCCACTGCCAGTACTGGATGGCGGACACTTGGTCTTTCATGCTTATGAAGCCGTAATGGGCAAAGAACTGCCCGAGAAAGTGCAGGAGATCAGCCTGACATTCGGTTTGATCCTGTTATTGGGAATGGTGGTGGTGATCACGTGGGGTGACATCATCGAGACCGGCTTGTTCGGGGGAGCGGGCGGCTGACCCCACCGTCCCGAAGCTAATCAGAGAGTATTTCCACCATGCGTAAGTTCCTTGCAGCAACCTTCATGGCGACCAGCGTTTTCACGTTTGTTGCCCTGCCAGGGCTGACCAATACCGCCGAGGCGCAGGAAGACAATCGCTACGGCGGCACGATCCGGTCGATCCTCGTGGAGGGCAACCAGCGTATCGAAGCCCGTACCGTGCAATCCTATCTCCTGGTCGAGCCGGGCGATCCGTTTGATGCCGAGCGCATCGACCTGTCGCTCAAGACCCTGTTCGCGACCAATCTGTTCGCAGACGTGTCGATCGACCGGAACGGTGACGACCTGCTGGTTCGGGTGGTCGAGAACCCGATCATCAACCGCGTGATTTTCGAGGGCAACAAGGCGCTCAAGGACGACAAGTTCAAGGAAGAAATCCAGGCAGCACCGCGGGGCATCTTCACGGCGGCCCGCGTTCAGGCTGATGTGCAGCGCATCCTCGAACTGTATCGCCAGTCCGGCCGTTTCGCCGCCAAGGTCGAGCCGCAATACAAGCCGCTTGAGCAGAACCGCGTCGATCTCGTGTTCGAGATCACCGAAGGCCCCGTGACCGGTGTGCGTTCGATCAATTTCATCGGCAACAAGGACTATTCCGACTCGCGCCTGCGCAGCGAAATCGTTACGCGCCAGTCGCGCCTGTGGCGCTTCTTCAGCTCGAACGACAATTACGATCCGGGCCGCCTGGAATATGACCGCGAGAAGCTGCGCGAATTCTACCAGAACAATGGTTATTATGATTTCCGGGTCACGTCGGCGGTTGCCGAACTGACGCCTGACCAAAAAGATTTCTATATCACGATGACAATCGATGAGGGGCGCCAGTATGATTTCGGCGTCGTGAAGGTCGAAACGGCGCTTGAAAAGCTGAATGCCGAAGCGCTTCGCGCCGCCGTGCCGATCAAGGAAGGCGACCTGTTCAAGGGCAACCTGATCGAAACCACGATCGACACGCTTACCTATGCCGCCGGTATCGCCGGCTATGCGTTCGTGGATATTCGTCCGCAGCTGGATGTGAACCCGGATACCGGACGCATTGACGTGACATTCGCGGTCGACGAAGGCCCGCGTGTCTACATTGAGCGGATCAATATCGTCGGCAATACACAGACGCTGGATCGGGTTATCCGTCGTGAGTTGCGCATTTCCGAAGGGGACGCGTTCAACCGCATCCTGCTCGACCGGTCGAAGAACCGTGTCCGCTCGCTCGGCTACTTCAAGGACGTCGAAATCATTGAGGCGCCCGGTGATGGTCCGGACAAAAGCATCGTGGACGTCAAGGTGACCGAGCAGCCCACTGGCGAACTGTCGTTTGCGGCAGGTTTCTCGTCGGTCGATTCCTACCTGTTCGATCTCAGCGCGTCGCAGCGCAACCTGCGGGGCCGCGGCCAGTCAGTTGTTGCGCGCGTTTCGACGTCGAGCCGTCAACAGGTCGTGGACCTGCGCTTCACGGAACCCCGTTTCCTTGACCGAAATCTCTCCGCTGGCGTCGATGTTTTCGCGACGAAGCAGGATTTCAAGGACTATGGCAGCTATACCGCCGAGACGATCGGTGCCGGCCTGCGCATCGGCTTCCCGCTGACCGAGCGGATGCAGCTTGGTCTCAGCTACAAGCTTCAATCGGATGATGTGGAAATCCCGGATTACGATATTCTCCTGGATACGACGACGCGTTTCACATCGACACGCACCATCCAGGTCGCTGGCGCCGATACGCCCGGGGATACGTCAGACGATCTCTACAGGTCTGCGGTGGCGTCCGATGGCGCGGTGGCCGGCGAACTTGTCGTCGACCAGTGTGACACGCTTTACCTGCTGCGCGATTCCAATTGCCGGTCCGAGCGCAACGAGATTTCGAGCATTGTCGGCTACAGCTTCTTCTGGGACCGGACGAACGATCCGATCCGGCCGACGCGTGGGTTTGATTTCCGGTTCAGCCAGGAAGCCGCTGGCCTCGGCGGCGACGTGAAATACCTGCGCACGGAAACGAGCGCATCCATGTACCGCGGCATCTGGAAAGATGTCATTGCCAGCGCGCGTTTGTCAGCCGGGTATGTCTTCCCGCTTGAAGACGGCCAGGGCATTCGGATCAACAACCGCTTCTTCCGGGGCGGCAGCACGTTCCGCGGGTTTGACGTGGCCGGACTCGGCCCGCGCGAAGTCGTGCAGGTCATTGATCCGGCGACAGGCGAAATCGTGATAACACGCCGCCTGAACTCGCAAGGGGGCAATACATACTATCAGGGCACGTTCGAGCTCAGCCTGCCGAGTGTTTTCCCCGAAGAATACGGCATCAAGAGCGCCCTGTTTGCCGACGTCGGCGGCCTTGGCACCCTGCGGGGGCCAGACATCAGCCCGACGGTTTACTTCACGGACCCGGAGACCGGACTTCCGGCCGTGCGTATCACCAAGGATGCCACATCCCTGCGGGCATCTGCTGGTCTTAGCGTATTCTGGGACTCGCCTTTCGGGCCCATTCGCTTCGACTTCTCGCAGATCCTACGCCGGGAAGACTATGACCGAACCGAAACTTTCCGGTTCTCAACCTCAACACGTTTCTAATTCAGAACCGCTAACCAGGAGACCGATCATGTCCCCAATCAGACATATGCTATTCGCTCTTTCGCTCGTTGTGAGCGGAGTCGCTGTTACCGCTCCAGCCGCATCCGCCCAGGGTGCGACCGTCGTGATGATCGACGAAGGTCGCCTGCTCGGCGAGAGCAAGGCCGGCAAGGATATTCAGACCAAACTGAAGAACCTTGAGACCCAAATGAAAAACGAGCTTGAGCCCATCCGCGCGACGCTTGAAACCGACGGCAAGGCCCTGCAGACGAAAGTCGAAGGCAAGACCCGTGAAGCGGTGGCAGCTGACACGGCACTGGTTGGGCAGCTGACGGCTTATCAGAAGCGCGCACAGGAATTTGCGCAAAAGCAACAGATTGTCAGCAAAGAGTTCCAACTGACTGAGCGCCAGGCGCTGATCGATTTCAACAAGGCGATCGAGCCAGCACTGATGGAAGTCGTGAACGAGAAAAAAGCACAAATCGTGATGTCCAAAGCGCAGGTCATTTACAGCGCCGATACGGTTGACGTGACTCCGCTGGTGATCACCAAGCTGGACGCCAAGACGCCAACAATCGCGGTATCGCGTCAGCGCCTGCCGGCGCAGCCTGCCCAATAGGGACGGTTGAACGTGACGATCGATCCTCGTTTCTACGCGCCCCTCGGGGCACAGACGCTGGGCAAGATCGCGGACCTGACCGGCGCGACCCTTCATGGCGACGCGGCAGTCGAGATCAAAGGGGTCTCCGCTTCGGCTACCGGCCGGGCCGGAGACCTCGCGTTTCTTGACGGAGAGGGAAAAGGCACGCCCTCGGTTTCACCGGATATTTCGGCACTGATCGTGAACGAGGCGAACCTGCCACATGTTCCGGCCGGACTGCCTTACCTCCTGACGCCGATGCCGCGCCACTTCCATGGTGTGGTTGCCTACGCGATGTTCCAGCCGAGGCACCTCGTGTGGCGCGCGGACGAGCGTATTTCCGCAGATGCCAAGGTGCATCCTGATGCCATCCTGTCCCCCGGCGCCATTGTCGGACCGGGCGCGACGGTTGGTGCGGGTGCGGCCGTTGGCGCCAATTCGGTAATTGGTCCAGGCGTTCAAGTCGGACGCAATTGCCGGATCGGTGCGAATGTCTCGATATTCTGTTCACTCGTCGGAGACCATGTGACCCTGCTGTCGGGGGCGCGCATCGGCGAATCCGGATTTGGCGTGACCGGCGGGCCGGGCGGCATGGAAGATGCGCCTCACTTCGGACGGGTCATCCTGCAGGACCATGTCACGATCGGCGCCAATAGCTGTATTGATCGCGGCGTCTTTGACGACACGATCATCGGCGAGCGCACCAAGATCGATAATCTCTGCCAGATCGCCCATAATGTCGTATTCGGCCGGAGCGTTGTCATGGCCGCTTTTGGCGGCATTTCCGGCTCGGTCTTTGTTGGCGATGGTGCGCGTATTGGCGGACGGGTCGGTATTGCCGACCACGTCAAGATTGGCGATGGTGTGAGCCTGGCGGCCTCGTCAGGCGTATTCCGGGATATCGAGCCGGGCGAAACCTGGGGCGGCACACCTGCCAAGCCGATCCGTCAATGGATGCGGGAAATCGCTTGGGTGCAGAAGCAGGCCCATCTCAAAAAGAGTTCCTGAGCTTCTGGCGGGCCGGATTGTTTGCCCCGGTTGCAGAAACAGGCAAATCTGCCGAAAAGCCTAACGAAGACGATTGTCTTCACGCACGTTTCAGCAAGACTGCCTTTTCAAGAGAAGCACCGGATACGATTGATGCCAGTTGAAATTCATCCCTCTGCGATCGTGGAGTCCGGCGCTGAATTGGGCGAAGGGGTCCGTGTCGGCCCGTTTTGTCACATTGGCGCGCACGCCGTGATTGGTGATCGGACACAGCTGCGCACGCATGCCGTGATCACCGGCCATACGACACTCGGTCGCGATTGCATGGTCCATTCCCATGCCGTTCTTGGCGATACGCCGCAGGTTCTAGGGTTCCAGGACGTGCCTGAGTCGCGCCTCGAGATCGGCAATGAGTGCACGCTGCGTGAACATACGACCGTGCACGCCGGTGTGCCGAAGCTCGGCGGCGTGACCCGTGTGGGAAACAAGTGCTTCATGATGGTCGGCAGCCACGTGGCCCATGATTGCCAGCTCGGCAACGATATCGTGATCGCCAATGGCGTTGCGATTGGCGGTCATGCGACAATCGCTGACAATGTCTGGTTCGGCGGCCTGGCGGCCGTGCACCAGTTTACGCGGATTGGCCGGAACGCCTTTATCGGTGGCGGAGCTATCCTGGTGGAGGATGTGATTCCGTTCGGATCGGTGATCGGGAACCATGCCAAACTGTCCGGACTGAACATGGTGGGCCTGAAGCGGCGCGGCTATGACAAGGCGCAGCTGCATGAGATCCGCAGTGCGTATAAAGCGGTATTTACCGGCGACGGCCTGTTCAAGGACCGGCTGGCGGCGGCGGCGGTCGCCTTCAAGGACCAGCCGCTGGCGATGGAAATCATCGACTTTGCGCTCGCAGCCGGTGGCCGCCCCATCTGCAAACCCGGGTGAGGTGATGATGACGGCGCCTCTTGGATTGATAGCCGGTCTTGGCGACTTGCCGGTCGCTATTGCAGAGAATGCGGTCGCGACAGGGCAGGGCGTCTATGTCCTGCGCCTGAAGGGCTTTGAAGAGTCGCGCCTCGCAGCCTTTCCGGGCGCCGTGATCGGCTTGGGCGAAATCGGCAAACTGTTCTCCCTGCTCAAACAGGCCGGGTGTGAGGACGTATTATTTGCCGGGATCGTGAAGCGCCCGAATTTCAAGGACCTGAAACTCGACCTGCGCGGCGCGGCCCTGCTGCCGAAAGTGCTGGCCGAGGCGGGCAAGGGCGATGACGCCTTGCTGCGGCTGATGGTGAAGGAAGTCGAGAAGCAGGGGTTCAAGGTGATTGGCTCCGATGCGGCGCACGCCGCCTTGCTGGCGCCGTCAGGCCTTGTCGGCGGTTCCGCTCCCTCTCAGGCGGCCATGTCGGATATTGCCCGTGGAGCGCACGTGGTGGCCGCTCTGGGCGATCTGGATATCGGGCAGGGCTGTGTGGTCTGCGAGGGCCTGGTGCTCGCTGTCGAGGCGCAGGAGGGCACGGATGCCATGCTCGAAAGGTGTGCTGCGCTGCCCGAGACGATACGCGGCACCATCGCGGCGCGACGGGGCGTCCTGGTCAAACGGCCAAAGCCGGCCCAGGAGCGGCGGATCGATATGCCAACCGTTGGCGTCTCGACGGTGGAGAAGGTGGCTGCAGCAGGGCTGGCGGGGCTCGCCGTCGAGGCGGGCGGTGCGCTGATGCTCGGCCGCGCCGAGATGCAGGCAACTGCCGAACGGCTCGGCGTGTTCATTTACGGCTTCGAACCCGGCCTCGGCACATGACCGCCCCGCGCCTCTATTTCGTGGCCGCGGAATCCTCAGGCGACCTGCTGGCGCGCGAAGTGATCAGTACGATCCGGGCGAAGCAGCCCGACGTGCATGTTTCGGGCATTGGCGGGGCGGAAATGGCGTCTGCCGGGATTGTGTCGCCCATCGATATATCGCCGCTTTCGGTGCTTGGACTGTTCGAGGGATTGAGGGCGTACGGCACCGTGGTCAAACTGGCCGACATCGCGGCGGATGCGATCATTGCCGACGCGCCGGACGTCGTCGTGCTGGTCGATTCGTGGGGCTTCATGCTGCGTGTTGCCCAGCGCGTGAGGGCGCGGGCACCGGATATCAGGCTGGTCAAACTGATCGGCCCGCAAGTCTGGGCGACGCGGCCCGGCCGTGCGAAGACCCTGGCGGAAACGGTGGACCACCTGCTCTGCATGCACGAGATCGAAGCGCCGTTCTATGAGCCGTTCGGCCTGAAGACGACAGTGGTTGGAAACCCGGCTTTGTCGCGCCACCAATGGGGCGAGCGGGACGTCTTTCGCAAGGCGCATGGCATTGATGACGAGTCCCAGGTCGTGCTCGTGCTGCCCGGCAGCCGGTCCAGCGAAATCAAGCGCGTTGCACCGGCACTGGTTGAAGCGGCGCGGATCATCAAGGATTCCGATCCGGCACGGAAAATCGTCATCGCCCCGGCCGCGAGCGTGGCGGCGCAGTTCGCGGAAGCGTTCCCTGACGTGGACGAATGGGCAACCGTGTCGTCAGACGCGTCGGAGCGGTATGACGCGATGGCCGCTGCCGACCTTGCGCTGGCCTGTTCGGGAACGGTCACGAGCGAACTGGCGATGCAGGGAACGCCGATGATCGTTGCCTACAAGACCGGCTGGGTGACATGGTCGCTGGCGCGCGGATGGCTCTACCAGAAACGCCACATCACATTGCTGAACATTGTCAGCGATGACCAGGAGGTCGTGCCGGAATTTGTCCAGACGAAGCAGACGCCTGACCGGATCGCCGCTCGCGCGCTGTACTGGCTGACGAACCCGGACGTGCTGGCCGAACAGAGGGCCGCACAGCAAATCGCCCTCTCCCGGATGAAAGAGGGCGATCGTGATGCGGCTGAAATCGCAGCCGACGTGATCCTCGAAGAGGCGCGCGCCTAGCGGTTGGCCATTGGCACGTAGTCGCGTTGGGCGGCGCCGGTATAGATCTGGCGCGGACGACCAATACGCTGTGTCGGGTCTTCGATCATTTCGTTGAGCTGTGCGACCCAGCCGACGGTGCGCGCGAGGGCAAACAACACAGTGAACATCTGTTTCGGGAAGCCCATCGCGTCAAGGATGATGCCGGAATAGAAGTCGACGTTCGGATAGAGCTTTTTCTCGACGAAATAGTCGTCTTCAAGCGCGATCCGTTCCAGTTCCATTGCGACTTTCAGGATCGGCTGATCCTTGAGGCCGAGCAGGTCGAGAACTTCGTGGGCTGACTCGCGCATGACGGTCGCGCGCGGATCGTAGTTTTTATAGACGCGGTGACCGAAGCCCATGAGGCGGAAGCCGCTTGTCTTGTCCTTGGCCTTTTCGACGAATTCCGGAATTCGGTCGACCGACCCGATCTCGTGCAACATGTTGAGGCAGGCTTCGTTGGCGCCGCCATGGCTGGGGCCCCAGAGGCAGGCGACACCGGCAGCAACAGCGGCAAACGGATGAGCGCCTGACGAACCGGCGAGACGCACGGTCGACGTTGAGGCGTTCTGCTCGTGGTCAGCATGCAGGATAAAGAAGCGGTCCATCGCCTTGGCGATTGCCGGGTCGACCTTGTAGTCCTCGGCCGATACCGAGAAACACATGTTCAGGAAGTTTTCGGCGTAGGAGAATTCGTTGCGTGGATCGACGAATTTCTGGCCCATATTGTATTTCAGGATACGGGCGCAGAGAGTCGGCATCTTGGCGAGGAGCCGGACGGAGCTGAGGTGGCGTTCATCGGGATCTTCGCTGTCCATGGCACCGGGATAGAAGGATGCCATGGCACCAACGGCGCCTGTCAGCATGGCCATCGGGTGGCTGTCACGGCGGAAGCCTTCGAAAAAGCGATCCATCTGCGTGTGAAGAAGGGTGTGCTGCTTGATTTCGGCGTTGAACTCGGAGAGCTCAGGTTTGGTGGGCAGTTCACCTTTCAGGATGAGGTGACAGACTTCCGGAAACGTCGACTTTTCAGCAAGTTGGCCAATCGGGTAGCCGCGGTGAAGCAGGATGCCTTCATCGCCGTCAATGAACGTGATCTGGCTTTCGCAGCTGGCGGTCGACGTGAATCCTGGGTCGAAGGTGAAATGTCCTGATTCAGCATACACCTTGCGGACGTCTATGACATTCGGTCCGTGCGTTCCCGAGAGAACGGGCAATTCATAGGTCTTGCCAGCGACTTCGAGATTGGCAGTGCCGGCATTCTTCGTCTTGTTTTCCATCAGATATAGCCCTTCTTGTTCGTATTCCGTCCGGCGCGCCTTACTGGCCAGCCTGGTCGAGTTGATCCTCTATCCGTCCGAGCGCTTCATCCTGTCCCAGCCATTCAAGCACCGGCGCAATATCGGGTGCTGGAAGGCCGCCAGTCAGTGCAGCGCGGAGCGGTTGACCTACCTGCCCCATAGATAGGTCTTGTGCAGCGCAATACGACGTTATCGTTTCGGAAATCTGATCAGAGGTCCATTGCGATATGCGCTGCAGTTCGTCGCGCAGTCCGGCGAGCCGGTCAAGTCCCCCCCCGGAAAGCGCCTTTCTGGCGTTCTTATTGAGATTGAGCGGGCGCTTGACGGTAAGGAACGCAAACGCCGCTGCCAGTTCTGCTAAAGTGGTGCCGCGGTCTTTCAAATGCGGCAGGGCGCGCTTGACGCGTTGCCATTCATCTTTCGAGAGGGCTCCGTCAGCCTCTAGGAGGGGGGCGAGCAGGTCGACCAAGCGGGAATCATTGGCCAGGCGCATGAAATGGGAGTTGATCTGGCCGAGCTTTTCGAGATCAAGCCGGGCGGGGGCGCGGCCGATTCCATCGAGATCAAACGCAGCAATGGCTTCTTCCCGGGTAAATATCTCCTGGTCGCCATGGCTCCAGCCGAGGCGCAACAGGTAAGCGTTCAAGGCTTCGGGCAGGTATCCCATGTCGCGATAAGCAAGTGTCGAAAGCGCGCCGTGGCGCTTGGAGAGCTTGGCGCCGTCATTGCCGTGAATCATGGAAACATGAGCGTAGACAGGGATGTCCCAGCCCATTGCCTCGTAGATCGGGACCTGACGGAACGTGTTGCGCAAATGGTCGTCGCCACGGATCACATGGGTCACGCTCATATCATGGTCGTCGACAACCACGGCCAGCATGTAGGTCGGTGAACCATCGGCGCGCAGCAGGATCAGGTCGTCGATCTCGCTCGCCTGGATACGCACCGTGCCTTGCACGACGTCCTCGACCACGCGATTGCCATCGTCTGGTGCGCGCAGGCGAACAGTGTAGGGCGCGTCGGGAGCTGGTGCAGGCGCGCCGTCGCGCCAGGGCGACCGGTACGGCGCCAGCAGGTCATGGGCCTCTGCGAGCAGCGCAGCGCGGTCTGTGTCGGACAGGTCGTCGGCCTTGGCCGCACGGCGTTTCTCTTCGCCGAGATCGCGTCGGGCCTGGAGTTCCTCCTGGGTCGCGTAGCATTTGAAGGCGGTGCCGCGTGACAGCATTTCAGCTGCGACTTCGGCGTGCCGCGCTTCGCGGGTGGACTGCATCAAAGGCGGCTCATCGGCGTCGAGGCCGAGCCAGGCCATGCCCTCGAGAATGGCGGCGGTGGCTTCGGCCGTAGAGCGGGCCTTGTCGGTATCTTCAATGCGCAGGAGGAAGCGGCCGCCACGGCGGCGGGCAAACAAGTAGTTGAAAAGTGCGGTCCTTGCCCCTCCAATGTGCAACATGCCGGTGGGAGAGGGGGCAAATCGCGTGACAACGGTCATAAGGGTGGCAGGCTCCTGATCAATGCGTGCGGAAATCTCATCTGTGGTGCACAAACACAAGGTTGCGCCTGAAGGCAAGGGGGCGGGCCGGGACCTGGGCAGCGTCTGGGCCCGGATGTGGTCGATTGCATCGATTGACGCGCGGCCATTACTGTTCGCGTTTTCCCTGTGCGCCGGGGCTGCGGCCTACTTTCTGGCGCCTGACGAACTGTGTGGCTTGGCCTGGCGGGGCTCAGCCTGATCGCCAACCTGCTGGCGATGCCGGTGATCAGCTTTGTCAGTGCCCCGTCCGCGGCTCTGGCGCTGCTGCTGACGCCGTTCGGGATGGGCGATGTGGGCCTGAGGCTTTTCGGGTATTCGCTTGAACTGGTGCTGGCGATTGCGCACTGGTGCGTCGAGCTGGCACCGGCCAAATTATCGACATCGTCGGCGATGCCGGGCAGCAGCCTGGCCCTGTTCGCACTGGCCCTTGCGCTGGTGACGACGGCGCGAGGGGCAGGTCGGATCCTGCTCTGCCTCATGGCCATTGTGCCCGCTGTGTGGCTGTGGACGGCCAGTCCGCAATTGATGGTGCACTGGTCGGCATCGGGCGAGGTGTTCGTGCGCGCCGCCGACAATGGCATGCAAAGGTTCGGGTTCGCCGAAGGGGACGGGTTGGCGCCGCTGCGCTACAGCGCGCTTGAGGTGACGGCATGCGGTGAGCTGCCATGCAGGCTGGAGACTCCGGCTGGCGTGATCGTGTTGTCGGAGGGTGGCGATTGCCGCGCAGCGCCTGATGCGGTGTTGGTGCTAACGCTATCCGACACGACGGGCGATTGCCCGAATACATATCGCTGGACGGAAGTGTCAAAGGCAGGAGGTCTCACCGCGCGGCGAGTCGACTCCGGACTGGACGTGCAGGTCGGCACGGCATGCCGCAACCGACCCTGGCGCCAGTGTCAGTCGTAGCGGCGGACGAGGGCCACGAGACGCCCCTGGACCTGTACACGGTCAGGACCAAAGATGCGGGTCTCATAGGCCGGGTTGGCAGCTTCAAGGGCGACAGAGGCCCCCTTGCGGCGCAGGCGCTTGAGCGTGGCCTCTTCGCCATCAATCAGCGCGACGACGATATCGCCTGTATTGGCAGATTCAGTGCGGCGCAGGATGACGAGATCGCCTTCGAGAATGCCGGCTTCGATCATCGAGTCGCCTTTGACCTCAAGCGCGAAATGCTCTTCGCCCTCTGCAAGGTCATCGGGGGCCGTGATGTGGCCATTGTCCTGCTGGATCGCCGAGATCGGCACACCAGCGGCAATGCGGCCAAGGATCGGGATGGCGCGGGGCGCACGGGCCTCTGTCGGGAGGCCTGATGAGACGAGGGCGGGTTTGAAATCCTTCCGGCCGCGCAATTGCTGCGTTGGAATGGCGGACTCAGGCAGTTTCAACACTTCAAGGGCGCGGGCCCGATGCGCGAGGCGGCGGATGAATCCGCGTTCCTCAAGCGCCGAAATCAGGCGGTGGATACCGGACTTGGAGGCGAGGTTGAGCGCTTCCTTCATCTCATCGAATGAGGGCGAGACTCCGGTCTCCTTGATCCGCTCATTGATGAAGAGCAGCAGCTCTTTTTGTTTACTGGTCAGCACGGGATGATTCCTTCCGTCCGAATCTATGTTCTCTTATGTTCTACATGTGTTCCCGGTTCGGGTCAAACGGAACAGGCCTGTCTTAACGCGGTTACGGAAGTTTTGCGCCGGTCGTTCATTTTCATCAGGCTCTCGCCAATCAGGAATCGTCGCGCGCCCGTGGCACGCAGCCGGATAATGTTTTCGGGGGTCGAAATACCGCTTTCGGCAATGACGTGGCGGCCTGCCGGAACAAGGGGTGCGAGGCGCTCGGTTGTCGACAGGTCTGTCACCATACGCTTCAGGTCGCGATTGTTGATGCCGATCAGGGGCGAAGCGAGCCGGAGGGCGCGTTCCAGTTCGGCTTCGTCATGGGTCTCGATGAGAACATCCATGCCGAAACCGGTTGCGGCGTCGTGGAGGTCGGCTGCCAGCGCGTCATCCACGGCCGACAGGATGATGAGAATGCAATCGGCGCCGTGGGCGCGGGACTCAGCGACCTGGATCGGGTCGATCAGGAAGTCCTTGCGCAGCATAGGCAGGCTCACCGCGTCGCGAATGGCGGCAAAATCGGCCAGCGAGCCGCCAAAGCTCGGACCATCGGTGAGGACTGACAGGCAGGCGGCGCCGCCGGATTCGTATTCGGCGGCGATGGCGACGGGATCGGCGCCGGGCAGGATGTCACCCGCTGAAGGGCTCTTGCGCTTCAATTCACAGATCAGGGCATTTTCGCCGGTGCTGGCGACGCGGTCCATGGCGGCGGCGAAGCCCCGGACCGGACTGGCTCCGGTTGCGGCCCTCGAAAGGCTGGCGAAGGATTCGGCCCGCTTGAGCGCGGCGACTTCATCCCGCTTGTAATCGACGATCCGGTCGAGAGCGGTGCTCATACCGGGTCCTGCCCGTTCGAGAGCGCCACGAGTTTGCGCAGCGTGTCGCGGGCCTTGCCGGTGTCGATGGCTTCGGCGGCCATGGCGACGCCTTGTTTGAGGTCTGCGGCCCTGCCGAAGACATGAAGGCCAGCTGCGGCGTTGAGCAGCACGGCGTCACGAAAAGGGCCCTCATGGCTGTCGAGCAGTTCGGTGATGGCGAGGGCATTGTCGGTGATATTGCCGCCTTCGAGACGCGACAGCGGGCTGGTATCGAGGCCGGCGTCGGAGGGGTGGATCTCGAATTCGCGAATGGTGCCGCCACTGACTTCGCAGACATGGGTGGGACCGGCGATGGAGAGTTCGTCAATGCCATCAAGACCATGCACGACCCAGGCCTTGGTCGTGCCGAGCTGGACGAGGGCTTCAGCCATGGGCCGTGTCCATTCGGGTGCGAAGACGCCGAGGACCTGGAACTGCGCCCCGGCCGGATTCGAGAGGGGGCCCAGCAGGTTGAAGATGCTGCGGATGCCGAGTTTTGCGCGGACCGGCGCGACATGGCGCATGGCGCTGTGATGGCTGCGCGCGAACATGAAGGCGACGCCGGGGCCGTCGAGGCAGGCGCGGAATTCGTGCTCGTCGGTTTCGAGATTCACACCGAGGGTTTCGAGCACATCGGCCGAACCGGTTTTCGGCGGGACCGAGCGGTTGCCATGCTTGGCGACACGGCCACCGGCGGCGGCGATGACCAGCGCACTGGCCGTGGACGTGTTGAGGCTCTTCCACGGCAGGCCGCCGGTTCCGCACGTGTCGAGGACCGGTCCGTCGAGCGTGATCGTGCGGGCGTGCTGGCGCATGATGCGGGCCCCGGCGGTGAGTTCGGCAGCGGTCTCACCGCTCACCGCAAGGCCCATCAGGAAGGCGCCGATTTCTTCCGGCGCCGCGTCACCGCTCAGGAGCAGGTTGAACGCGGCTTCCAGCGTATCGGGCGCAAGCGTTTCGTTGCGGGCAATCGCCTTGATGGCGGTGGTGAGGGCAGAGTCAGTCATCAGTGAATTCCCGAAAGCGAGCGTCATCGTTAGCGGCCTTGGGCACGCGGTTCAATGCGGGAATGGCGCGTCAGTAGCCGAGAAAGGCGCTGATTTCCGACAGGATACGGGGATCGAGTGCGACATCGCGGTGGCTGAGTGTGTCGTCTTCGACGAGGCGCGCGCCGGGCAGGCTTTCTGCGAGGTCGCGTGCCAGACCGAGCGGGCTGCTTTCGTCGGCATCGGATCCGACCAGCAGGACGGTGCCCTTGTAGTCCTGAAGCGCGGCACGGAAATCGGTGCGGGCCATGTCGGTCCCGGTCCGCGCCTGGAGAAGGGCAAGCGCCCGGGCGATGACGGCGTCGTCATGCCCCTTCAGACGCTGGTAGTCGGCCCAGTCGAGAAGCGGCGGCGCGATCAGGATGAGATAGTCGGGGCTTGCTCCGGCGGCGATGGCGCGCACGCTGGCTTCGCAACCGAACGAGTGGGCGATGATGGCGTCTATCGGGCCTTCGGCGGCGCAGACCTCAGCGACCGAAGCGGCCGCCGTGACCGGCGTGCAGGCGTCAGCTTTCGATGCGCCGTGGGCGGGCAGGTCCATCACCAGGATCGGGCGCGTGTTCTGAAGGAAGTCCTGCGCGAAGCGACGCCAGACGCGATGCGTATCATCCCAGCCGTGGACGAACAGCGTGGGCGGGCCTTCACCGGCGCGCCAGACAGGCGTTGAGCCATAAGCGCCGGGAACATCACGGCGCGTTTCAGGCGGCAGGAAATTCTGTCCGGGCGCGGCGCTGGGACTGGTCGGATTCAAGTCTGCGAGGAGGGCCTCAGCTTTCAGGTCGACGTCGTTCATGCCAGGCGGCCCATTCTATGAGACCCGCTTCAGGAAGTTTTTCAGGAGTGCGTGACCGTGTTCGGTCTTGATCGATTCCGGGTGGAACTGGACGCCGTAGATCGGACGGGTCTTGTGGTGCAGGGCCATGATCTCGCCGTCGTCGGTGACGGCGTCTGCAACGAGGCAATCGGGCAGGTCGGAATCGCGTACGGACAGCGAGTGGTAGCGGACCACGGCATAGGTTTCCGGCAGGCCCTCGAACAGGTCGCCGCCGGTCTGGTGAATGTCGGACAGCTTGCCGTGACGGATTTCCTTCGCCGTGATCACCGCGCCGCCAACGGCCTGGCCGATGGCCTGGTGGCCGAGGCAGACGCCGAGAATTGGCATGTCGTCCGGCGCGGCCTTGATCAGGTCGACGCAGATGCCGGCCTCGTTCGGGGTACAGGGGCCGGGGGAGAGGAGGATGCCGTCGGGCTTGAGCGCGAGCGCTTCCTCGACTGTCAGCTCGTCATTGCGGATGACCTTCGTGCGGGCGCCAAGCTCTTCCAGGTAATGGACGAGGTTCCACGTGAAGCTGTCATAATTGTCGACGACGAGGATCATTGGTCGAACTCATAAGTGGCGGCGAGTTCGGCGGCGCGCTTGAGGGCGCCAGCCTTGTGCAGGGTCTCGTCATATTCGTATTGCGGCACGGAATCGAGCACGACCCCGCCGCCAGCCTGGATGTGGAGCTGGCCGTCCTTGATGATCGCGGTGCGCAGGGCGATGCAGGTATCGAGGTCGCCGTTCCAGCCGAAATAGCCGACGGCGCCGCCATAGATACCGCGCCGGGCGGATTCCATTTCGTTGATAATCTGCATGGCCCGGATCTTCGGAGCACCGGAAACAGTACCGGCGGGGAAACCGGCAAACAGCGCGTCGACGGCGTCGAGACCTTCGCGCAGGTTGCCTTCGACATGGGAGACGATGTGCATGACGTGGCTGTAGCGCTCGACGATGAACTGTTCGGTGACTTCGACACTGCCATAGGCGGCGACGCGGCCGACATCATTGCGGCCGAGGTCGAGCAGCATCAGGTGTTCCGCCATCTCCTTCGGATCGGCGAGCAGGCCTTCGGCGCGGCGCGCATCTTCGATGGCGTCGCCTGAGACCGGACGCGTGCCGGCGATCGGGCGGATGGCGATGCGGCCATCGCGCAGGCGAACGAGGATTTCCGGGCTCGAGCCGACGAGGCGCACGGTGCCGAGGTTCATGTGGAACATGAAGGCCGACGGATTGAGGCGGCGCAGGGCCCGGTAATAGCTGATCGATTTCAGGCTGAAGGGGGTCGACAGGCGCTGGCTGGGCACGACCTGGAAGATGTCACCGGCGCGGATATAGTCGCGGCATTGTTCGACGATTTCGAAATAGCGCGCCTTGGTCGTGTTCGATGTCAGCGTGACCTCGACGGGCGGCTGATCCTTGGGCGGGACGACCGGCATGCGCTCGAGGCGCGCTTCGACGTCATCCAGCAGGGTGTTGATCGCCGCTTCATTGCCTTTTTGGACGCGGCCAATGAGCAGGATTTCCTGATAGATGTGGTCGAACACGATGACGACGCGCGGGATGACGAGCAGGGCTTCAGGCACGTCCAGGGTGTCTGCGCCGGTAATCGTCACCGGTTCGACATGCTGGATCATGTCATAGCCGACATAGCCGAATGCGCCTGACGCCATCGGGGGCAGGGGCGTGTCGGTTTCGGCCTGCGCAAAACGGACAAAGTCGCGCAGGGCCTGAACAGGATTGTCTGACGTGCGGGTCGGATTCGCGAAGTCCGCTGTTTCGGATACGGTGGCGATGCCATCCTGAATGCGGAACCAGTGTTCGGGTTCGAGACCGATAAAGGAATAGCGCCCGAGGCGTTCGCCGCCCGCGATGGATTCGAACAGGAAGCTACCGGGCGCGTCATCGCCCAGTTTCAGCATCGCGCCGACGGGTGTTTCAATATCCCCGATACGCCTGCGAACGATCAGACGGGCTGGCGTCATTGATCGGTAGCAACCGATTTTTTGTATGCCGCAAGTCCATTATCATTGACCTTGAGCTTCATGGCGTTGCGAATTTCGGCCTCGGCCGCAAATTGCAGGTCGTCACGCAATGCCTGGTTCAGTGATGACGTGGCCTGGGTGCCGAGCATTTCCAGCGCCGCGTCGGAGGGGGGCATGATCTTGTTGAGTTGAACGATCATGAACTTGTCGCCGGTCCGGTTCGGATAGCTGAACACGTCGCCGTCGCGCCCGGCAAAAATGGCCGAAATCGCTGACGTCGGCAGGCCGCTCTGCTCGGCGGTGATCCGGGTGACAGGCAGTGTCGGGGATTCGACGTTGGCACCCGCAGCACTTGCCGCACCTGCCAGCGTCGGGTCACCGGATTTCACCTTTTCGATGACACTGTCCGAATAGGCCTGCATCGCATTGGCGGCGCGCTGGGCCACGAGAGTCTGGCGAATGTCATCCTTGACCGTGTCGAAGTCAGGCGTGCTTGGCGCGATGATGGTACGCGGCGACGTCAGGTAGACCGCATCGTCGCCATCGTAGCGGCTGGAGACCTCACCGGCATTGACGCGGAATGCATCGCTGAAGGCATCGCGCGCCGCGACGAGGCCCGTCATGTTGACGCCGTCCTTGGTTGTGCCTGTTTCGTCGACCGGCGCAAAGCTGATGATCGGGACGCCCAGTTCCGATGCGATCTGGGACAGCGGATAGCCTGCGCCGATGGAACGATCGAGCGCATCCAGGTTCTCGTAGAAATGGACCTGCGCGCGTTCGCGCATGAGTTCGTCCCGGATGACGTCAGACACGGTCTCGATCGGATAAACGGCACCTGGCTGCACCGACACCAGTCGTGCGACGAGCCATTTGCCGTTGGATTCGCGGGGACCGAACAGGGCGCCGCTCTGCTTGCCGGGGCCGAACATGGCGTCCTGAAGCGCGGTGTCGGCGACGCTTTCCTTGTTGCCGGTCCGGGTCTCGCTGGAGAGGACGCCAGAGAGCGTGGCCGGGTCAGCGCCGCCTGCCAACTGGCCGAACGCGGCGCGCGCGGTGTCGCGGTCTGCAAAGTAGAGTTCAATAAAGGTGCGCTGGTCAGGCTCGGAGAAGCGCTCGGATTTGGTGGCTTCGTAGATCGTCGCGATTTCCTGCTCGGTGACGGTGACGTTGGAGAGGAAGTCGTCAGCGGACATCCTGAGAAGGTCGATGGCGCGGCGTTCCGGCTGTTCAAGCGCAGCAAGGTTCTCGTCATAGAAGGCGCGGATGTCTTCGTCGGTTGGCGCGTCCGGCGTGGGGGCCTTCGTGGCGTCGAGGATGAACCAGGACACGTCCCGGGTTTCGCCGATATAAAGGGCCTGGATACTGGCCAGAATTTGCGGCGGATAGATCGCCGCCGTGGCGGCGTCGCCGAGCGTTTTCAATATCAGGTCATCGGCGACCTGCTGCTCATATTCATCCTTGGTGAACCGGTTCTGATACAGGACTTCGCGATAGGTGTTGAGGTCGAGTTCGCCGGTCAGCGGGTTCTTGAATGCATCGACCGTCTTCAGCTGTTCGACTACGGCATCGGTCGACGGTTTGATACCGATCGTGCTGGCGTAACCGAGGTTCACGATTTTGGATGTCTCGAGCTGGAACACCTGGTCGACAATGCCCTGATCAACCGCTTCGGACTTGGTGATCGGCTTTTCCGCATTGGCGTTGATATTGCGCAGCAGGTTTTCGACCCGACGGTCGAGCGTCGTCATGTCGATTCCGCGCGGGCCGGCGGCGGCCAGATCATTGCCGAGACCGGTGTTCATCGACGTCCAGGCCTGGTCGGCACCCCAGAACGCCATGCCTGCGATGATGATCATGACGACGAACTTGCCGAAGATCGAGTTCATCAGGCTTTTCATCAGGGCTAGCATTGTGACGCGGTCTCTCAGGCGATTTGCGGGATGGCTCAGTGCTTGCTAGGCGACACAGCAATGTCTTGCAAGATAGGGATGGCTGCATGTCACGGACACTGATCGCCGGAAACTGGAAAATGAATGGTCTGCGGGAAAGTCTTTCGCAGGTAGAGGCTGTGGCTGCTGCAGTTGGCGCCGGAGAGGCCAGCGTGACCGCGTTGCTTTGCCTTCCGGCTACCCTGGTGGCACTGGGGCGCTCGGCGGCGGCGGATTCGGCGCTGCGAATCGGGGGCGAAACCTGTCACCCGAACGCCAAAGGCGCCCATACTGGCGATATTTCGGCTGAAATGCTGGCCGATGCCGGTGCCAGTCACGTTATCGTCGGCCATTCGGAGCGCCGGGCTGATCATGGCGAGACGGATTCGGTTGTCGCGGCGCAGGCTTCGGCGGCGCGGCGCGCGGGCCTCGTACCGATCATTTGCGTTGGCGAGAGCCTCGCCGAGCGCGAAGCCGGCCAGACGCTGGCGCGGATCGAAAGCCAGCTGGCCGGGTCGATCCCGGACGGCGTTGGCGCCGGTGAATTCGTCATCGCTTATGAACCGATCTGGGCCATCGGCACGGGAAAAGTGGCCAATACGGACCAGATCGCGGAAGTACACGGCGCCATTCGGGACTGGCTGACGGGGCGGTTTGACGCGTCGGGCGCTGAAACCCGTATCCTTTATGGTGGCAGCATGAACCCCGCAAATGCCGCGGAAATCCTTGCCGTTCCCAACGTTAATGGCGGATTGATCGGCGGCGCGAGCTTGAAGGCCGACGACTTTCTCTCCATCTACAGGGCAGCAATTTAACCCAGACTGAAGCGAGAGGCTTGGCGTTCGCCGTCATTGGCGATATGCGGGCCCCTTGATTTCAGGAAATCCGGTCGCCTCATGCAGAATGTCATCCTCGTCGTCCATATCCTCGCCTGTGTCGTCATGACCGGCCTGGTGTTGATCCAGAAGTCAGAAGGCGGTGGCCTTGGCATGGGTGGCGGCGGTGGCGGCAATTCGCTGATGTCGGGCCGTGGCGCGGCGGGTGCGCTGGTGCGTACGACCATCATCATTGGTGGTGTGTTCTTTATTACCAGCCTGGCCCTGACATCGATTGCCAACCGGGGGGACGACAGCCGGTCCGCAGTCGAGAAAGCCCTCGGCGCTGATGAGATCAACGACATCAAGGCGCCTGTGGACCTGTTCGATCCGTCCGCCCCACTGCTCGAAGGGCAGGATGGCGGCGTTGGCACCTCATCGACCATTACGGATGCGCCGGTTGCGCCGTCCGAGACCGTTCCCGCTGCGCCGGAAGGCGAATCGGTAACGGAGGAAACACCTGTTCCGGCTGAGCCGGATGCGGGCAATCCCCAGTAAATTTGCGGTGTGGACATTTTGTCCGCGCTTTCAGTCAACGAATCACGGCATCGGGATAGTCCCATGATCCGCTATATTTTCATTACGGGCGGCGTGGTGTCTTCCCTTGGCAAGGGCATTGCGTCCGCTGCACTCGGCGCGCTGCTACAGGCACGGGGCTACAAGGTCCGCCTGCGCAAGCTCGATCCCTATCTCAATGTCGATCCCGGCACGATGAGCCCGCGCCAGCATGGCGAGGTCTATGTCACCGATGATGGCGCCGAGACCGATCTCGACCTCGGGCACTATGAGCGCTTTACCGGCGTGTCGGCGCGCCAGTCGGACAATATCACGACTGGACGCATCTATCAGCGCATCATCGAGAAGGAACGGCGCGGGGACTATCTCGGCGCGACGATCCAGGTGATTCCGCACGTGACTAACGAGATCAAGGATTTCGTCCTGTCCGATCCGGGCGACGACGTTGAATTCGTGCTCTGCGAGATTGGCGGCACGGTCGGCGACATCGAGGGCCTGCCCTTCTTCGAGGCGATCCGCCAGCTGGGCCAGGAACTGGGGCCGGAACGCGCCTGCTTCATCCACCTGACGCTGCTGCCCTATATTCCGGCGGCCGGCGAGATGAAGACCAAGCCGACGCAGCACTCGGTCAAGGAACTGCGCTCGATCGGCATCCAGCCGCAAATCCTGCTCTGCCGCTGCGACCGGCCGATCCCCGAGACCGAAAAGGGCAAGATTGCCAGCTTCTGTAATGTGCGCCCGTCATCCGTGATCGAAGCCCGCGATGTGGGCCATATCTATGATGTCCCGGCGGCCTATCATGGCGAAGGGCTGGATACCGAAGTGCTGGCGCATTTCCGGATCGATGACGCGCCCGCGCCCGACCTGACGGCCTGGAACAAGATTGCGCACACGATCCGCAATCCGGATGGCGACGTCTGTATCGGCCTAGTCGGCAAGTACACGGACGTGCCGGACGCCTACAAGTCGGTGATGGAAGCGCTGGTCCATGGCGGCCTCGCCAACCAGGTCAAGGTCGACGTGCGCCTGATCGATTCCGAGCAGTTCGATGACGAGCACGCGCCGCTGGATATTCTTGAAGGCGTGCATGGCGTGATCCTGCCGGGCGGCTTCGGGGAGCGCGGCGCGCACGGCAAGATGCGGGCAGCCCGATTTGCGCGCGAACGCGCGGTGCCGTGTTTCGGCATCTGCTATGGCATGCAGCTGTCTGTGATCGAGGCGGCACGCAACCTGGCCGGCATCAAGGACGCCTCGACCAGCGAGTTCGGCCCGACCAAGCAGCCGCTTGTCGGCCTGATGGAAGAGTGGACCAAGGGCAATGAGAAAGTCGTGCGCGACGAGACCACGGACAAGGGCGGCACGATGCGGCTCGGCGCCTATCCGGCGCGCCTGAAAGAGGGCAGCAAGGTCGCCGAGATCTATGGCAGCCTCGATATTTCAGAACGCCACCGTCACCGTTACGAGGTCAATGCGAGCTATATTCCGAAGCTGGAGAAGGCGGGCGTCCTGTTCTCGGGCATGTCGCCGGATGGCAAACTGCCCGAAATCTTCGAGTTGCCGAGCCACCCCTGGTTCATCGGTGTGCAGTTCCACCCAGAACTGAAGTCGCGTCCGTTCCAGCCGCACCCGTTATTTGCGAGCTTTATTGAAGCAGCGGTGAAGCAGAGCCGGTTGGTTTAAGAACCTTGAAATTGCCTCGACCCTCGTTAGGGTAGAAGCATGAGGCTCTCTTGCGTTGTACTGTCGGCGATATTGCTTGCGGCGAGCGCTCATGCTCGACCGGTGAGCGCGACCGAAGATGACGATCCCTATCTCAATGCGGCCTCAGCAGATGACGTCGTCGAGACGTTTCAGTCTTTCTGCCTTGTTACAGATGGCGACGCGACAGATGCGTGGACTGCTGCAACCGATTCCGGATGGACAAAAGTTCCGACGGTCCAGTTCGATCCATATATCTGGGGCATAAAGCCCTATCATCGCGTTGGGCTTGCCTCGCCGGATTCTCCGGGGCTTATTTTGATACTGACCGCAGAGGGCCAGGTCACGTCGGACCACCGACGACGGTTTCGTGCTGGCCTTGTGACCGAGGGAAGCCCCATACAGCCAGACACTTTGCTCAAGAATCCATTAGCGCTCCCCAAGCCGGACCTGATTGGAGGCAAAGGCTGCACTCTGGTCGGGAATATTATCGACGCCTACAGGCTCCGCGACCTCGTTGGCGCACTGAGGATCAATGATCAGCCATTCAAATTTGGTCGAAATAGCGCACGAATTGGCGACGGACCGGACAGAGGAAAATCCATGCACAATACTTTCTGGACAACGCCGGATGCTGTCATGAACCTGTCAGTCGGAGATGCGTCTGCTGATGGTGTTGTCCGATTCGAGTTGGTAATCGGTTCCGGAATCGTATTGAACAGTCCGCCATCTTCTTACCTTGTGAAGGCGGACTAGATACGTCGAGCGCACCTGCCCGGTACGGGGATGTCCCGTCCAGCAAAGTCGCTGCGATTTCGATACGCCTCAGGATGAATTTAACTGCGGAACAAGGCTGGCGGCTTCGGCGTGCACGCCCTTGGCCGTTTCCCGTTCTGCTTTTGACAGATTTCGCGCGCGGAAGGCGGGCGGGAGCTGGTGCCGGATCACGGGAGCGGCATTCGCCTGTCCGATCCGGCGGCGCATCGCCGTGATGTAGCAAGCCGGATTGTCCCATACGTCATTCAGGGCGCGCAGGCGCTGGATCAGCGGGCGTGCGGGCAGGAGATCTGTGTCACGCGGCGGATAGTCGAACGGGCCGGGCGGCGGCAGG
>NZ_JBBKXE010000168.1:0-23485 GCF_037969335.1 Hyphomonas sp. | reverse complement strand
GGCAGCTTCTTTATCAGCATCCGGGGCGAAGAAGGGGCATCCTTCGACTATATGTCCACCTATCTCGACGAGATCGAGCGCCGGCTGCTGCCCTATTCGGAGTCGGGCGAAGCGACGCGCCTGTTGCTGCGCTCGCCCGGGTTCGGGTCGTCGGGTTTCAATGAGGGGTTTGTCATTGTCGTCCTCGACGATTGGGCCAATCGTCGGTCGGCCGACGCGATCATCCAGGAAATCAATGGAAAACTCTCCGATCTTCCGGGCATCCGCGCCTTCGCGATCATGCGGCAGGGGCTGGGTGGCGGAAATGGAAAGCCCATCCAGTTCGTCATAGGTGGGCCCTCCTACGAAGACCTGACACAGTGGCGCGATACATTCGTCGCGGCGCTGGAAACTGACAATCCCGGTCTGGTCGATGTCGATTGGGACTATAAGGAAACGCAGCCGCAATTTAGGATTTCGATCGATTATGAGCGCGCCGCTGATCTCGGCGTGACCGTGTCTGAAGTTGGCACCACATTGCAGACCATGCTCGGCTCCCGGCGTGTCACGACCTATACGGACAATGGCGAAGAATATGACGTCATCCTCGAAGGCCTGCGGTCAGACCAGGACACGCCAATGGATATCCAGAACATCTATGTTCGGTCATCGCGTTCCGGCCAGCTCATCCCGCTATCCAGCCTCACGACGATCAGGTCGATTGCCGACAGTCCAAGCCTCAATCGCTACAATCGCGTCCGCTCGATCACCATCGAGGCGGGCCTGGCGCCCGGCGTGTCCCTCGGGACAGCCTTGAGCGGCATGGAGCGCGTGGCGCGCGAGGTCCTGCCCTCCGAAGCCCAGATCGACTTCAAAGGCCAGTCGCTCGACTTCAAATCGTCGGGCTCGTCTATCCTGTTTGTCTTCGCTATCGGTCTGGTCATCGTCTTCCTCGTTCTCGCGGCCCAGTTCGAAAGCTATCGGCACCCGATTGTCATCATGCTCTGCGTGCCCGCGACGATTGCCGGAGGCCTGCTCGGCCTTTGGTTGACCGGCAATACGATCAATATCTACACGCAGATCGGTCTGATCATGCTGGTCGGACTGGCGGCAAAAAATGGCATCCTGATCGTCGAATTTGCCAACCAGCTGCGCGACGAGGGCATGGAATTCGACGACGCCTTGCGCGAAGCATCCCTGGCGCGTTTCCGTCCCATCGTCATGACGGGGCTGACGACGGCGGCAGGCGCGCTTCCCCTGATCCTGTCAGAAGGGGCAGGGGCAGAAACCCGGCAGGCGATTGGTGTGGTGATATTGTTCGGCGTCATCACAGCTGTCTTCGTCACCGTCCTGTTCGTTCCGACAGCCTATGCGTTGTTCGCGCGCAAGTCGGGCTCACCCGGTGATGTCGCCCGCAAGCTCGAAAAAGAATCAGAAGAGGCAGACCTGGCCGGAGCGCCGGCGGAATAGGCGTGGCTTCGGGGGCGCATGCCTGCGTCGGCTGGTACTGAATGGGAATGTCTTGATCGGGTCTCTATGGTGACCCCTGCAGGACTTGAACCTGCAACCGTCGGATTAGAAGTCCGGTGCTCTATCCAGTTGAGCTAAGGGGCCACGTCAGTGACGCGCCTTAGTGCGTCCATGGTTGCTTGCGGTCAAACGCGAAATTTTCGCTGTATGATTTCACCAGGCGCTTGCGCTCGCGCGCTTCTTCGACGCGGAATGTCATGCCTTCGCGCTGGGCGTATTCAACAGCTTGTTCCTGCGTATCGAATTCCAGGCGGACCTGTCCGGACGTATCGTCAATACTGGTCCAGCCCATGACCGGGTCGGCGCTGCGCCGGGCATCCGGATTTACGAATTCGAGGATCCAGGCGTTGGTGTTGCCACGGCCAGACGTCATCGCGCTTTTATGGGGTTTGTAGATTCGCGCTTCCATCTGCCAGCCTCGTCTCTTCGAGAAAGTTTTTGGTCGGAGCGAGAGGATTCGAACCTCCGACCCTCTGGTCCCAAACCAGATGCGCTACCAGGCTGCGCTACGCTCCGGAGTCCCGTAATAATGGGAGTGCCGCCGGGCGCAAGCCCTTTTCAGCTGTTATTCGCAACAGATTTGCTGCGAACGCGAAAATCCCGCTCAAACAGGGCGTTATTCACAGGCACACCGGCTAAAAACCTCAGCTCTTCGGCTTTTTCCGGCGCATGAGGCCTTCCTGCGCTACGCTGGCGACCAGTTTGCCGTCTTGGTTGTAGATGCTTCCCCGGTTGAAGCTTCGTCCGCTGCCCGCAAATGGGCTATCCATCGCATACAGGTGCCAGTCGGAAAACTTGACCGGCGCGTGGAACCAGATCGCGTGATCCAGGCTCGCCGACATCAGTTTTGGATCGAACCATGTCAGGCCGTGGGGGCGATTGCCGGTGCCCAGCAGGCTCATGTCTGAGGCATAGGCCAGCAGGCACAGATGCAGCGCTGGGTCGTCGCCGACTTCGCGGGCGACCCGGAACCAGACCTGATGCACGTCGCTGGCTGGCTCGGGGTGGAACAGGTCCAGCGGCGTGACGTCACGCATTTCGATATCGCGCTCGCGTGTGAACTCATGGCGCAGGGCTTCAGGCACCTTCTCGGCGATTTCGACACGGCGCTCGCGCAGCCCTTTCAGGGCCTCGGGGGGCGGCACGTCCGGCATGTCGTGCTGGTGTTCCCAGCTTTCTTCGGGCACCTGGAAACTGGCGGCCAGGTTGAAAATCTGCTTGCCGTGCTGGATGGCGACCACGCGGCGAGTCGTGAAACTGCCGCCGTCGCGGGCATGGTCGACCTGGTAGATGATCGGCACTTTGGGGTCGCCCGGTCGGATAAAATAGGCATGAAGCGAGTGGCACACCCGGTCATCCGACACAGTCCGCTGGGCTGCCACCAGGGCCTGAGCGATCACCTGGCCGCCGAAGACACGCTGGTTTGCGCGCTCGTCCGGGCTTTGGCCACGGAACAGGTCATGCTCCAGGCGTTCAATGTCCAGCAATTCCAAAAGATTTCCGACAGGATCAGACATTGCGCACCCTCCGCTTCGCATTCGCAGCAACTACCAGAGACGCCACAACCTGCAAACCCGTCTTTGCGTTCCGGCTATCGAACGCCCTTTGACAATCCTGGCGATCCCGCGTTCACCTTGTCAGGCTGCGGTTTTCATAGGAAATGAACCGCCTGACCCAATCCGAGGATGTCTCCTACATGACTTTCGTCTCCATGCTCGCCCGCGAAATCAAATATTACCTCGCCGTTCGGGCGCTTACGAAATGGACCGGGGACATCAGCCCGGATTCCGAAAACCTCGTGGCGGACGATATCGAAGCAGTGGTCGACAGGCATGGCGCCAATGTCGCCTTCCGGTTCGAGGGCACGCTCACCACCTATGACGAGTTCGATGCCCGTGCCAATCGCATTGCCAATTGGGCACTGGAACAGGGGCTGGCAGCCGGAGATTGCGTCGCGCTGTTCATGGAGAACCGGCCCGACTATGTCGCCACCTGGTATGCCATGTCCAAGATCGGCGTCGTCGTGGCGCTTATCAATTCAAACCTCGAAGGCGACTCGCTTGCCCATTGCATCAATATTTCCGAAGCCAAATTCATCATCACGGGAACAGATCAGGATGATGTGATCCGCAGTTCGCAAGGACTGTTCACCGCGAATCCGCCTGTGTGGACGCTGGGCGGTGGCGAGGGTAATGATTTCGAATCGGCGCTGGCAGGCGTGCCAGCCATGCGGCCATCGCGCGACCATCGCGCCGCGCTACGTGGCCGCGATCTTTGCCTCTATGTGTACACGTCCGGCACGACCGGCCTACCTAAGGCCGCGAGGCTGACCAATGCCCGCACCCAGGGTATGATGTGCAGCTTCATCTCGCCGTGCCACATCACCGAGCGCGACCGTATTTATCTCACGCTCCCGCTCTATCATGGCACAGGCGGCCTCTGCGGCGTCGGCCAGGCGCTGATGACGGGAGCCTCGATCATCTTGCGTCGCAAGTTCTCGGCTAGTGCCTTTTGGGACGAGGCGACCGATGAGGGCGCCACGTCCATTGTCTATATTGGCGAACTTTGCCGCTATTTGCTGAACCAGCCGCCGCATCCGAAAGAGCGCGCGCACAAGATCCGGACCGGCTTCGGTAATGGCCTGCGCCCGGAAGTCTGGGCCGAGTTCCTCGAACGCTTCAATATTCCGCATCTCTGCGAGTTTTACGGCTCGACCGAGGGCAATGTCAGTTTCCTCAACTTTGACGGCAAGGTCGGCGCTGTCGGCCGTATTCCAGGGTGGCTCGAGAAGCAGTTTGCCAACATCGCATTCGTGAAGTTCGACATCGAGACCGAAGAACCTGTCCGCGATGCCGAAGGCTTCTGCATCCGCACGGACGTGGATGAGGCCGGGGAGGCGCTCGGACTGATTGGCGAAGACGTGCGCAACCGGTTCGAAGGTTATAATGACGAGCAGGCAACGAAGAAGAAAATCCTGCGCGACGTGTTTGAAAAGGGCGACATGTGGTTCCGCACCGGCGACCTGATGCGCAAGGACAAGGACGGCTATATCTATTTCGTCGACCGGATCGGCGACACGTTCCGCTGGAAAGGCGAGAATGTCTCAACCAACGAAGTCGGCGAGGCCCTGTCCGCCATGCCGGGAATTGCCACGGCCAATGTCTACGGCGTTCCAATACAAGGATATGATGGCAAGGCAGGCATGGCCGCCATCACAACTGACGGCGACGTCGACTATGACGGTCTCTACAAGGCGCTCGACGAGAAACTGCCGCCCTATGCCATCCCCGTGTTTATCCGTGTGCAGCGTGACGCCGAAACGACGGGCACGTTCAAGTATCGCAAGGTCGAACTGGTTAAGGAAGGTTACGACCTGGAGCAGGTGACAGACCCGATCTGGATGTATCATCCCGAGCGCAAGGAATACGTGCCGTTCACGCAGGACCGGTTTGACTCGCTGCGTTCAGGCGCGTTCAGGTTCTGACGCGTGTCAGGTGCGGCCCATGCGCTGTTCAAGGCGTGTGGAGAACCACGAGATGATGCGGCGCCAGATTTCGTCCTTCATCACCGCGCCCTCGACATCATGGTCGATGCTGGGATTGTCATTGATCTCGATGATCACGACGCCCTTGTCGGTTTCCTTCAGGTCCACGCCGTAGAGCCCGTCGCCGATCAGGCGCGCCGCGCGCACGGCCACATCAACAACATCCGGCGGCGCGTCTTCCACAGGCATCGTGGTGAAGCCGCCTTCAGTCGTCTTGCCGCCGGGGGCGTGCTTGACGATCTGCCAGTGACCGCGTGCCATGCGATACTGGCAGGCATAAAGCGGCTCGCCATTCAGCACGCCGATGCGCCAGTCAAACTTGGTCGGCATGAATTCCTGCGCGATGACCAGTGCCGTGTCATCGAACATGCCTTTCACAGCCGTCTTCAACTCGTCCAGTGATGTCGCCTTGACCATATGGTTGCCGAATGAGCCGTCCGGCGTTTTCAGGATCACCGGAGACCCCAATTGCTCGAACACGACGGCAAGGTCGGTTTTCTCGTCGAGAATTTCGGTCCGGGGAATCGGCAGGCCGGCCTTCTCGAGTATCTCTTTCAGGTAAACCTTGTTCGTGCACCGGATCATCGAGTGGGTGTCGTCAATGACCGGCATGCCTTCCTGCTCGGCGCGCCGCGCGAACCGATAGGTGAAATTATCGATCGATGTGGTCGCGCGAATGAACAGCGCATCGAATTCGGCAAGGCTCGTCAGGTCCGACGGCTCGATGATCTCGACTTCCACGCCCATCTTCGCTGCCACATCGGCCAGCCGCTTGATCGACGCCGGTTTCGACGGCGCATGTTGTTCCTTCGGATCGACCAGCACGGCGAGCGACCATTTGGCCGGGGCCTTGGTCTTCGGCGCGCTGATCCGGCCGCTCGTATAAGTCGCCATGGACTCAAGGAAGAAATCGCGCCGCGCATCCTTGAGCTTGTGCGGCGATACCATGCGTACGCGCGAAATGCCGCTGGGCGCACTATCATCGAAATCCACTTCCAGGGCAGGGGTCCGGAACCAGTCCGACACTTCCCGCGCCAGCCGCTCATAGCCGGGCACTTCGGATTTGGAGAACGCGATGAACAGGCTGTTGATTTCCGGCGCGCCCTTGGCCCGCGCCTCGCGCAACCGTTCGCCAAGGTCGGGCAGGGCGTGCGCATAGAGTCCCTTGGCCGAGAGTTCGACCATGGTCTGCACGCTCGGGCTCACCCTGTGACCGCGCGCTTCGCCGAGCAGCGACGCATAATAGCCTTCGGACTGGTAGGAATAGGAGCGCGACAGGTTGAGGATATAGGGCCGCCGGCCGGCAAACAGGGCCGGCTTGGAGATGTAGTCGCTCACCCGCAGCACTTTGTGGGGCGTCTCGGCCTGCGAAATATCGCTCGCCGATTCGACGAGTATGACCCAGTCGGTCATCGGCCTGAACTCACCGAACTGCCCAGGGGCTTCTCCATCCGCACTGCGGTCTCTCCATTCGGGTAATAGCCAGCGACGCGCGCAATTACGCGATATCCGCTGCGTTCGTAAAGCAGAATAGCATGCTGGTTCGATTCGCGCGCTTCCAGTCTCATTCGGTCACAATCCTTCTCGGCCGCGGCTGCCTCACCCGCTGCCATCAACTGCCGGGCGATGCCCTTGCCCCGCAGCTCGGGAGTCACTGACAGCGTGTAGAGACGCGCCACCCGGCTGCCCGTCCGGAACAGCAACACCGCTGCCCCGACAACGGTTCCGCCGGATACCGCAACATGCGCAACCGTATGGCCGTCCAGCAATCGCCGCCAGGTGCGCCGCGGGAACCGGTCTTCCTCGGGAAAGGCCTCTTCGAGGCGGACCAGATCATCGAGGTCACCGACTGATGCGGGCCGGATTTCCAACTGTCCGGCGTCACTCATACGCGCACCATGTCGTCCCGGTGGATCACGGCCGGACGGCCGCGATACCCGAGAACCGCTTCCACATCCTCGCTCTGGAGGCCGACAATGCGCAGGATATCGGCGGAGCCGTAGGAGGTGATGCCCTTGACGATAACGCCACCGCCATCCTGCCTTACCGCCACCGCAGCGCCCCGTTCGAACACCCCATCCACACCCGTCACGCCCACCGCCAAAAGGCTGGCGCCCCCCTGCAACGCCCGAGCCGCACCGGCATCCACCCGGATCGTGCCTTCAGGCTTCAAATGGCCCATCAACCACGCCTCGCGGGCCCGCCCAGGTGTAATGTCCGCGACGATCAGCGTCGCCAGCGCGCCATCCTCGATCGCCCGTAACGGGTGGTCCCGGTTGCCGCGCGTGATGATGGTTGAACACCCCGCCGCATGTGCGATCCGCGCCGCCGCCAGCTTGGTCACCATGCCGCCTGAGCCGACGCCAGCACTCGCGTTTGCCCCCGTCGCCATCGCGTCATGTTCGGCTGAAAGGGATTTCAAAACAGGGATGTGCGTCGCGTCAGGATTCGAATTCGGGTCGGCTGTGTAGAGCCCGTCAATGTCTGACAGCAGCACAAGAAGGTCCGCCCCCATCATCTGTGCCACCCGCGCCGCCAGCCGGTCATTGTCACCATACCGAATCTCGTCCGTTGCGACCGTGTCATTCTCGTTGATTACCGGAACGATACCCGCGTCCAGCAATGTATCCAGCGTGGCCCGCGCATTCAGCCAGCGCCGCCGGATCTCCGTGTCGCTGAGGGTCAGCAGCGCCTGTCCCACCGTGATGCCGTGCGGCGAAAACGCACCTGCCATCGCGGCCATGAGGCGCGGCTGGCCAATGGCGGCGGCCGCCTGCTTCTGGTCCAACCGGGCCGGGGAGGGCGAGCCGAGATCGACTCGGCCAAGCGCCACCGCGCCGGACGACACGAGAATCACCTGCTGGCCCCGCGCCCTCAGGTCCGCAATGTCCGAAGCGAGCCGTGCGAGCCATTCGGTCCGCGCGGCGCCGCCGTCTGCGATCAGCGCCGAGCCGGTCTTCACGACGATGCGCCTGGCTGTCTGGAATGGGCTGTCTGTCATGCGATGCCGCCAATCCTGTGCTGGCAATTTACGTCGCCTTGTGCTGTGTGGGCCGTCAATCCAGCCCCTTTTTCGACAAGGCCCGTTCCATGCCCCAATTCGACATGATCCAGATTTCGCCCGAAGCCGCCGCCGGTGCGGACATTCTTGAACACACGGCCGGCACGCCCGTGCGCGAAGGCGGCGGGGACGAGACGTATCGTTGTGGCGGCTGCAAGACCAAGCTCCTGGTCAATGTCGGGCACCATGACGCGCACGGTGTCGTCGTGAAATGCGGCAAGTGCGGGCGGCTGAATACAGAGCCGCACCATCATCACTAGCTGACCAGGCCTGCCAGTCAGGGCGCCCATGACTCGTCGTCCCCAGAGGCGTCGAGCTCGGCCTGCATGCCGAGTTGCTTCACGATCTCGAACAGGGCTTCACGCACGCCAACGCCGGTGGCGCCGGACATCAGCAACGGCTTGCCCTTGTAGGCCTTTTTCAATTGCTTGGCCTGTTCGGCGACCAGTTCCGGATTCAGCGCGTCGATCTTGTTGAGCGCGACGATTTCCGGACGTTCGGCCAGTTCCGGGCTGTAATCCTCAAGTTCCTTGCGGATGGTGCGATAGGCACCTGCCGGATCGTCCTGCGTGCAGTCGATCAGGTGCAGCAGCACCTTGCAGCGTTCGACGTGTCCCAGGAATCTGTGTCCCAGTCCCGCGCCCTCCGCCGCACCCTCGATCAGGCCGGGAATGTCGGCCAGTACGAACCGCGTGTTCGGGCCGAGATCGACGACACCCAGACCGGGGTCCAGAGTCGTGAACGGATAGTCGGCAATCTTCGGATTGGCGGCAGTGACAGCGCTCAGGAAGGTCGACTTGCCGGCATTCGGCAGGCCGACAAGGCCCGCATCAGCGATCAGCTTCAGGCGCAGCCAGAGCCAGCGCTCTACGCCTTCCACGCCGGCATTCGCCCGGCGCGGGGCCTGGTTGGTCGATGATTTGAATCGCAGATTGCCCCAGCCGCCATTGCCGCCGGTCGCCAGCAACACGCGTTGGCCCACTTCGGTCAGGTCGATGATCAGTGTTTCCTGGTCATCCTCGAATATCTGGGTGCCGACGGGCAATTTGAGCGTGACATCGTCGCCTTTGGCGCCGGTGCGCTGCTTGCCCATGCCATGGCCGCCGCGCTTGGCCTTGTGATGCTGCTGGTAGCGATAGTCGATCAGCGTGTTCAGGCCGTCCACGGCTTCCGCCCAGACATCACCACCACGGCCCCCGTCACCCCCGTCAGGGCCACCATATTCGACATACTTCTCACGTCGGAACGAGACACAGCCCGCGCCGCCGCCACCGGACTTGATATAGACTTTGGCTTGGTCAAGAAATTTCATCGGGTTCTCTTACGCGTTTCGCGCGATCCGCGCCATGTACAAGTGATCTACCATTTCGCCCCGGCCGAGGCAGAAAACCGGATTCCGTCCGGCATTCATGAAGCCCAGTTTCTGCAGCACGCGCCCCGAACCCGGGTTGTCCGCGAAATGACCAGACACAAAAGCCCGTTCGCCGCGCTGCTCCAGCCATTCCAGCAGGGCGCCGACCGCCTCCGTCATCAGGCCCTTGCCCCAGGCGTGCGGCGCCAGCCAGTACCCGACCTCGAAGGGCGACCTGGTGTCGCTGCGATTCGCGCCCGTCACGCCGACCAGCTGACCATCGAGTTCGATTGCCCGAACATGATCAGTATCCCGTGCGGCGCCAGCATCATGCCTGGCGATCCATGCCAGGGTTTGCGCCTTGGACTGGTTGGGTGCCACCTGTGCCAGCATCCTGTGCACACGCGGATCCTGGATGATGGCGGTGATTGGACCCGCATCCATGGGCCTTACCTGGCGAAGCAGCAGTCTCTCGGTCCTGATCTCTTCACTCATCGTCGCCTCCTCGGGGCAGGACAAGGTCAGGGGAGGGCAAAGAAAAAGGGGAAGCAGTGGCCTGCCTCCCCTTCGGAATGATCGACATACGATCCGGCCACGTTCCCGCGGCCGCGCTGTCAGCCGCTATTCTGCTGCGTTGGCGAGCGGTACAATATTCACATACATGCGGCCGCCAGTCTTCTTGGCGAACTCGATATTGCCTTCGGTCAGCGCATAGAGCGTGTGATCGCGGCCCATGCCGACGCCTTTGCCGGGATATTTCTGGGTGCCGCGCTGGCGCACGATGATATTGCCCGGAATGACATGCTCGCCGCCATATTTCTTGACGCCAAGGTATTTCGGGTTCGAGTCGCGACCGTTACGTGACGAGCCGCCTGATTTTTTATGAGCCATACTCTGCTCCTGTCCTGTCTGAAGGGCTTATAGCGCCCTTATGCGTCCTTGGCGAATTCTTCGGCTTGCTTGACCCACTCATCGCGGGTGATGCGGCCGGGGAAGCTCATTTCTTCTTCCAGTTCGGCGATCTGCTCTGCCTTCAGGGCAGCGACCTGCCAGAAGAAGTAGATGCCGGCTGCATTGAGTTTTTTCTCCAGCACGGGGCCAACGCCTGAAATCTTCTTCAGATTGTCGGCTTTGCCTTCGAGCTTTGCGATACGGCCGCGTGCGTCGACTTCCGGCTTGCCGGCTGGCGCGGCCTTGGGGGCCTCGGCAGCAGCGGTTTCAGCCTTGGGCGCCGCAGCTTCAGTTTTCGGTGCAGCGGCTTTCTTTGGCGCGGCTTTCTTGGCTGGCTTGGTGCCGTCAGCATTGATCGACGTGATCGTCACGGTCGTCAGGTGCTGTTTGTGGCCGATTGTACGGCGATATGTCTGGCGCTGGCGCTTCTTGCGCGTGATCAGCTTGGGACCGCGCATATGCTCGGAAACTTCGGCGGAAACGGTCGCGCCGGCCACGAGGGGGGCGCCAACTGTTACGGACTCACCGCTTCCCAGCATCAGGACGTTATCAAACGTCACGTCGTTACCGGCTTCAGCATCCAGCTTCTCGATGACGATCGAGTCGCCCTCGGAAACTTTGTACTGCTTACCACCTGTCTTGATGACCGCGAACATGGGTCTCATCCTTCCGGCATGAAATCGAAATGAAATATGCGCGAAACCGTCGCCGGTCCGCGCCTGAACCGGGGGTAAACACCAAAGCGGACCGGCTGTCAAATGTCATCTTCAGACGATTTCAGGTGCTTGAAATCCTCGCCCAGCCAGTATAGGTCACCACGCTTCCCACCGGGGCGCGGAGAGATGCTAGAGTGGTTGAATAGGCTAGTCTCGAAAACTAGTGAGCTCGCAAGGGTTCCCAGGGTTCGAATCCCTGTCTCTCCGCCAGCCCGTCTTCCGGGATTGGCTGATTTCCTGCAGCAACGAAAGGGTGATCTGTTCTCCGAATCTTGCGGCCGACACTCGCGAAACGCGACGATTCCCATCGTCTTAAGCCTGCGCGCCCGCGAATAGCGGACACCCGTTCGTTCCGGACCGTCAGCACCCTCTTTCGCACATGGCGTTTCGTCTTGAACAGTCTCAGTCCATGTCTACACTCGCACGAGGCAACAGGATCAGCGCACGTGGGACATCTTTTGAGACAATTGCCACAGATGCAGGCGCTTCTGGAAACAGCGCAGATCGGGGCGCTACTTCAGACTTACACGCGCCCGGAAGTGACCGGAGCCCTTCGCTCGACGCTTCAAACCCTGCGCGGCGCCATTCAGTCGGGCCAAAGGGATAGCCTGCCCGAATTCACGAGTGAAACTTTTGCCACCAGCTTGGCCAGTTACATCGAAGCGAAGCGTCAGCCGAACATGCGCTCGGTTATCAATGCGACAGGTATCATTATCCATACCAATCTCGGTCGCGCGCGCCTCGCGCCAGAAGCGCTTCGTGCGATGCACGCGGTCGGCGCAGACTACTCAAACCTTGAACTCGACCTCGAGACCGGAAAGCGTGGATCGCGCTATGCCCATGTCGAGGGCCTCATCTGCGACCTGACGGGCGCTGAAGCGGCCCTGGTGGTGAATAATTGTGCTGCGGCTGTCTTGCTCAGCCTCATGGCGACGGCCCAGGGCAAGAAAGTCATCGCGTCGCGTGGTGAACTGATCGAGATTGGCGGTTCTTTTCGCCTGCCAGACGTCATCGAACAAAGTGGGGCGATCCTCAAGGAAGTCGGCGCGACTAACAAAACGCGTACCTCAGACTATGAGCGCGCCATAGATGAGGAAACCGCTGTCCTTCTCAAAAGCCACACAAGCAACTTCCGCATCGTCGGTTTTACAACGGCGCCGAAGCGTGAGGACCTGGCCTCGCTTGCGCGCAAGTCAAACACGATCCTTATGGAAGACCTTGGTAGCGGTGTCCTGATCGACCTTTCAGCCTATGGCCTTCACGATGAACCTGTCGTTTCCGACATTCTGAAAGCAGGGGTCGATCTCGTCATGTTTTCTGGCGACAAACTGCTTGGCGGTCCCCAGGCGGGCATAATCGCCGGGCGTTCCGATATCGTCAGCCGTTTGAAATCTCATCCGCTCTGTCGGGCCGTGCGCATCGACAAGCTCTCGCTTGCGGCGCTCGAGGCGACGCTCCGGCTCTACCGGGAACCGCACGACCCTTTCCAAAGCGTGCCCGTCCTGCGGGCGATTGCACAAACTGTCGATGAAATTCGGGCCCGAGCGGAGAGGCTTGCCACGGCGCTCACCGCATCAGGTATAGAAGATGTGGTTGTCGCCAAAAGCGCTGCCTATGTCGGCGGTGGTTCGCTTCCCCAACAAGATCTGGAAAGCTATTCTGTTTCTGTCTCGACACCGCACAAAACCGCAGACTCACTCGTCGCAGCCTTGCGGGAGGCTGAGCGTCCAATCATCGGCCTCATAAGGGATGACCGCTTTGTCATGGACGCCCGCACCGTCACCGACGAAGATCTGCCCGCTATCATGGATGCATTTCGCGGCGTACTTGCCGGATGAAAACCTGTCCCGTCATCGTAATCGGGCATGTTGATCACGGAAAAACGTCACTGGTGCGTGCGCTTACAGGCATGGAGACCGACAGGCTACCAGAGGAAAAGGCGCGCGGGCTCTCCATCACGCCAGGCTTTGCTTACCGGCAGTGCGGCGATGTCATGATCGACTTCATCGACGCTCCCGGTCATGAAGACTTCGTTCGGGCCATGGTCTCCGGCGCATCTGGTGCCCGTGCAGCCCTCATTGTCATATCCGCAGTCGAGGGCGTCCAGGCACAAACCCTTGAGCACCTTCAAATTGCTGAATCCCTCGGCATCCATGAGGGCATTGTCGCCGTCACTCATGCGGACCGGCTTTCCAAAACTGAATACGCTGCCTGTGAAGCCGGGCTGCGCGCCGCACTGTCAGACACACGATTTCGCGATGCGCCATTCATCTTCTGCTCTTCGACGACCGGGGGAGGGATAGGCGCGCTTAGCGATGCATTGGAGCCTCTTGGCATTCGGTCAAACAGCAGAGCACCCGTTTCTGCCGCCTTCCTTCCAGTCGATCGCGTCTTCGTTTCAGAAGGGCATGGCACGGTTGTTACGGGGACACTGCATGGCGGATCGATAAATGTTGATGATGCCCTTGTCCTTGCCCCCCAAGGGCAATCCATAACCATCCGCGGGATACAAGTGCGCGGCCAGGCGTCATCCCAAGCCAATGCCGGCGAGCGTACTGCGCTGAACCTGCGAAGTATCCCCGTCAATCAAATCAAACCGGGTGACATCCTGCACACCCCGAATGCATTCGTCCCCTCCGCCCAATGTGATGTTTCAATCAGCCTGTCCCCGCGCGCCAGCCGCCCCATCAAGCACATGGAGCAGGTGCGGGTTTTATATGGCACCGCCCATGCTGTCGCGAGCGTCCGCCTCTATGACGGCAAGCAATTGAACCCTGGCACATCGGCCATTGCCCAGCTTCGCCTCCCTGCGGCCATCACCACATATGCGGGCCAGCATGCAATCATCCGCAGCCTTTCGCCAGCGGAGACCATCGGCGGAGCGATCATACTCGACCCCTTGGCGCCCGCGAAAAATGCCCAGAAAAAGCGACGGCTCGAAACCCTCAAATCAGCTTGGGGCGGCGACACCTCGGGTATCGCATCAGCGCTCGCCCGCGAACATCTGGGGATCGCGCGTATCGCAGACATCTGCCGCCTTGCCCGTAGCCCTGCTGCAAAAGTCCGCCCGGAATTGGGCGCGATGTTTGTGGACGTGACAGACACGCTTGTCGCGGTGTCATCCACTGTTGAAGAGGTCAAGGAAAGCTATGTCGCGCGCCTTCAATCCCATCATGAGGCGTGCCCTCTCAAGCCACTGATCCCGCGTGCTGACATGCGCGTCCCCCAGACGGCATGGGAACTGATCGCGTTTGTCGAGGCGCTGCTCGTCTCGGAAGGAAAGTTGGTTCTTTCCGGCCCGGACGTGGCCTTGCTCACGCACGCGCCCCGCAATCACCTGACAGCACAATTACAAGAACGCATGGCCAGCATAACCGCCAAATTGAAGGAATCGGCTCTTGCCCCTCCAGCGTCAGATTCACTTCTCGTCGATCCAGTCGACGCTGACCTGCTGGCCCTTCTCATTCACGAAGGAACGGCCATTCGCCTGAATAATGTCTCACTCAAGCAGTCTCTCGTGTTTCACTCCGACGCCATCGCTGCGGCCATCAGCACACTCAAGTCCAGCTATCCGGGGCAGACCGCCTTTTCGACGGGAGAGGCGCGCGCGACCCTGAAGACAACCCGCAAGTTTATCGTGCCGATCCTCGAGTATCTCGATTCGCGTGGCGCGACGGTCCGCATTGGCGACACGCGCTATATGGCTGACGATTGACGCGCGGCTGGCGGCCGCTACCGTCGGCTGCTCATGGAGGTGACTGGAGTCTGGTGGCTTCCCTGGTCTTCAAAACCATGGACGCGTCGTCGAGACGTGTGGTGGGTTCGATTCCCATCCACCTCCGCCAGCCCCGGCGTCACCCTAGACAAAACCCGTCTCGCCTCCCCAATATGAAATCAAACAGGCAGGAGAGAATTCATGGCGGACACCAAACCGAATTTCTCCCTGAAATCCCTTTCCGGCGACATCCATGCTTTCCCTGGCGACGGGCCGCATCTCGTCGTTTTCGTCAAGGAAGACTGCGAAACCTGCAATACGGCCGCGCCGGTCGTAGAGGCCTTCCACAAGGCGTACGGTGACAAGTTGCGCGTGCTGATGGTGGGGCAATCCGGGGCGGACAATGCGGTCCTCAAAGACCGCCATCATCTCACGCTTCCGATCCTGGATGATGCGACGTGCCAGGTTTCGTTCGACTGGGAAATCGAGATCGTTCCGTCCGTATTCTGGATAGACGCCGATGGTACAGTGCAGACCCATTTCGAGGGGTTCGTTCGCGAAGAGTGGGAGAAGCTGAGCGCAGATCTGTCCCAGATTCTGGATCTTCCTCAAGCCCAGATAGACTGGGAAAGCCTTCCGGCATGGCGTCCCGGTTGCGGATCCAAACATCTCTATCCTGAAATATACGACAAGCTCCGCGCCAGCGCGGAAGGGAGTAACATGCTCGCTCGCCGAATCGAGATCGCTCCGGCAGATGACGTCATAGAGTTCATGTTCGATCAGGGCTTTTCAGATGGCCTGCCGCTCGTGCCGCCAACACCTGAACGCGTTCTCCGAATGCTCGAAGGAACGCACCGCTCTGGGCAAGACCTCATTGCGACCGTTCCTCCCAATATGGGTGAAGCGACAGTGGAGAAGATTGCCATCAACGCGGTCATGGCTGGCTGCAAGCCGGAATACATGCCGGTTATCATCGCGGCACTGGAAGCCGTCTGCACAGACGCGTTCAATATTCACGGCGTGACGGCCACAACGATGGGCGCTGCGCCCGTGATCGTTGTGAATGGTCCCATTCGTGACCGGATCGGCATGAATAAGGGCCTCGGTGCGCTCGGGTCCGGCAACCGCGCCAACGCGACGATCGGCCGTGCCTTGCGCCTCATCGTCGGCAATGTCGGTGGCGGCAAGCCCGGCGGCGTCGAGCGCTCTACACTTGGCAATCCGATGAAGTACACGATGTGCTTCGCGGAAAACGAAGAACGCTCCCCATGGCCGCCGCTTCACGTTGAGCGCGGTTTCAGGAAAGAGGATTCGGTCGTCACGGTCTTCGCCATGACGGGCGGCCCCGTCCATATCGTTGACCAGGAATCGCGCCAGCCAGAACAGGTCGCCGGGTCTATCGGGTTGGGACTGGAAGGGGTGTTTCTGCCCAAATTGAGAAACCTGCCAATAGACGCACTTCTCGTTGTCTGCCCGGAGCACATCGACACGCTGATGAGTGAAGGAGATTACAGCAAGGATCGCCTACGCGCCCGGATCCAGGAAGTGACCCGGCGACCCTTGAGCGAGATGGTTGCCGACGACATGTCCGGCGCAGGCATCCCCAAGGCAACGGCTGAAAAAATGGGCGCAGCGAAACTCAAGACAGAAGTGCCGAAATTCGCGGGTCCGGAATATATCCATATTGTTGTTGCCGGCTCTGATGCGGGCAAGTTCAGTTCGGCCTTTCACGGGTGGGCGACCGGCGAAATCGGGTCGCAATCGGTGTCGCGCAAGGTCGATTTGGGCTAGAGACAAGTTCCCGAACAGGTATGATCAAAAAACAAGCGAACAGGAGAAGGTTGGACCATGACAACAATCCTCGACCCCACTGACGAACGAAAGCCGGTGGCACGTCAGATCACCGCGAGAACGGGAGCGCTCAAAGGCACCGTTGGCCTGCTCGACATCCGCAAGCCCCGGGGCAATGTCCTGCTTGATGAGCTTGAGCGCCAGCTCACAGCCGCAGAACCGGGCATTGTCGTGAAGCGCTATGCGAAGCCAACGTTCACCAAACCATGTCCTGATGACCTGCGGCGCGAAATCGCGAGCGAAGTGGACTATGTTATTGAGGCTTTGGCTGATTGAGGTTCCTGTACGACGTGCAGTCTGCACGACACAGTCTGGTTTGAAATCCAGGGAATCCCATCGGTCTCCATCGCTTCATCCGAGTTCGAGGAAGCTGCCAATTTCCAGCGCAGCGCTCTTGGTATGGAAGACGCTCGCTATGTCCTCGTCCCCCATCCCATTCAGGATGCCACGGATGATGAAATGCGAACCAAGGCAAAAGACGGACTCACCAGGATTATAGACGCGTTGACGAAGTAACCGAGGGAATCGTCAGGGGAACCAGGCTTGAGGCTGCAGGGCAGGGCGTTCAGCCTCAGGAACTGGCCTGGAACGCTCACTTCCCGTTCCGAAGGCGAGAACGGCCGATGCCGGATCTGGTTTAAACGGAAGCGCAACGCCGCGCGTCGCGAATGGCGCGACCTTCTCGAGGCGTGGCACCTGTTCGTCCGCGAGTAATGGCGGCGCGTCCGCATTGAACTGACTCCGCCCCGAGCACCAAATGTTTGACTCCGGATGCTTCTGATGCCAGCTTTGCTAGCGCTAACAAAAAAAGAATATCCGGGGAGGACGGGATGCAAAATCCCTGCAGGGCATCGCTCGGCAAACTGGCTAGCGCGTCAGGATTCGGAAAGGCAGCCATCGCGATCCTGTTGATCGCTGCTTCGGGCTGTGCGCTCGCGGACTCCCCTGCACCAAGGGCGGACGTGTTTGTCGAGACGGGCACGACCACGGCCGGTGAGGCGACGGCCAATGGCCTCCGCGGAACGGAGCGCGTCGATTTCATCCTTGGGCGGATGGCGATCGAAGAGAAGCTCGGGCAGTTGAACCAGATGGCGGGCGGACGCCAGATTGCGCTCAACTCCCGGATCACGGATGCGGAATACGACCGGGTGCGAGCGGGCGGCGTCTGCTCCTACCTGCATGTCGCCGGGGCGGAGTTCCTTGGCGGGATTCAGCGTGTTGCGGTCGAGGAGAGCCGGCATGGCATTCCGCTGCTGTTCGCGATGGACGTCGTGCATGGCTACCGCACGATCTTTCCCGTGCCGCTCGGCATCGCGGCGACATTCGACACCGCAGACGCGGAACGCGCTGCGCGCGTGGCGGCGGTGGAAGCGTCTGGCGCAGGACTGCACTGGACCTTTGCGCCGATGCTGGACATTGCGCGCGACGCCCGCTGGGGCTGCATTGTCGAAGGGGCGGGCGAAGAACCCTTCTTAGGATCGGCGATGGCGCGGGCCCAGGTGCGCGGATACCAGGGCGCAGACCTGACGCGGGCCGACACGATCATCGCCACCGCCAAGCATTTCGGTGCCTATGGCGCAGGGACGGGCGGATGCGACTATGACAGCGCCGATATTTCGGAACGGACGCTGATGGATGTCTACCTGCCGCCCTTCCATGCCGCCGCAGAGGAGGGCGCAGGAAGCTTCATGGTGGCCTTCAACGACATTGGCGGCGTGCCGACGACGGCGAACAAGGCGCTCGTGCACGATCTGCTCAGGGGCAAGTGGGATTATGACGGGCTTGTGGTCAGCGACTGGAACGCCGTGCTCGAGCTGGTCAATCATGGCGTTGCGGAAACGCGCGCCGGAGCAGGCGCGCTGGCGCTCCTCGCGAGTGTCGACATGGAGATGACCAGCGGCATTTATGCCGCCGACATGCTCGCCGCCGTGGAGGCCTCGCCCGCGCTGCAGGCAGCGCTGGATGCCTCGGCCCGGCGGGTCCTCATGGCCAAGGATCGCCTCGGCCTGTTCGATGACCCGTATGCTTATAGCGACCCGGCCCGGGAGGCGGCTGTCATGCTGACGCCGGACCACCGGGCGGCGGCGCGGCGTGTTGCGGAACGCTCGATGGTGCTGCTGCGCAATGATGCCGGGCTGCTGCCGCTCAAGCCGGAGCCGGGCAAGGTGGCGGTCATTGGCGCGCTGGCCGGTGATGCGCGCTCCATGATTGGTTCCTGGAAGGCGCAGGGGCGGGAAGAAGACGTCATCACGGTGGTCGACGCGCTGCGCACGCGGCTGGGCGAGGCGCACGTCGTCTATGAGCCCGGTGCAGGCACGCGTGATCCCGCCGATCCGGCGGCGATCGCGCGGGCAGTGGCGGCAGCCGAAGCGGCAGACGTCGTGATCCTTGTGACGGGTGAGGATTATAATTTGTCGGGCGAGGCGCGCTCGCGCTCCGATATAGGCCTGCCAGCGCCGCAGCAGGTTCTGGCCAAAGCTGTTCTGGCGACAGGCAAGCCGGTCGTCACAATCCTGATGACCGGGCGCCCGCTGGACCTCGGACCGCTGGACCGGGAAGGCGCTGCCATCCTGGTGGCCTGGTTCCCCGGAATCGAAGCGGGGCCAGCCGTTGCGAACGTGCTGTTCGGCGACGTGGCGCCGGCAGGGCGTCTGCCGGCATCCTTCCCGCGCCGGACCGGTCAGTCGCCCATTTTCATCGGGCACTATCCCACGGGACGGCCCGCGAATGAGGACCTGTCGAAGGATAGCGCGCGCTACATGGATATCCCCATCACGCCAGCCTATGCCTTCGGTCACGGCCTCAGCTATGCGGCCTTCGAATATGACAATCTGCAGCTGTCGGCTGAAACGCTCGCGCCCGGCGGCACGCTGACGATCAGCGCCGACATTACGAACACGTCGCAGGCCGATGCCGATGAAGTGGTGCAGCTCTATGTGCGCGATCCGGTTGCACAGGTCGCAAGGCCGCAACAGGAGCTGCGCGGCTTTGCGCGAGTATCGATTGAAGCGGGGAAAACGAAGCGTGTGGCGTTCACGTTGCGGCCCGAACAGTTCGCCTATTTTGCGCCCTCCGGCCAGTTTGAAGCGGATGCGGGGCGAATTGATTTCGGCATTGGCGCCGGATCAGCCGACATTCGCCTGACAGGGCAGTTCCGAATAACGGCGCCGCTGATTGCAGACGGCCCGGCGGCTGCGTTGGCAACGCCTGTTTCGATTATGGAGGAGTGAATGGAGTGTTTTCGGCACGTGTCCGGGGCGATTGTCCTTGCCGGACTGATAGTGACGGCCGGCTGACAGCCGGCGGGGCCGGACCCGGCTTCGCCACGGCCTCAGGCAAGTCTCGCCCCTGAACAACCCGAGGGGGCCGGGATCGTGGTGCTCGACAACGGCCTTGCAACCGAGGTGTTCGCCGAGGGGGCGCAGGTCGAGAAACTGACGGAGGACCTGTTCGGCTGGTCCGAGGGGCCGGTCTGGATTCGCGACGGCGGATACCTCCTGTTTACGGATGTGCCCGGGAATACGATCCACAAATGGAGTGACGAAACCGGTCTGGAAACATTCCTCCAGCCGTCGGGTCTTGTCGGCGAGGATACTGAAGGCGTGTTCCGGGAGCCCGGCGCCAACGGCCTGATCCCCGGCGACAGGCCTGGCACGATCCTGTTGGCGGACCATGGCAACCGGGCGATCGCCCGGCTCGACCTCGAGACGAAAGAGAAGACCTTCCTGGCAACACATTTCAACGGCAAGCGCTTCTCAAGCCCCAATGATCTCGTGCTGGCGGAAGAGGGCGCGATCTATTTCACCGATCCCCCTTATGGCCTCAGGGAACTCGATGCCTCGCCGTTCAGGGAGATGGATTTCAACGGCGTCTACCTCAGGCGGCCGGATGAAGAGGGCGGCTCGGTCCATGTGATCGATGACAGCCTGACACGGCCAAACGGCATCGTACGCTCGCCGGATGGCGGAACGCTCTATGTGACCGTGTCTGATCCGGAAGCGGCGCGTGTCTACGCCTATACGCTTGGAGCGGATGGGCTCGCCATTGAGCGGCGCGTGTTTGCCGACCTGACAGCAATGGTCGGGCAGGACTATCCGGGCCTGCCGGACGGGATGGCGGTTGACGCCGACGGACGCCTCTATGTGACCGGGCCCGGCGGTGTGCATGTATTCCTGCCGGATGGCACGCCGGTCGCGCGGATCGTGACGGGAACCCCGGTGGCAAACTGTGCCTTCGGTGAGGACGGTCACACGCTTTACCTGACATCGGCATCTTTCCTCGCGCGCGTGCGGCTGAAGGCCACCGGTCTCGGCTTCCAGGACTGATTGCGGTGGGGGAGTCCGCTTACGCCCTGATCATTGTCGCCGCGAGCATAGCAGCGCTTCTTGGATTGATCCTGCGTGCGCGCATTCCGGCATTCCTGGCCTTGCTTCTCGTCAGTGCAGGATTTGGCATCGTCTACGGCATGGACCCGGCGGCGATCATCCGCTCGATTCAGACCGGCATGGGCGGCACCTTGGGCTTCGTCGCCGTCGTGGTGGGGCTCGGCGCAATGCTGGGCGCGCTGCTTGAAGTCTCGGGTGGCGTGCGCGCCCTGTCCTCGGGCATGCTGAACGCATTCGGCGAAAAGCGTGCGCCGCTGGCACTAGGGTTTGTCGGCTTCGTGGTCGCCATTCCCGTATTCCTCGATGTCGCGCTGATCATTCTCGCGCCGGTGCTCTATGGCCTGACGCGCCGGACCGGTCGTCCGATTGTGGTGTTTGCGATTCCCCTGCTCGCGGGTCTTGCCGTGTCACATGCTTTCATCCCGCCGACGCCGGGTCCGATAGCGGTGGCCGATATTCTCGGCGCGGACCTTGGGCTGGTGATCGCGTTCGGGGCGCTCGCAGGGCTGCCAGCAATGCTGGTGGCCGGGCCCCTGTTCGCGCGCTGGCTGGAGCGGCAACCGGCATTTCAGGGCGGGATTCCGGAGGGGCAGGATGCCGAGGCGGTCAGCGGGGGTATAGGCTCCTGACCGCGCTGGGCATCGTGCTGGTGCCGCTTGTGCTGATAATTACGGGGACGCTTGTGGACTCCCTGGGCAAGGCAGGCATGCTGGAATTACCTGCGGTCGTTACGCGCTTCATCATGTTTGCCGGGCATCCGTTCATTGCACTGATGATCGCGTGTCTTCTGGCATGGGGTATATGCGGCATGCCCGCAAAAATACTCACAGCGGCGATGGTGAAGGCACTGGAGCCTGCAGGTGTCGTCGTATTGATCACCGGGGCCGGCGGGGCCTTCAAACAGATCCTCGTGGATTCGGAAGCGGGTGCGGCGCTGGCGGAGACGCTGACAGCCACCGGCATGTCGCCCTTGCTGTTTGGCTTTGCCGTGGCTGCGATGATCCGGGTGGCGCAAGGTTCGGCGACCGTTGCCATGCTGACGGCGGCAGGGATCGCGGCGCCTTTCGTGGAACTGGCGGGGCTCAGTCCGGGCGGCACGGCGCTGATGGTATTGGCGATTGCATCCGGGGCAACGGTGCTCAGCCACGTCAATGATAGCGGGTTCTGGCTCGTCAGTCGGTATCTGGGCCTGTCAGAAGCGCAAACACTGCGCAGCTGGACCGTGACGGCAACATTGGTCGGGCTTGTCGGGCTCGCGACGGCGCTGATCTTGTCGCGTTTCGTCTAGGAGACGCTGGCAAGGGCCGCGAGTGCGAGCCGAAGCTGCTGCTCGGTTGGCAGGGCAATGTCGATGCGGGTGGCATCGTCCGGCGGTTCGAGGGTGTCAATCTGGCTGCCGAGCAGGGCAGGGTCGAAGAAGTGGCCGCGACGCGCGACGAGACGTTCCTGCAGCAGGGCAGCCGGTCCGTCGAGCAGGATGTAAGCCGGTGCGATGCTGAGGCCGTCCGCAATCCAGTCGCGCACCACGGCGTTCAGGGCAGAGCAGGAAACAATGCAGGGCGCTCTGCGCATGCGGACGAATTCGGTGAGGGCCGCGACCCAGTCCCGGCGGTCAGAATTGTCCAGCGGCTGTCCGGCGGCCATCTTTGCCGTATTCGCCGCGCTGTGGAAGTCGTCACCTTCGATGAAGGCCCAGCCGAGTCGCGTCGCGAGCGCGCGGCCAAGCGTACTCTTGCCGCTGCCGGACACGCCCATCACGACGGCTACTGGGGAGAGTTCGCGTAAAGACTCAGGCATGCGTCCCGCGTTGAGTTGGCTGGTTAGAGCAAAGAATAGCCCGGTGATGCGGAGGTGACCAGACGCCGTCGGCCATCATTGGAAGGGTAAAGTCAGAGCGACCGGAATTAGGTCGGCGCATTTCCGGCGTCTTACTCTCCGGAATGGAAGACAAGTCGATGGGCTGGGTCCAAGCTTGCCCAAGCGAGTCCACTCCCGGGCCTTGTCAAAGGAAACGATATTGCTAGTACCCATGGGCGGATCGTTTCCACTCGCTGGTCTTCGCGCTGTTGCTGCCACAGGCCTGTGCACCCGAAACACGGGTGACGGGTCAAGAAGAGACCGCCTGATTTGACTCCGTTGATAATGCCCACATGAGACTTGGCGGATTCCATACCGGGCCGCCAGCAGCGCTTGCGCGGTGGATCAATGCGCCGCGGAGTTTGACCGACGGACCGATCGTGCCGGCGCTCCTGGTGTTTTCGATGCCCCTGCTGATGACCAATTTCCTGCATTCGATTGCTGGAACCTGGGCTGCGATCTGGGTCAGTCGTGTGCTGGGGGAGGGGGCGCTGGTGGCTGTCGTAAACACCAATGTCTTCTTCTTCATGATGATGGGGATGATC
>NZ_JBBKXE010000167.1:0-2788 GCF_037969335.1 Hyphomonas sp. | reverse complement strand
GACGTGCTGTTCCTGGGTCGGGGCCGCTATTTCCCATGGGCACTCGAAGGCGCGCTGAAGCTGAAGGAAGTCTCCTATATTCACGCCGAAGGCTATGCGGCTGGCGAGTTGAAGCATGGGCCAATTGCCCTGATCGAGCAGGACCTGCCGATTGTCGTGGTGGCGCCTTATGACGACCTGTTCGAGAAGACGCTGTCGAACGTGGAAGAAGTGCGTGCGCGCGGCGGCAGGATCATCCTCGTGTCAGACGACAAGGGCATCAAGGCCGCCGGAAACCGCGCCGATCACGTCACCCGCCTGCCGGACGCCGACGAGATCGCCATGCCCATCCTCGCCGCGATCCCGATGCAGCTGCTCGCCTATTTCGTTGCCGTCGCCAAGGGCACCGACGTCGACCAGCCCCGCAACCTCGCCAAATCTGTCACGGTTGAGTGACCTTCGCGCGTTGCGGGTAAAGCGGTTCATGCTATAGCCCACGGCCAAAGGCAGACGCCTGCTGCAATTGCTGATGAGCGCTCTTATGAAGCCTGATTTCCTGCCCAACCCGGTCCTCAGGGACGTGATCCACATACGTCCGGCGCGCATTGGCGACAATCGGGGTTGGTTCTGCGAAACATTCAATGCGCGGGTCTTCGCGGAGGCAGGTATCGATTGCACCTTTGTGCAGGACAATACGTCCTTCTCTGCCGCTGCGGGCACGCTGCGCGGCCTGCATTACCAGCTGCCGCCGCATGCGCAGGCGAAGCTTGTGCGTTGCACGCGCGGACGAATTCTGGATGTCGTCGTCGATATTCGTGAAGGCTCGCCGACATTCGGGCAATCGATCACCATGGAACTGTCCGCATCCGGCGGCGAGCAGGTATTCGTGCCTGAGGGCTTTGCGCATGGGTTTTGTACGCTGGAGGCCGACTGCGAGATTTCCTACAAGGTGACAACCTATTATGCGCCAGACGCCGACCGGGGGATCGCCTATGACGACCCGGCGCTCGGAATCGACTGGCCGTTCCCGGCCGCAGACCTGACACTGTCCGCGCGCGACCTGAAACATCCGCGCCTTTCCAAAATTGCCAGCGCGTTCCCGGCAGCCATGATCGGAGCAGGGCGGTGAAATACCTCGTTACCGGCGGCGCGGGCTTCATCGGATCGGCCCTGTGCTACCGCCTGATGCAATCGCCGAATGCCCATGTCACCGTGGTCGACAAGATGACTTATGCGGCCAATCCGGCTTCGCTCGCGCCGCTGGAGCGTGACCCGCGATTCCGCCTGGTGCGCGCCGATATCTGCGACAGCGCTCTCATGTTGGACCTGGCACGGGCAGAGGCGCCTGATGTGATTTTCCATCTTGCCGCCGAAACCCATGTCGACCGCTCGATTGATGGCGCCGATGCGTTCGTGAAAACCAACCTAGTCGGTACGTTCGCCATGCTGCAGGCCGCCAGGGCGTATTATGAGCGGGCGCGGCCTGATCGCTTCCGCTTCGTGCATGTCTCGACGGATGAAGTGTTCGGTTCGCTTGGGGCCGAAGGGCGCTTCGACGAAGAGACGCCCTATGATCCGTCCTCGCCCTATTCAGCCACCAAGGCCGGGGCAGACCACCTCGCGCAGGCGTGGCATCGCACCTATGGCCTGCCGGTGATCGTTTCCAATTGCTCGAACAATTACGGGCCGCGCCAGTTTCCGGAGAAGCTGATCCCCCTGATGGTGCTGAACGCGATCGCGGGGCAGGCGTTGCCGATCTATGGCGACGGATCGAATGTGCGTGACTGGCTGCATGTCGAAGACCATGCGGATGCGCTGGTGCAGATCGCCGAGCTGGGCGCGCCGGGCGAGAGCTATGCTGTTGGCGGTGACAGCGAAAAAACGAACCTCGAAATCGTCAATCTTGTTTGCGGCCTGCTCGATGCGCGCAGGCCGATAAGTGGGTCCTATACGGATCAAATAGAGTTCGTATCCGACCGGCCCGGCCATGACCTGCGCTATGCCATCGACGCCAGCAAGATCCGCAAGGATCTGGGCTGGGCGCCGTCGCGCAATTTCGAGCAGGGCTTGGCCGATACGGTCGACTGGTACCTTGCCAATGAGGCGTGGTGGCGCCCGCTGCGCGAGCGTGTCTATGCGGGTGACCGGCTCGGCAAGGTCGGAACCTGAGGGATGGCTTCTGGTCCGATTCTCGTGATTGGCCGAACAGGCCAGATGGCGCAGGCGCTGGCGCATGTCGGCGGCGCGCGTGTGGTCTGCCTCGGTCGACCGGACGCCGATCTGAAAAGCCCGGCCTCACTGGCGCAGGCGCTCGATCAGCACGCGCCCATATCGGTCATCAATGCTGGCGGGTTTACGCTGGTCGACACGGCCGAGGCAGAACCGGATGAAGCCCGCTTGCTGAATGTCGACGGGCCGCGCACCTTGGCACTTGCCTGCCGGGAGCGAGGTGTCCCGCTGATCCACATGTCGACCGACTGTGTGTTCGACGGAGATCTGCCGCGTGCCTATCGGCCTGATGATGCCAGGAACCCGATCTGCACCTATGGCCAGACCAAGCTGGATGGCGAGCTGGCTGTGGCGGACGAACTCGACAGGCACCTCATCGTGCGTGTGTCCTGGATATTCTCCCGCTTCGGGCACAATTTCGTCCGGACCATGCTGTCGCTTGCCAGTACGCGTGAAGAGGTTTCGGTCGTATCGGACCAGATTGGCTGTCCGACATATGCGCCGGCCCTTGCCGCCGGCTTGCTCGATATGGCCCGGCAGATAAGCATGCCGGGCTTCGGCGCCTGGGGCACCTATCACC
>NZ_JBBKXE010000166.1:0-7281 GCF_037969335.1 Hyphomonas sp. | reverse complement strand
CCGCCCCGCGCGCTGCAGCCCGCCAGCAACAGGAAGGCGGATACAAGGCCGGCCAGTCGCATCATCGCCTCGACGTCCTATTCAGCATCCTGCGGCAGGACCACGGCGGCCGGTTCGGTGACCGGCGTCCCTTGCGGACGGTCCATGCTGGGCGCCAGCGTCTCCGGATTGATCGGATACGCCCCGACGCCGAGACTGACGAAACCCACTTCAGGCGCCTCATCGATCACGATATTCACCGTCTGTGCCTCTGCGCCCGGCCAGTGCGTCACGCCATCGCTGACGATCGCGGGCAGCGCGCCGCCCAGCGCTTCTGCCAGCGGCGCCAGCATGCCTTGCGGGGCGGTGCCGCCGCCCGACCAGCGATTGTTACGCACCACAATATCGCGCGGCAGCGGATTGTAGCGCTCATCCGTGAACGGCTCGGTATAGGCCGTGAGCAGGACATGCGCCGAACGATTGTCGGCAAATTCATTGTCGAACACGTGCACGTCGCGATTGGCCAGGATGATCACGCCCGTGCCCGATGGCACGCCCGCAACGATATTCCCCGCGGGCGCAAAATTGCGCGTATTGTTGTGCACGATCTGGTTGTTGAAAATCCGCGTCGAATGTCCGCCGATGACCGGCAGGTCAGGCAGGTCGAACACAAGGATGCCGCCCGTATTGTCGCGGGCAATATTGCCGTAGACGTCGGCATTGTTCGAGTTCTCGATCTCGATGCCCGCCACGTTGAACTCGGCCAGCGAATTGCGCACGATGATGTTTTCCGACTGGCCGACATAGATCCCGGCATCGGAGGCCCCGCGCACGGTCACGTTCTCGACCAGCACGTTGCGCGATTCCACGGGATAGACGCCATAGGCGCCATTGCCTTCGTCAGGCTCGCCTGACCAGTCGACCGTGATGTCGCGATAGACAATGCCGTCAGCGCCCTTGGACTTGATCCCGTCGCCCTTGGTGTCGCGAATGCCGAACGCCATCAGGGTCACATTGTCGGAGGTCACCAGCAGGCCTTCGCCCGCGCCGGTCTGCCCGGCAAAATCGAGAATGGTCTTGTCCTGACCGGCGCCCAGAACCGTTACGCCGTCAACATCCAGCGACAGGCCCGTGGTCAGGTTGAACACACCTTCGGGCAGCCGGACCGTATCACCCGGCTTGGCTTCGATGAGCGCAGTCTGGAGATTGGTGGCAAAGTCGCCTTCGGCAGACACGACAGCCGGCAGCGCAGGCGCTTCAGCCTTGGTCTCGGGCGCAGGTTTCGGGCTGCACGCCACCAGCGCCAGCAGGGCCGCAGCCGCAGTCCAGGTTCCATGATATTTCATTGCCGTGTCCTCCCCGGTTTATTTTATGACACAAGTGTCAACTTCAAACCGGGGAAAAGCAAGGGGTGGTTAAGCCGGCGTCAGTGTACGCTGAGCGGCTTCAGGTCATTTGCAAGCGCTGCAGCAAAGGCGGCTTCGCGGCCTTCAACAACCGCGAGGCGTACGCCGTCGGCTGACAGGACCACAAAGAGTTCATCCGGATCATTGATCTGGTTGACTTCATTTGCGGGCAGAAGGCTCTGCAATTCGTCCGCATCCAGGTGGCGGATGTAGACGAAGGCGTCGCTTTCAAACGGGTTTGTTCTCAGTTCAGTCGTCATCATTCCAATCCTTTCCGTCACAAGACAGATACCGAACGCCAAGAGCCGGTGACTGTGCCGTCAAGAGGCGGACCCTTCGTTCAGGTTCAAGATGGGGGAGCAATATGGCCGCTTCAAGCGCCGGGATGTGGCGGAAGTGAGATAGTGTTCACAAATAAGTGACGGCAAGCCAGCGCATTGCACGGTTAACACGCCCGTCATGCAATTGCGGAAACAGGCCGAATACCGGTTCGTGCGAGCGGCAAAGCCGCGACACGAAACCTGCCGGAACAGCCCTGAGCCCGGTTCATGTGAGGCGCAAAGCGCCGATACGGAACCTGCTGAATCAAGAAAGAATGGTGGAGCCAGACGGAATCGAACCGACGACCTCTTGCATGCCATGCAAGCGCTCTCCCAACTGAGCTATGGCCCCATTCTGGGAAGGGCGAGAAGTAGACGCGCCGGGCGCGCCTTTCAAGCCCTAATCTTCATCCTCGTCGAGCACGAGCGGATCATCGTCATCATCGTCGTCATCGACGCTGAACGCATCATCATCGTCATCAGCGAGAACAGCATCATCGTCGTCGTCATCGTCGACGCCTTCCTCGGTGAAGCCGGCCGGCACTTTCGAGCCGGTCGTCTCTTCCTCGTCGTCCTCGGACGCGCCTTCAAGGATCACTTCGGCTGCTTCGCCGCCGAGTTCCTTGGCATCTTCCTCGTCGTCGACTTCGTCTTCGTCGTCGTCATCGCCGCCCTTGCCCTTGGCGGCAACGTCCTCGTCGTCTTCGTCATCATCGTCGTCATCGTCGGACTTGACGGCGGCGCGGGCAGCTTTTGCCTTCACCTTCGTGATCGTGGTCTTGATGACCTCGTCCTCAGGATCGAATTCATTACCGCATTTGGGGCAAACAGCGGGGCGTTTGTGGAGGTCGTAAAAGCGGGCTTCGCAGTCTGGGCAGACTTGCTTGGTTCCGAGTTTGTCTTTCGACACGGGGCGGCTCCCTCCGGAGTTTCATTGATTTTGGTCTGGGCGGGCGCTTGCCATGAACGCCGCGCGCTGTCAAAGCCCGAATTCATGTAAGAACAGTGCAATCGGAATCTTCCCATGGTCTGGACCAGCCGCCCCGTCAGCCGCCTGCAGGGCATTATCCGCGCCCCGGGCGACAAATCCTGCAGCCACCGCGCCCTCATCATGGGCGGGATCGCCAGCGGTACCAGCCACTTCTCCGGCCTGCTCGAAGGGGACGATGTCCTGCGCACCGGCGCCGCCATGGCCGCGCTCGGCGCCACCGTCACGCAAACGGGGGCCGGCCAATGGCAGGTCACCGGCACCGGGAATAGCGGCCTCACTTCGCCCGCCGCCCCGCTCGACTTCGGCAATTCCGGTACCGGATCGCGCCTGATGATGGGCCTGATGGCCGGTTATGAGCTCAGCGCCGAACTCTGCGGCGATGCCAGCCTCAGCGCCCGGCCGATGAACCGCATCCTCGCCCCGCTGCGCCTGATGGGCCTGACCGATACGGCCAAGCCCGATGGTCGCCTCCCCTTCCGCCTGACCGGCACGCCCGCCCTCAAGGCCATCACCTATGCGCCGCCGCAGGCCTCGGCGCAGGTCAAGTCCGCCGTCCTGCTGGCCGGCCTCAATGCGCATGGCACGACGATTGTCGAAGAGGCCAAGCCGACGCGCGACCATACCGAGCGCATGCTGCGCGGCTTCGGCGTCGAAATTGGCGTCACGCGCGGCGCCGGGCAGGCCCGCACGATTTCGCTGGTCGGCGGGCAGCGCCTGTCGGCCATTGAGGCTGCTATCCCGGGCGACCCTTCGTCTGCCGCTTTCCTGATCGCGGCGGGACTGATTTCACCGGACGGCAATGTCATGGTCGAGGGCGTGATGTCCAACCCGACCCGGTCCGGCTTCTTCGACATGGCTGAACTGATGGGCGCACGCCTCGGCGCGGAAGACACTGACGAGGCCGCAGGCGAACGCCTGATCGACATCCAGTCCGGCAGCGCCGCCCTGATCGGCCGGTCCGTGCCGGAACGGCTGGTGCCGGCCATGATCGATGAATTCCCGATCCTCGCCGTGCTCGCGGCCTTCGCCACCGGCACGACAATCGTCACCGGCGCCGAGGAATTGCGCGTCAAGGAAACCGACCGGGTGAAAGCTGTGGTCGACATGCTGCGCGCCAATGGCGTCGAGGCCGAGGAGCGCGAGGACGGTTTCGCGGTCCAGGGTTGCGGCGGCCCGCCGCCCGGCGGCGGCCTGGTCGAAACCCGCCACGATCACCGCATCGCCATGAGCGCCCTCATCATGGGTACCGCCTCGCAAAAGCCGGTCAGCGTCGATGACGTGTCCATGATCGCGACAAGCTATCCGGACTTCCTCGCCCACATGGCCACACTCGGCGCGAATATCTCCGAAGGCTGAACTTCCCTTGCGGCAAACTTGACGGCGACACTGGCGACGCGATTGTCGGGGAATGACATCACTTCATTCTCCTCTCCCGCTCGCCCATGGCCCGGCCATGAAAAATCGCTTCATGCTGGCGCCGCTCACGAATTCGCAGAGCCACGCGGACGGTACGCTCAGTGACGACGAGTTCCGATGGCTCACGATGCGGGCCGAAGGCGGCTTCGGCCTGACCATGACCTGCGCGGCCCATGTCCAAGCGGTCGGCCAGGGCTTTCCTGGCCAGCTCGGCATCTTCGATGACAAGCACTTGCCCGGACTGTCCCGCCTCGCCGAGGCTATCAACAAGACCGGCAGCCATTCCGTCGTCCAGCTACACCATGCTGGCATGCGCTCGCCGAAAGAGCTGATCGGCGAAACGCCACATTGCCCGTCCGAGAATACCGAATTCGGGGCGCGCGCAATGTCCGGCGACGAAGTCAGGCGCTCGTTCGATGCCTTCGTCGCTGGCGCTAAGCGCGCCGAGACGGCAGGCTTCCATGGCGTCGAATTGCATGGAGCGCATGGCTACCTGATCGGCCAGTTCCTCAGCGCGGAAGTGAACCAGCGTGACGACGAATATGGCGGGCCTTATGAGAACCGCGTGAAATTCCTGAAGGAGATGGTCGATGCGGTGCGTGCCGAATGCGGCAAGGACTTCTCGCTTGGCGTGCGACTCTCGCCAGAGCGGTTCGGGATGGACCTCATGGAAATCCGCCGTCTCGCCGGAGAACTCATGGTGTCCGGCAAGCTCGACTATCTCGACATGTCGCTGTGGGACGCGTTCAAATTGCCGGTGGACGAAGCTCACCAGTCGCGCAGCCTGCTCGGCTGGTTCACCGACCTGCCGCGAGGGGACTGCCGCCTCGGCGCAGCCGGCAAGCTGACGACAGGCGCCGCCTGCCAGAAAGCGCTGGATGATGGGCTGGATTTCGTCGTCATCGGTCGCAGCGCAATCCTCCATCACGATTTCCCGAAAAAGCTCGAAGCCGATCCGGATTTTACGCCCATCGCCCTGCCCGTGCCAGAGGAACATCTTCGTCAGGAAGGGCTTGGCGACGCTTTCGTCAGTTACATGAAGACGTGGAAGGGCTTCGTCCAGGAATCAGCCTGAACCGGCCCCCCCACGCCCGAAAACCCGCCATCGACCGCCAAGCGCCCCACCCGGCGTCGCACCTGCTTGACAATACCGGGGCCTTCGCTCACTTCCCGCGGTCATGATCATCGCCATCGACGGAACCACGGCCTCAGGTAAAGGCACGATCGCGAAACGCCTCGCGGCGCGCTATGGCCTGCCGCATATGGACACCGGGCGCCTCTACCGCGCCACGGCCGTTGCCGCGATCAAACAGGGCGTCGCACTGGATGATGCCGCCAGGCTTGCGACCATCGCCGCCCGCCTGGACCTGACCCATTTCGATGAAGCCGAGCTGCGCACCGGCGAAGCCGGCAAGGCGGCCAGCAAGGTCGCCGTGATCCCCGAAGTCCGCCAGGCCCTGTTTGACCTGCAGCGCGCCTTTGCCATTCAGGCCTCTGGCGCCCTGCTCGACGGACGCGATATCGGCACGGTGATCGCGCCCGACGCCGATGTGAAGCTCTGGGTCGACGCCAATGTCGAACAGCGCGGCTACCGGCGCTGGCGGGAATATCTCGGCTACGGGCAGGCCATCACGCTTGAAGAGGTCGTCAAGCAGCTGCGTATCCGTGATGAACGCGACCAGTCGCGCAAGGATGCCCCGGCCACGATCGCAACAGATGCGGTCTTGATAGATACGACTGATCTGACTATAGACGCCGCAGTGGAGAAGGCGATTGCAGCCGTTGAGGCCGTTCTCGCTCGTGGAAAGACCGTCTGAAGGGCCTCACAAGGGCTCAAATCCAAACAGATGGTACCGCTCTGAAGATGACAGACCACTCTAACGGGTCGTTCCGACGCGGGCTGCAATGGTGCAAGCCCGCCTTGAACCGTTCGCCCCGTCCCCGGAGACCAAATGACTGAAAAGATGAACCCATCAACCGACGATTTCGCGGCAATGTTCGAATCGTCCGCTGCCGCGGGCGCAATGCAGGAAGGCCAGGTAATTCCGGCCACCGTCATTCGCATCGAGAACGAAAACGTTCTCGTCGATATTGGCCTCAAGACCGAAGGCCGTATCCCGACAAAAGAATTCGCACTCGAAGATGAGCAGCCCAAGCCCGGCGACATCATCGACGTGTATCTCGACCGGATCGAGAATGCTCTCGGCGACGCCGTCCTCTCGCGCGACAAGGCCCGCCGCGAAGAGCGCTGGATCAAGCTCGAGCGCAGCTTTGCCAAGGAAGAGCCCGTCAAAGGCGCTATTTCCGGACGCGTCAAAGGTGGCTTCACGGTCGACCTCGGCGGCGTCAACGCCTTCCTTCCCGGCAGCCAGGTGGACATCCGCCCGGTCCGCGACGTGGGTCCGCTCATGGGCGAGATCCAGCCATTCGCGATCCTCAAGCTCGACCGCACCCGTGGCAACATCGTTGTCTCGCGCCGCGCCATCCTTGAAGAGAGCCGTGCTGAACAGCGTGCCGAGATCGTCTCGGACATGAAAGAAGGCGACGTCCGCAAGGGTATCGTCAAGAACATCACCGATTACGGTGCGTTCGTGGACCTCGGCGGCATCGATGGCCTGCTGCACGTCACCGACATGAGCTGGAAGCGCATCAACCACCCGTCGCAGGTTGTTGAAGTCGGCCAGGAAGTCGAAGTGCAGATCGTCAAGATCAACCCAGAAACCCAGCGTATCTCGCTCGGCATGAAGCAACTCGGTTCCGACCCATGGGACGGCATCGACTCGCGTTATCCGGTCGGCGCCCGCCTCAAGGGCCAGGTCACCAACATCACCGACTATGGTGCATTCGTGGAACTGGAAGACGGCGTCGAAGGCCTGATCCACGTCTCCGAAATGAGCTGGACCAAGAAGAACGTGCATCCCGGCAAGATCCTGTCCACGACACAGGAAGTTGACGTGGAAGTCCTGGATGTCGACAGCGACAAGCGCCGCATCTCGCTCGGCCTCAAGCAGACCATGGACAATCCATGGACCGCATTCGTCGCCGACAACCCGGTCGGTTCCGAAATCGAAGGCGAAGTCCGTGGCATCACCGAGTTCGGCCTGTTCGTGGGCCTCGGCCCCGACCTCGACGGCATGGTGCACATCAATGACATCGCTTGGGACAAGTC
>NZ_JBBKXE010000165.1:0-12687 GCF_037969335.1 Hyphomonas sp. | reverse complement strand
GAGTGAACCGGTGGGGTGAGGGTGTGGGACGGGGGTGGCCCGGGTGTCAGGCGTCCGTGCTCGCCGGGGTGGAAGCGTGGACCCGTTCAAGCTTGCGGATGGTGAAGGCGTGATCGTTGCCTTCGCTGATCGCGAAATGCTCGGCCGCCGCTTCGTGCCACTCAGTTTCGGCGAGCGCCGGGAAGTGGGCGTCGCCGTCCGGTGCGGCATCGACATCGGTGACATAGATCCGGTCAGCCAGTGGCAAGGCGAGCTGGTAGATCGCTTCGCCGCCGATCACGAAGACTTCGCGCTTGCCTTCACGTGCGGCGATGGCCTTGGCAGCGTTCACGGCAGGCAAGAAGCTGGAATAGACCCGCGCGCCGGGCGCGTCATACGTCCAGTCGCGGGTCATGACGATATTTTCGCGGTCGGGCAGCGGGCGCTTGGGCAGGCTTTCCCAAGTCTTGCGACCCATGATGATCGGGTTGCCCAGCGTGACTTTCTTGAAAAACATCAGGTCGCTCTTCAGGCGCCACGGCAATTGCCCGGCGACGCCGATGACATTGTTGCGGCCACGGGCAACGATGAGGCTGAGTTTCACATCATTATACATAATCGGAGGCGCGACCCTTCTGGTGTTCGTGAATGCGAGGCGTTTTCTGCCTGACTTTGTTAAGCATGTGGAACAATTGTTTTGGGGTCGAAGCAACTGGATTTGTCAGCTATGCGTGAGGAAACGCAGCATGGGGCTCAGGCGTGATCAATTCATTTATTTCAATCATTACCAATGGTAATCCCGGTCAGTTCATTCAGGTCATAGTTGCGTTAGCGCTGACATTCACCGCGATCTACCTGCTCAAGGGCCGCGCGTGGGCCCTCATGTATGTCGCTTTGATACCTTTTCTGAACTGGTCGTTCGGTGTGATTCCGGAAATCCAGATTGTCGAGAAAAGCGCGGCATGGACCCAGGGGATTTCCCTGCACCCGATGACGATCGTGACCGGCATGGTTTTCGTGATCCGCGATTTCGTACAACGCGAGATGGGCCACCGCGTGCTGGCGGTCATGGCAATGGCCGTGGCCTGGTCGTTCTATTATGCATGGCCGGTCATCGCGCTGGCGAGCGGCATTGCCTTCGCAATTTCCGAAGGCGTCGACTGGCTGATGTTCACGTTCACGAAGTACCGGCTGTCGACGCGGATTCTGTTGTCGAGCGCGCTGGCCGCGCCCGTTGACACGACCGTGTTCCTTTACGGCGCCGACCTCGCCAAGCAGATCGAGTTCGGCGCCGAGCCGGGCAATTCGCTACATGTCGCCAATTGGGTTGTGTTCGTGATTGGCAAGATGGTGGGCGCCGTCGCGGTATCAATGATCATGCGGCGGCGGGAAGACCTCGGCCTGGTTGACCCGGCCGAGGCCTGAACCGCTAGGCGGCGTCCTGGTCGAGAAGGCCTATCCGGCACTTCATGCCTGCGAGGCCTGCGCCAACCAGAGGCGCGACGAGGAACAGCCAGAGCTGTGACATCGCGTGGCCGCCGACAAACAACGCCGGACCGAAACTGCGCGCCGGATTGACGGATACGCCGGTCACCTGGATGCCGACAATGTGGATCGCCGTCAGCGTCAGGCCGATCGACAGGCCTGCCATGGCGGTCGGGGCACCGACCTGCGTTGATCCGAGGATCACGACCAGGAACAGGAAGGTCGCGACGATCTCGAAGACAATCGCGGCGGCGAGGGTGTATTCGCCGAGATATCCCGAACCCCAGCCATTCTGGCCAAGCCCGTTGATGGCGACATCATAGTCCGCCTTGCCGCTGGCAATGAGGAAGAGAATGCCGGCGCCGATCGTGGCGCCGATGAATTGGGCGACCCAATAGGTCAGCATGGTCTTGCCATCCATGCGCCCGGCGACAAAGGCGCCGAAACTGACGGCCGGATTGACGTGACAGCCTGATATCGGACCGATGCCATAGGCCATGGCCACGATCGCGAGGCCAAAGGCGAAAGCGATGCCGAGTTGCCCGACATGCTCTCCGGCAAGGACGGCGGCACCACAGCCAAACAGGACCAGGGTGAGTGTGCCGACAAGCTCGGCGACCAAAATTTTCATGAGGTTCCCTCCCAGAACATGACGACTATGTGCCGTCGGGGAGGAAATTTGCGTCAATTCGGCGCTTTGGGCAATTGACAGGCTGCGGGCCAACGATAAAAGAGCTGTACGTTATCTTATAACACAAACAGGTTTCCTCCCATGAAGTATCTGCTCGCTGCCGTGGCGGTCGCGCCGCTCATTGCCGGAATGGCCCACGCCCAGGATCAAGCCGAGGACGAAGTCCGCATTGAACAAACGGTCATCGTCACCTTGCCCGGGCCACAACGGACCGCAGGCGAACTGGTCAGCAATGTCGCTGCGCTCGACCGCAAGGAAATTGTCGAAGCGCTCGCCTCGACGCTGGGCGATACGCTGGACCGCCAGCCGGGCGTCGCCTCAACCGCATTCGGGCAGGGGGCAAGCCGGCCTATCCTGCGCGGCCTCGGCGCCGAACGCGTGCAGGTGCTGACCAATGGGATCGGCGTGATCGACGTGTCGGCCGCGAGCCCGGATCACCAGGTGGCTGCTGACGGTATTGATGCGCAAAAGGTCGAGATCCTGCGCGGCCCGGCCGCCCTGGTCTATGGCGGGCAGGCGATTGGCGGCGTGGTCAACGTGATTGACGGCCTGATCATGGAAGACCTGCCGAAGCGTCCATTTGCCGGCGAAGCCTACGCTGCAACCAACAGTGTCAATGACGGCACCGAGGGCGGCGCGCGGGTCCAGGCGGTCAATGGGCCGATCGTGGTAACGCTGACGGCCTCGACCCGCGACTTTGGCAATTACGACATACCGGTTCCGGCCCAGTCGGACCGATTGCGTGCCGAGACCGGTGACCCGGCCGGGCCGGACGGCGAGTTGCCTAACTCGTTCGTGCAGACAAATTCCGTGGCGGGCGGCCTGTCCTGGATCGGCGACATGGGATTCCTTGGCGGCGCCGTGCGCCAGCAGAGCTCGCAATACGGCCTGCCGCTGGAAGAGACTGCTTTTATTGATCTCACGCAGACGCGTTACGATATCCGTGGTGGCCTGAACGTGGACAATGGTTTCCTCACCAAGATCACGGCGGCCGGGTCGGTCGCAGACTATGAACATACCGAGTTCGAGGCCCCTGGCGAGCCGGGCACCATCTTCAAGACCAATGGCTTTGAAGGGCGTATCGAGGCGGGGCACGTGCTGGGCCCGCTGGAAGGCGAGGTGGGTATCCAGTATGCCGACAGTTCACTTGATGCCATCGGCGATGAGGCGTTCATCACGCCGACCGATACGACGAGCCTCGGCGTTTTCCTGTATGAAACCCACGACTTTGACAGCGGCCTTGGCATCGAGGGCGGTATCCGCGCAGAGCAGGCCGATCTCGACAATGAGAACGCGGGCAAGGTGAGCTTCGACCTGTTCAGCGGGTCGGCGGGTATTCACCAGCACTGGGCGTCGGGATGGTTCCTTGGGGCACAGGCCTCCTGGGCCGAGCGGGCGCCCAACCAGAGTGAGCTGTTTGCCGACGGACCCCACCTCGCCACGGAACAATACGAGGTCGGCGACAGGACGCTTGGCAAGGAGCGCGGCCTGAACCTGGAAGGCACGGCGCGCTGGGAAAACGACACGATGAGTTTCGGGGTGAACCTGTTCCTGACTGATTTCTCCGACTTCATCTATCTGGCGGCCACCGGCGCGGAACTTGACGACCTGCCGGTCTTCGCATTTCGCCAGCAGGACGCGCAGTTCACAGGTGGTGAGGCCTTTGCCGAATACCAGCTGCTCGACGGCCCGCTCGAGGCCGACTGGAAATTCGATGCCGGGGTGGATCTTGTGAACGCCGAATTCGATGATGGCAGCGACGTGCCCTATGTGCCGCCGGTGACACTGAATGCCGGGGCAGAAGCCGACTGGGGCGCGCTTGCGCTAGGGGCGAAGCTGACCTGGGCCGGCGATCAGGATTCGCCCGGCGCGGGCCTGTTGCCGACCGATGGCTATGTCACCGCCGACCTGCATGCCGATCTCGACATTGCGCGCTATGGGGCAGGCCGCGAGGGCACCAAACTGTTCATCGAGGCGCGGAATATCGGTGATGCGGAAGTGCGCACAGCGACATCTGTCCTCAAGGACAGTGTGCCGATGCCCGGACGCAACATCCGCGCGGGTATCCGTTTCCTGTTCTAGCGGGGCTAGACCGCGACCGGCGCCTTGATATGGGCGTGAGGCGTATAATTCTCGACCTTGAAATCCTCGTATGCCCAGCCGAACAGGTCGGTCTTGTCGGGATTGAGCGTGATCGTCGGCAGGGGGCGGGGCTCGCGGGTCAGTTGCAGCTGCGCCTGATCGATATGGTTCATATAAAGGTGGGCATCGCCGAACGTGTGGACGAATTCACCCGCCTGGAGACCTGTCGCGCGGGCCATCATCAGCGTTAACAGGGCATAGGACGCGATGTTGAACGGCACGCCGAGGAAGATGTCGGCTGAGCGCTGGTAAAGCTGGCAGTTGAGCTTGCCGTCCATGACATTGAACTGGAACAGGCAGTGGCAGGGCGGCAGGGCCATGTCATTCACGTCGGCCGGGTTCCAGGCCGAGACGATGAGGCGGCGGGAATTCGGATTGGTGCGGATTTCATCGAGGACCCACTGGACCTGGTCGATCACGCGGCCGTCCGGCGCCGCCCAGCTGCGCCATTGTTTACCATAGACGGGCCCGAGGTCGCCGTTTTCATCGGCCCAGTCATCCCAGATCGAGACGCCATTATCCTTGAGGTAACGGACATTCGTATCACCTTTGAGAAACCAGAGCAGCTCGATGATGATTGAGCGCAGGTGCAGTTTCTTGGTCGTGACCATCGGGAAACCGTCAGCCAAATCAAAGCGCAGCTGGCGTCCAAACACGGCCTTTGTGCCGGTTCCAGTACGATCTGACCGCTCGGAACCGTGCTCCAGAATGTCTGACAGGAGGTCAAGATACTGTCTCATGAGGGCCTCGTTTGCGCGATTCGTTGGCCAGAACCATTAACACAAACTTGTCAGCAGTGACCAATTTTCCGCGCATGCTCGAACCAAATTGAATGAATCTTATGAAATATATGGTGGCTGTATCCACAACCAATCCAAAGGGGAGGTACAACACGATGAAAAATCTTGTCAAAGGCCTGACCAATCGCTGGCGTGCTGATACGCGCGGCAATGCCGCAATCATCTTTGCGCTGTCTGTTATTCCGATCCTGTCGATTGTCGGTGTCGCCATCGATACGCAGATGACGCTGACCCAGAAGAATAAGGTCCAGGCGGTCGTTGACAGCGCCGTGATCTTCGGTGCGCGCGCCATGCAGGATGGCGCAAGCCGGACGGAAGTGGCCAAGGACGTCAATGCCTATGTGAAGGCCCTGCTGAAACAGCAAAGCGCTTCGCTCGACTGCGCAGGCATTTCCCTCGAATACGAGGATGATTCCCAGGACATCAATGCATCGATCTTCTGTTCGCAGCCAACAACGCTGTCGAACCTGTTCGGCCAACGGACAATGGATTTCCGCGTCGCTTCCGGCTCGACCTACGGCATTGGCAAGGTCGAGGTCGCCTTCGTGTTCGACGTCTCCGGCTCGATGGGTAGCAGTGGCAAGATGAGCGACCTGAAGGTCGCTGCCCTTGAGGCTGTCGATACATTGTTGCCGACCGCTTATGATACCAGCAAGTCCGACGACGTGCGTCTCGCGATGACCAGCTATGACACGATGGTCAATGCCGGTTCCTATTTCAAAGCGGTCACAAATGAAAATCCGCTGCGTACATACACCGCCAACTACAATAAAGAGACCAAAGTCTGCACGAAGTACAAAAGAAATGGCAAGTGCAAGAAGTACAAGACGGAAACGACGCCTGCTGTGACGAGTAAGACCGTCAACAATACGTGCGTCAAGGAGCGCGTCGGATCCGATGCCTTCACGGATGAGGATCCGGGCCCGAGTGCATGGCTCGAAGCTGCCGAAGCATACTATGATGAGTCCAGAGACCGCTGGTCAGAGGAAACCTGCAACGATATCGGCCCGCTTCCGTTGACGGACAATCGGGGAAGCCTCAAGGCCTATGTCAACGATCTCGACGATTTCAGCATGACCGCCGGCCATATGGGCGTCGCCTGGGGCTGGTACCTGATCGATCCCAAATGGGATTCAGTGTGGCCGTCTGCGTCCAAGCCGTTGCCCTATGACGAGCCCGACGCGGCCAAGGCGATCATCATGATGACCGATGGTGAGTTCAACTCCTACTTCTCGAGTGGGCAGGGCAATTCGTTCGAGCAGGCCAAGAAGATGTGTGACGCCGCAAAGGCCGAGCATATCGTCATCTACACTGTGGCGTTCCAAGCGCCATCGCAGGGCCAGGAAATCCTGAACTATTGTGCGACCAGTGCCGACCATGCCTTCAATCCGGAAGATGGCCAGCAGCTGAAGGATGCCTACACGATGATTGCCCAATCCATCTCTGATCTTCGTATCACCTACTAGAGCGGCGGAGATCGAGGTGAACCCCATGACATATATTTATTGGCATAGCGTTTTGTTCTGAACTGGAGACAAAGTTGAAGCGCGCTGTTGTGAATTTTCGTTTTATTCGTTGGCGTGCCGATACCGGCGGCAATATCGCCATTATCTTTGCCCTGGCGCTGATCCCGATCCTGGCGATCGCTGGCGTGGCCATCGACACCCAGATGACGCTGACCCAGAAGAACAAGGTCCAGGCTGTCATCGACAGCGCCGTGATTTTCGGTGCACGGTCCATGCAGGAAGGCGTCAGCCGCGAGGACGTCGCGAAAGACGTCGACGCCTATGTCACCGCCCTGCTGAAGCAGCAGAGCGCAAGCCTCGACTGCACGGGCGTCGCGCTTGAATACAAGGACGACGCACAAGACATCAATGCATCGATCTTCTGTTCCCAGCCGACGACATTATCGAACGTGATCGGCCAGCGGAAGATGGACTTCCGCGTCCGTTCCGGCTCGACTTACGGTATCGGCAAGGTCGATGTGGCCTTCGTGTTCGACGTTTCGGGGTCGATGGGAAGTAGCGGCAAGATGGCCGACCTGAAGATCGCGGCCAAGGACGCGATCGACGCACTGCTGCCGACGTCATACGACACGGCGAAGCTGGATGATGTGCGCCTTGCCATGACCAGCTATGACTCGATGGTCAATGCCGGCAGCTACTTCAAGGCCGTGACGAACAAGAACGCGACGCGGACCTATACGGTCAACTATACCAAGACCACGCAAGTCTGTATCGCTTACAAGAGTAACGGCAAGTGCAAGACGTACAAGGATGTCTACACGCCAATGGTGGCCACGAAAACGATCACCAACAATTGCGTCAAGGAGCGCATCGGCGCCCAGGCGTTCACGGATGTAAAACCAGGCGCGAACGCATGGCTGGAGGCTGCCGAAGCGAAGTTCAACGAATCGACCGAGAAATGGAGCGAGGAAACTTGCAACAGCATCGGCCCACTTCCGTTGACGGATAACCGGACGACCCTGAAAGCCTATGTCAACGGCCTGAACGATTTTGGCGGTACGGCTGGCCATATGGGCGTGGCCTGGGGCTGGTACCTGATCGATCCGGAGTGGGATGGCATCTGGCCGGTGGCGTCCAAGCCGCTGGACTATGACGAGCCGGATTCCGCCAAGGCCATGATCCTGATGACAGACGGCGAGTTCAACTCGTACTTCTCGAGTGGGCAGGGCAATTCGTTCGAGCAGGCCAAGAAGCTCTGCGATGCCGTCAAGGTGGAGCACGTCGTCATCTATACCGTGGCGTTCCAGGCGCCCAAGGAAGGCCAGGACATCCTGAACTATTGTGCCACGAGTGCGGCCCATGCGTTCAAGCCCGAGAACGGCCAGCAGTTGAAGGACGCCTACACGATGATCGCCAAGTCGATCTCCGACCTGCGCATCACCTATTAGGGAAAAAGGTGCCTCCAGTCCGCTGACAAGACGCCGATGTCTGGTTAATCGCGTCTTGCTGCAATCACGCGAACTCGGGGCGCCAGCCTAACGACGAAAAAAGCAATATCGTTCATCATCGCGTTTGGGACCCACCCGAATGATCGTTGATGAGGCGAATATCATGCCCAGTAGTTCGCACTACGGATTTGCCAGCCGCTATGGCGGGGACACGCGCGCGAATGTTGCAGTCATCGCAGCACTCGCCATCCTGCCGATCCTGAGTATCGCCGGCATCGCGATCGATGTGCAGAGGACGTTGACCGAGAAGGGCAAAATCCAGGCTGTCATCGACAGTGCGGTGATCGCGGGCTCCAAGGCAATGCAGGCTGGCAGTTCCGAGGCAGAGATCATTACGCTTGTGGGTAATTACGTTGACGCGCTCGTGGGAGTGCAGGGCAATGGCCTGAGTTGCACGGACCCGGAACTCACATTCCTCGACGGGACGCAAAACATCGAGGTCGAAATCCTGTGCGCTCAGGTGACGACGCTGACCCAGCTGCTGCACCGCGACAAGCTGTACTTCAAGGTTCGCTCCGGCACGACGTATGGCATCGGCAATGTCGATGTCGCGTTCATTTTCGACGTTTCGGGCTCAATGAATTCCAACAGCCGGCTGGACAATCTCAAGACATCGGCAAAAGTCGCATTTGACGAATTGCTGCCCGAAGGCCGCGAACTCGACGGAACGGTCCGGATTGCACTCACGACATACAATGCGAACGTCAATGCAGGCGAATATTTCGAGGACGTGACGCGAAAGATCACGCTCGGCACCGACGCGGCGTCTGGCAGCAATTCGGCAGAATCCCGATACGATGCCTATAACAACCGTGTGCTGATAGACCAGTCGAGCGGCAAGCGGTTCTTCTATTATGAGCAGGCCAGTTGCAACTATAATTGCTCTTATAGCAACAATTGGACCATCACGCCGAAGCGGCGCTGGTTCGAGACGAATATCGGCGACAATACCTGCGTCTCCGAGCGGGTTGGCGTGAATGCGGTCACCGATGAGGTGGGCGGAACAGGTGCCGACAATTCCATGATTGCGGGCAATCCTTTGTGGAACTGGAATACGAGCTACTACAACAAGAAAAATGGCGCCTACGAAATCGAATCTGGTGGTGCCAACTCGTCCAGGGGCGCCTTTACCCTGACGCCCGCGCAATGCGAGAATTCTTCGCCCATGCCGCTAACCGAAGACAAGGCGGCGTTGAAGGAATATGTCGACGACCTGCACGCGGGCGGAGGCACTGCCGGGCATCTCGGCATTGCGTGGGGCTGGTACCTGATCTCGCCGAGCTGGAATTCACTCTGGCCGTCGGTCTCCCATCCATGGCCATGGAACGAGCCGGATACGGCCAAAGCCATTATCCTGATGACTGATGGTGAGTTTAACCAGACCCATCCGTCCATTTCCGAAAGCTCGATCGAGCTGGCGATGGAGTTCTGTGACGCGATGAAGGAAGATCCGTACGACGTACAGATCTACACGGTCGGCTTCCAGGTGCCTGGCAATGTCGCGACAACGCCGGGCGGCGAAACGATCCTGGACTATTGCGCGACCGACGCTGGCCACGCGTTCACGCCGAACAATGGCGAGGAACTGACGGACGCATATACGGCCATCGCCCAATCGATCTCGGATTTGCGCATCACGCGCTAGGATCGCCCGCCGATGGGCATGGCCATGAGGTTGAAGTCGATGAAGATAGGCAAGGTATTCAGACACTGGCACCTGTCGCAGAGCGGCAATATTGCCATCATGTGCGCCCTGTTCGTGCCGGCGGTGCTGGCGCTGGGCGGTGTGGCCATCGATTTCCAGTTCACGGTCCGACAGAAGAACAAGGTCCAGTACGCGCTTGATTCGGCCGTGCTGGCTGGCGCGTTGCTGCGCCAGAGCGGCGGCAGTGAAGAGGCTGTCGCAGCGGATGTCAAAGGCTACATGGCGGCGCTGGTTGATGAGCAGGGTGGAGAGATCGTCTGCACACCCGTGACGGTCTCGTTCAATCCCGACAACAAGGATATTCACGGCGTGACCTCCTGCGATCAGCCCACCTTCATTTCCGACCTGATGGGTTTCGAGAAGATGTCCTTCGGCGTTGCCTCGACTTCGACTTATGCCATTGGCAAGGCGGACGTCGCCTTCGTGTTCGACGTTTCCGGTTCGATGAACAGCCAGAACAGGCTCAGCCTGCTGAAGTCGGCGGCCGAAGTGGCCTTCGATGAATTGCTGCCCGATGACGCCCCCGAGACGGGCAATGTGCGGTTGGCGATCACGACCTACAATAACGCCGTGAACGCGGGCGACTATTTCGACAGCGTGACGCGGCGCCAGGAGCTTTCAGCGGACGCGTCCAATTCAACCGCGCGCAGCAATTACGACACCTATAACGGCGCACGGATGATCGACGCCGCAACCGGCAAACGGTTCTTCTACTATGAACAGGAGTACTGCCCGGGCGGTAACTGTTCTGGTAACTGGAACGCTGCGCGACGCCCCATGGAGAACGCGAACATTGTCGACACGTGCGTGTATGAACGCACGGGCGGTGATGCGGCGACCGATGCCGCCCCCGAGTCGCTTCGCTGGATCGGTGCAGGCAATCCGCGCTGGAACTGGTCGACCAGCAGTTACAACAAGCGCAACGGCCAGCAGGAAATTGAATCCGGTGGCGGAAATTCGTCGAGGGGCGCCTATGACATGAGCTATGCGGGCTGCCGGTCTTCCGGGCCTGTGCCGCTGACCGACGACAAGGCGGCCCTCAATGCCCATGTGCAAGCGCTGACAGCCAATGGCGGCACGGCGGGTCATATCGGCCTCGCCTGGGGCTGGTATCTCGTGTCACCCAACTGGTCTGCGATCTGGCCGGAAGAATCCGAACCGCTGCCCTACGACACCAAGCAGGTCATCAAGGCGGTCATCCTGATGACGGATGGCGATTTCAACACCAACCACCCGACGGCCGCGAAAAGCTCGTTCCGCCAGGCGCAGGACCTGTGCGACACGATGAAGGCGTCACCCTCAAGCATCCAAGTCTATACGGTTGGCTTCCAAGTGCCGAGCAGCGTGCAGAAGACCGGCGACGGGCGGACGATTCTCGAATATTGCGCGACGAGTCCGGCCTATGCTTTCAGTGCCTCAAACGGCGACGAGCTGACTGCGGCTTATCAGTCGATCGCACGATCGATCACGCAATTGCGGATCAAGCAGTAGGGCCGGTTTTGCGTGATGGGGCGTGCTCCATTGGATACGACATCGCAACGTCGCAGCGTTCATACCGCTTGCCGTGGGAATCCAGAATGTCAGGATCATGGGTGAAGCCGAGCTTTTCGTAGAGGTGGATGGCGGCTGCGCATTTGCGATTGGTCAGCAGGTAGAGACTGTCCATTTCCATCTGACGCGCGCGTTCCAGCGCCGCAGCCAGCAGGAACTCACCTGACTTTCGCCCGCGCGCCGATTTGAGGACGCCCATCTTGGTAAGTTCGAACCGGCCATTGCCCATCGGCATCAGGGCGCAGGTGCCGACAATGCCGAGACCGCCGGTCGAAACAAACAGGACGGCCCCGCCCTTGTCGACAACCAACTCGCGCGGGTGGGACAGGATCTCGCGATCTGCCTGTTCCAGCGTGAACATCTCGCTGATCCATTCCTCGTTGATCGCATAGAACGTGCCCGCAAGATCATCGGAGTATTCGACGATGGCGTGCCCGTCCTTGGCGCGTGCCGTGAGGGACTTTTCATCGAACGCCGCTTCGATCCTTGCGATCTGTTCCAGCAGGCTGGCATCGGGTCCGGCGGCAAGTTCTTCAGCCGCGCGGGCGACATGGGGCCAGACGTCCCGCTTCATGCGGGCAACCGCCTCGGTGCCCTCCATGGTGAGTGAAATGGATTTCTGGCGGCGGTCGGTTTCCGATACCGTTGTCTCGGCGAGCCCCATATCGACGAGCCCGACCAGGCTGCGCGTGACGGCGGGCTGGCTGACGCCCAGGGCTGACACGGCCTCGCTGACCGTCAGCGGCCCATACCGGTCGAGCGCCGCGAGCAGGGGGAAGTGGCTTGGCTGGGTGACAAAGCAGTTCTGTTCGAAAATCTGCGCCGCATCCGCCTGCAGCCGTTCGGCCAGCCGCTTCAGGCGGCTGCCCAGAGCGAGGTATCCAAGGTCTTGAAGAATGTCGGGCATGGTGCGCTCCCAGATATACATAACATGCTATGTATATCTGTTTTCCTGTCAACATGGCTGTGGGAAAATTCGGTCGCGCAGCCTTAAGGCCTTTCATCTGAGGCCCACGTCACCTATATTGAACTTGTCTTCGGACTATGGCGATAAACGTACGTGTAATAAGCGGTTCGGACCCGGGGGCGGTACCCGGCGACTCCACCACAAGCAGGTTCAGGCACTTCAGCGCCTGTTTCTGACGGGGTCGAAATAGGATCGACGGACGTCTAAAGACGATACTTTCGCCCGTATGAGCCCCGTTAGAAGCTCACATCAACATAGTTGCAAATGACAACTCTGCTGAAGGTCAACTGCTCGCAGCGTAGCTGTACGTAGTTAACCGAATTAACTCCTAAGGATTCAGCTCCTTAGGCGGGGCCCGGAGGCGCCTGGCAACAGAAGCCTCCACTTTTCTCC
>NZ_JBBKXE010000164.1:0-5623 GCF_037969335.1 Hyphomonas sp. | reverse complement strand
CCTTTTCCGACAGCCCGGCGAGTATCCGCCTCGATCCGCCCTGCCTTGGCGCCGATACAGAGACCGTGCTCGAAAGCCTCGGTCTCTAGGCCGCCTTGCGGCCCCCGCCGCCATGGCGGGCCAGCCAGACGCCGCCCAAAATCATCGCGAAGGCGCCAAGCGACTGCCAGCTCTGCAGCTCGCCGAAGAACACGAAGCCGAGCACGGCGGCAACGACGGGGATGGCATAGCCGGTCAGCGACAGGAAGGTGGCCGACGTCCGCGCGATCAGCAGCATGTACAGGGCCTGCGCAAAGGCCGTTGGGCCAAGACCGAGACCCACAACCGCCAGCCAGTTCCCCCACCCGGCATTCACGTCTTCAGGCGTAACCAGCAGCGCCAGTGGCCAGGAGACGACCGCCGCGACCGACACAAAGGCCGTCGCGAACGGAATGGCACTCATCAGCGGCGCGCCCCGCGCGATCAGGCTGGACACCGCATACGCCATCGTTGCGCCAACCAGCATCAACTGGGCGAGCGCGCTGGCAGAGCCGAGCCCCTTCATCGCCTCGGGGCCGAACAGCAGCGCCACGCCGCCAAAGCCGATCAGGACACCCACGACCGAACCGGCTGACAAGCGCTCGTCCCGGAACATGAAATGGGCCCCGATGGCCACGAAGATCGGCACGGCGGCGGTATAGAGCGCGGCCAGGCTGGAATTGACCGTCTCCTGCGCAATCGTGATCAGGAAAAAGGGAATGACCGACCCGACTAGCGCCATCCCCATGATCGCGGCCCAGCGGCGGCGGTCGGACAGCGGCGGCAGGTTCTGGCGCCTGGCCAGCATCACGCACCAGAGCGCGACGGCGCCAATCGTCAGGCGGCCGGAAATCACCCATTCGGCAGGCAGGCCCGCATCGGCATGGCCTTTATCGACGGCCATCCGCGTCAGCATGTAGGCGCCCGCCCAGACCAAGCTCAGCAGCCAGAACAGGCCCCAATCGGCAAGCGTACGGCCTGCGGGTTTCATGTGTGCCGACGCCCGGCGGGCTGGCGCCATGACAGGATGCAAGGAAGTCGGTGTTTCACCCGGATGGGCCCCCTATGGCAGGCCAACAGGCAATACAGGGGCCCCGCTTCAAGTCCACTCTGCAATTGCATGGAACTTGCAAGCCGCTCAGATTGGAACCGGCCCCGCATGGTCGCACCCTCCAAAGTCCCGTTTTGTGGCCCGATACCGCAGGCGATCCGGGTGGACGGGGGGAGCGCAGCATCGTAAAGGGCCTGCAAAGTCGCAGTTTTTGTCCCGTCTGAGGAGAATTTTAAAATGGCAATACGTGTTGCAATCAATGGATTTGGCCGGATCGGACGTCTCGTCCTGCGCTCCATCATCGAGCATGACCGCAAGGACATTGAAGTCGTCGCGATTAATGATCTCGGCCCCGTCGCCACGAACGCCCACCTCCTGCGCTTCGACTCCGTCCATGGCCGCTTCCCGGCAGACGTCCAGGTCGACGGCGACAAGATCGTGATCAATGGCAAGCCGATCCTGTGCACCGCCATCCGCGACCCGAAGGACCTGCCGCACCGCGAGCTCGACATCGACATCGCCATGGAATGTACCGGCATCTTCGCTGACAAGGAAAAGGCCTCGGCCCACCTTGCCGCCGGCGCCAAGCGCGTCCTGGTCTCTGCACCGGCCACCAATGCCGACAAGACCATCGTTTTCGGCGTCAACCACGACACGATCACCAAGGACGACATGGTCGTCTCCAATGCCTCGTGCACCACGAACTGCCTGTCGCCTGTCGCCAAGGTCCTCAACGACCTGATCGGCATCGAGAAGGGCATGATGACCACGATCCACTCCTACACCAATGACCAGCCATCGCTGGACCAGATGCACAAGGACCTCTACCGGTCCCGCGCCGCAGCGCTCTCCATGATCCCGACATCGACCGGCGCCGCCAAGGCCGTTGGCCTCGTCCTGCCGGAACTCAAGGGCAAGCTCGACGGCATCTCGATCCGCGTCCCGACGCCGAACGTCTCGGTCGTCGACCTGAAATTCGTCTCGAAGAAGAAGACGACGCCGGAAGAGATCAATGCCGCAATCATCGCCGCCGCAAATGACGGCCCGATGAAAGGCGTGCTCGGCTTCACCGACCAGCCGAACGTCTCTTGCGACTTCATCCACGACAACCGCTCATCGATCTTCCACCTCGATCAGACCAAGGTCATGGACGGCAATTTCGTCTCCATCCTGACCTGGTATGACAATGAATGGGGCTTCGCGACCCGCATGAGCGACACCGCGCTCGTGATGTCGAAATTCCTGTAGGGGCCTGAAGGCGATGAACTTCAAACGCATCGCCGACGCCGGCGACCTCAAAGGCAAGACCGCCCTCGTCCGCGTAGATTTCAACGTGCCGATGGACAAGGGTCTCGTCACCGATGACACGCGCCTGCGCTCCGCCGTGGAGACGGTGCAGACCCTGCGTACCCAGGGGGCCAAGGTGGCGCTGCTGGCACATTTTGGCCGCCCCAAGGGCAAGCGCGTGGCGGAGATGAGTCTTGCGCCCATCGCCGGCGCGTTCGCCCAGGTGCTTGGCTCGAATGTCAGCTTCGTCGCCGATTGCGTGGGTGACCACGTGAAGGCAGCGATTGCCGACCTGCAGCCTGCCGGTGTGATCCTGCTCGAGAATACGCGCTTCCATGCCGGCGAGGAAACCGGCGACATGGACCTCGCAAAGAGGATCGCGAAACTCGGCGACATCTACGTCAATGATGCGTTCTCGGCCGCTCACCGCCGCCACGTCTCGACCGCCGTGCTCGCTGAACTCCTGCCTGCCTATGCTGGCTGTGCGATGGAGCGAGAACTCGACGCGCTAGAGAAAGCCCTCGGCAATCCGGAAAAGCCCGTGCTCGCCGTCGTCGGCGGTGCCAAGGTGTCTTCCAAGATCGACCTCCTGAAAAACCTCGTCACCCAGGTCGACATGCTCGCCATTGGTGGCGGCATGGCCAACACATTCCTCGCCGCGCGCGGCCTATCGGTTGGCAAGTCGCTCTGCGAGCATGACCTGGCGGATACAGCCCGCGAGATCGAGACGATCGCAAAACAGAATGGCTGCAAGATCCTCCTGCCGGTCGATCTTGTCGTCGCCAGGGACTTCGCCGCCAACGCGCCCCACCGCACCTGCGGACTGGACGATGTGGCAGACGATGAGATGATCCTCGACGCCGGCCCGCAAACCGTCGCCGCGCTCACAGCTGCCATGGATTCAGCCAGGACACTGGTCTGGAACGGTCCGCTCGGTGCCTTCGAACTGACCCCTTTCGACACCGCCACGGTCGCCGCAGCCAAGGCTGCTGCTGCGCGCGCCAAGGCCGGCAAACTGGTCGCCGTGGCTGGCGGCGGTGATACGGTCGCCGCGCTCAATCATGCAGGCGTCGCGGACGATTTCACCTTCGTCTCGACGGCCGGCGGCGCCTTCCTGGAATGGATGGAGGGCAAACCCCTCCCCGGCGTTGACGCCCTCAAGGCCTGACCCCAAATGGCACACCCTGCGGCAAATCGCGCAGGCGAGGCAGAATGATAGCGATCCCATTTTGGTCGCTGCCTGGAGGCCGTGAATGGCAGCTGTCGGGATTCGCCCCTTTTCCACGCCGATTTACAGTGTTCTAGCCGCGCGACAAGGGCCTCAAAGCCCGCAATCGCCCGAAAATTCAGCGATTTTCGCGATCATGGGCGCACGCAGTGACGGCTGTTGACGCCATGTTTGGGCACGGTACTTGAAAGCAGTCCCTGCAAACCAATCAGCAGGTCCCCAAACAATGAGTTTTGACGCGGTAATGATCATGGATAATGCAGCAATGGCCGAACAGGCCGCCAACAAAGCCGGCTTCATTGCCGCGCTTGACCAGTCGGGCGGCTCCACGCCGAAAGCCCTCCGCCTCTATGGCGTCGAGGAAAGCGATTATGCCAACGACGAGGAAATGTTCGGCAAGATCCACGAGATGCGTGCGCGTATCATCAAGTCACCGGCCTTCACCGGCGACAAGGTCATGGGCGCGATCCTGTTCGAACGCACCATGGATGGCGACATCGACGGCATTCCGACCGCGCAATACCTCTGGGAAAAGCGCCGCGTCGTTCCTTTCCTGAAAGTCGACAAGGGCCTCGCCGACGAGGCTGACGGCGTCCAGCTGATGAAGCCGATGCCTGAACTCGATCACCTGCTCGAGCGCGCTGTCGCCAAGGGCATCTTCGGCACCAAGATGCGCTCGGTCATCCACGCCGCCAACCCCAAGGGCATTGCCGCCGTCGTCGCCCAGCAATTCGATGTCGGGCGCCAGATTCTCGGCCATGGCCTGATGCCGATCATCGAGCCGGAAGTGACGATCACGATCAAGGACAAGGCTGAAGCCGAAGATATCCTGCTCGCCGAGATCACGAAACAGCTCGATGCCATGCCCGCCGACAAGCAGGTCATGCTGAAACTGTCGCTCCCGGAAAAAGCCAACCAGTACAAATCCTTGTGCGAACACCCGCGCGTCATGCGCGTCGTGGCCCTGTCCGGCGGTTACAGCCGCGACGATGCCAACGCCAAACTGTCGTGCAACACGAACATGATCGCCAGCTTCTCGCGCGCCCTTACCGAAGGGCTCTCGGCCAAGCAGAGCGACGCGGAATTCGATGCGATACTGGCGTCAACGATTGACGGCATCTTCCAGGCGTCCCGCGCCGGTTGATCCGCCCTCCCCTATTCTGAAACAGGCGGCCTGCGGGCCGCCTTTTTTGTGCGCGCGGTGTTGCCGGACAAGGCTGGACACACGTTGCGCGCCCGGACCATAGTGGCGTTGAAACTCTGGCGGCGCCCTGTCCAGGCACTCCCGCCTCTTGCCGAGGAATGCCCCTGATGAAAATTCTCCCACTTGCGGTGCCGCTGGCCAGTCTCGCGCTGATGGCGGTCGCCTGCACACCGTCGGCAAAAAAGGCCGAAGTGCCCACCGCGGCACCGGTCAACGTGCTCGAGACAGAAGCCAAAGCGATGATGGCGCAGCTCGTTGTCGCCCCCGCCAGCGCTGACGCCTTCACGATCCGCTGCGACAATTCCCTCGACCTCGTGAACAAGATGATCGCCGACATGGAGGCACGCGACGCAGCCGCGGGCCCAGCCGATATCAAGTTCCTCGATACGCTCACAAACCTCGGCTACTCGATTGGTTATGGCGAAGCCAGCGTGGTGGCTGAGGCCAATCCGGATGCCAGCCTGCGTGAAGTGGGCGACGTTTGCCAGCAACGCACATCCGATGTGCTGACTCGCCTCAGCCTATCCAGACCGATCTATGACCGTCTCGCCGCGATTGACGCGGCCACGCTCAATGAACGCGAAGCTTACCTGCTGGCCCGCACCCTGCGAGACTATCGCCGGTCCGGCATCGACAAGGATGAAGAAACCCGCGACAAGGTCCGCACCCTGAACGCCGAACTGGCCGAGATCAGGTCCGCGTTCAGCAAGAACCTCCGCGAAATCCAGGGCAAGGTCGTGCTGGAATCCGTCGATGCACTGATGGGCATGCCTCAGGACTATATCGACGCGCACCAGCCCGACGAAAACGGTCAGATCACGATCACGACCGACTA
>NZ_JBBKXE010000163.1:0-14510 GCF_037969335.1 Hyphomonas sp. | reverse complement strand
ATGTTTGGCGGGGCACGGCCGGCGGCGCCATTCTTCGGCGGGTACGGCTTGTCGTAATTGGCGCCGGAAATGTAGACCGCGTGCTTCGATGGCGGCGCAGCTGGCACGGGCGGCGGCGTATCGGCGAAGAGTGCGGCGAGATCCAGCGACTGGCCGGCAACGCTGAGTTCACCGACAGCTGACAGGAATTGCGTCAGGCCGTTGGCGCGCTTGTTGTCGAGCGAGACGGCACGGAAGGGACGGTCGCCGAGCACGTCTTTGACAAGTCCGGTGACGATCGAGCCGGGACCGACTTCGACGAAGAGACGGGCACCTGCGGCATACATGGCTTCGACCTGTTCGCGGAACCGGACAGAGGTGGCGATCTGGCCGGCGATGACGGCGGGCAGGTCGGCGACCTTCACCGTGTAGGGCGACGCGGTGGCATTGGCGTAGACCGGGAGCTTGGGCTTGCGCGGACGCAGGGCGGCGAGTTCGGCTGCAAAGGGATCGACGGCGGCGTGGACGATGGCGGAATGGAACGCGGTCGCGACCGACAGGCGGCGGGCCTTCAGGCCCTGCTCGATGCAGAGGGCTTCAGCGGCCTTGATGGCATCGACCGGGCCGGAGAGAACGACCTGGCTGGGGCCATTGTCATTGGCGAGGACGACATTCGGCACTTTTGCAACGATGGCGGCGATGGTTTCGGAATCCGTCTGGACGGCCATCATGGCGCCGGGTGTCGACTTGGCAGCTTCGGCCATCAGGCGTCCGCGTGCGGCGGCGACGCTGAGGGCGCCGTCCATGTCAAAGCTGCGGGCAAGGTGGAGGGCCATTATTTCGCCGAAGCTGTGACCGCCAGCCATGTCGGCATCGATGCCGAGGCGGTCCAGCAAAGCGAGTTGTGCAAGCGCGACGGCGGCAATGGCTGGCTGGGCGTTCTGCATCTCGGTGAGGCGCTGGGTCTGCTGGCCGAATTCGACCTGGTCGAAGGCGGCTGGCGGGAAGGCGAGGCGATGGAGCTTCATCGGGCCGGTCGTCTTGTGACTGGCGGCCATGTCCCACACGGCACGTGCCGCCGGGAAGGCCATGGCGAGGTCGGCGCCCATGCCGACATATTGGCTGCCTTGGCCGGAGAAAAGGAACGCGACCTTCCCGGCTTCTGGCGGCGTGGTGGAGGCGTGAATGCCTGCGCCGAGCGGCGCGGTGCCGAACGTGCCAGTCTCGATCTGGCCGATCAGGCGCGAGGCCTTGGCAGCGAGGTCCTTCTGGTCGTCAGCGACGATGGCGGTGCGGACGCGGGCGTCGGCTTCGAAGGTGCCGTGGGTGGATGCGGCGAGGGCGGCGAAACCGTCCTCGTCTGTTTCCGTATGGATCAGGCCTTCAAGTTCTTCGACAAGGCCGTCGGTGGTGGTGGCGGAGAAGAGGAAGAGTTCGGATGGCAAGACACGCGGCGGCAGGATGGCGGTCGGTCCGGTATATTCCTCGAGGGCGACGTGGAAATTGCTGCCGCCGAATCCAAAGGAGCTGACCGAGGCGCGGCGCGGGCGAGCCTCTGCCGATATCCACGGGCGCGCTTCGCTGTTCAGGTAAAAGCTCTGGCTGTCTTTCAGGATTTCGGCAGGCTCGCCAATCTTGATCGTAGGCGGAAGGGTCTTGCGGCTGAGGGCATGGACAGCCTTGATCAGGCTGGCGGCCCCGGCGGCGGCCTTGGCATGACCGATCTGCGATTTGACGGAGCCAACGGCGCACCAGGGGGCGCCATCGCCCTTGCCGTCGAACACGAGGTGGAGACCGGCGAGTTCGGCCTTGTCGCCCGCCTTGGTGCCCGTGCCGTGCGCCTCGACGAGGTCAACGGTTTCCGGGCCATAGCCGGCCTGGACATAGGCGCGTTCGATGGCGCGGGCCTGGCCCGACGGGAGCGGCGTATAGATGGCGGTGCCCTTGCCGTCCGATCCGCCGCCGATGCCGCGGATGAGGGCATGGATACGGTTGCCGTCGCGCTCGGCGTCCGACAGGCGACGTAAAGCGAGGATGCCGACGCCTTCGCCGAGCATGGTGCCGTCTGCATCCATCGAGAAGGGCCGGCAATCGCCCGTGGGCGACAGAGCCGGCGTCTTCGAGAAGCACATGTACATGAGGATGTCGTTGAGCGCGTCGACACCGCCCGCAAGGACCGTGTCGGAGTCGCCTGCCCGCAATTCGTGCAGGGCGATCTGGAGCGCGGAGAGACTGGAGGCGCAGGCCGCGTCGGTGACGAAATTGCAGCCACCGAGATCGAGCCGGTTGGCGATGCGTCCTGCGACGACATTGCCAAGGAGGCCCGGGAAGGTGCTTTCCTTCCACTCGATGTAATGGTCTTCCATTTGCTTGACGATGGCCTGAACGTCCGTTTCGCCGAGGCCGGACTGGCGCAGGGCGTTGACCCATACGGGGCGCTGGAGGCGGCCGGCCATATGGGCGGTCAGTTCGGTGGCGGATGCAACGCCGAGCATGACGCTGGTGCGGGTGCGGTCGATTTCGACGCCGCTCGTGCTTTCGATATCGTCGAGCGCGTGCTTGGCGGCGATGAGCGCCAGCAGCTGGGCGCTGTCGGTCTGCTGCAGGGCGTTCGGGGGGATGCCGAAGGCGAGCGGGTCGAATGGAACCGGCGAGATGAATCCACCCCGGCGCCCATAGGTCCGGTCTGGTGTCAGCGGATTGGCATCATAATAGTCGTCGAGCAGCCAGTGTGAGGCCGGTGTCTCGGTCAGGGTGTCGCGGCCCTGGAAGATGTCGCGCCAATAGCCGGTATTGCCACCCCGACCCGGAAAGATCGATCCGACTCCGATGACAGCGATGGGCTCAGCCTGAGTGCGGGTCTCATTTACCATTTTTTGTCTCATTCAGCGTCAGCGAACTGACGGGGTATGTAGGTGTAATCTGTAGGTGCAACTGGCAGGCCAAGTGCGCGCAGCTGTCCGGCACGGGTAATTTGTGCGGCGCCTTCGAGCAGGTTCCAGGCGATTTGTTTGACGGTGCGGTTCTCTGTCGGTTCGAGAAAACTGCCCGCAACCCATTCATTGAACACGCCCATCGCGGGGCCGCACCAGATCTGGTAATCCATCTCGCGGTCGGGTGTGCCTTCGCGGGCCCATTGGGCACCCATGAAGAGGTAGCGCCGGGCCACGAGGGCGAGGCGCTTGTTGCCGTCAGTTTCGGCGCGGGCGGCCTCTGCGGGGTTGCTCTGCAAGATGAAGGCATGTGTTTTCTGCCAGGCCGCGTCGAAGGGCTCACCGAGGACGTCGTCCAGCCAGTCGCGGTCTTTCTGGGGCAGGCTCTCATAGCTCGCCCCCGACCGGTACATGGTGTGGAGACGCTTGCCCCGCATGGCGAACAGGGTGCCGCGTTTCAGCACCTGAACTTCGACACCCTGCTCGAACATGTCAGCGGCAGGCGCCATTGTGACATCGGCGGGCCCGGCTTTTGCGAGGAGGCGGCGGCCTGCTTCCGACAGGCCGGATTCCACGGCGGACTGGTTGACCGATCCTGTCAGGACATAGGCGGCGCCCATCTGGAAGGCGGCGGCGACGGCCATCGGCGTCGAGATGCCACCGGCGAGGCCGATGCGGATGGCGTTGGCATCAACGCCCGTGCGGGCGGCGACGCGATCACGGGCCAATACCAGCGATGGAAAAAGCACGCTTGCGGGGCGATTGTCTGTGTGGCCGCCGGAATCGGACTCTGCGGTGATTTCGGCGGCGACCGGGACTTTCGACGCGAGGTCGGCCTGTTCGGCGGTTATGGCGCCGCGAGCTACCAGCTCTGCCAGCAGTTTGGCCGGGGCGGGCGACATGAAGGGCTCGGCGACTTCAGCACGAGAGACTTTGGCGAAGACATGATTGTCGCGGCGGATGCTGCCGTCCGGGGCGCGGGACAAGCCGACCGCGGTATAACGCACCAACTCAACTGAGAGTTTCATAAAGGCGGAGGCTGACACCCGTTTTACGCCCTCGGAGAGGAAGAGATCGACGACGCGCGCCTCGTATCCGGGCTGTTGAGGGGAGTGTATGAGATTGGCGCCCCAGGCCGTCTGTTGAGGCGTCAGCTGTGACTTGATTTCCTTGAGGCCCGCTTCGATGACGTCCGGCGAGAGGCCCGCGCTACCATAGAATCCCACGCACCCCGCACGCACGGCTTCGACCACCATACGGGTGGTGGCAATGCCGCGGGCCATTTCGCCCACAACGTAGTTAAAGCGACAGCCGTGGGTGTGTGCGAAGAGCCGGTCGCCGAGCCATTCGGGATAGATCGGAGGCAGGTCGACCTGATTTGCGACCGCGCCTGCTCGTCCATCGATTTCGTGGATTTCCAGACCTGCCGATGGCGTCCGTGCGAGCGTCACCTTTTCCCGGGGGAAGGCTATGGCTCTTTTCAGATTCTCTGAAACACCCATTCTAATCCTCTGCGAGCATGTTCGCATGCCCGGACAATCTACGTTGTCATCCCGCAATTTCTTCACGAGCGTTTTCAATTTCTAACTGCGCAATTTAGACCGGCTTGTATAGTGGTACTATTGTGACAGACCCTTCAAACATGTTGTGCTGGTTGGTCTAATTTTACCAAAACAAGCTAATAGCACAAAATTGGTGCTGCCATCGCGGGCACGCGCAGTGTTTAGGCGTCGAGAGCGGCATCGTAGTCCTCGACCGCCTGCAGCCAAGCCCGCTCCGTAGCTTCGGCTTCGGATACAAGGTCGGCACGCTGGCGCAGCAGATCCTGCAATTGTTCCGACGCGTGGCCCGGCTTTGTCAGATTGGCGTCAATCGCGGTGATCCTGGCATTGATCTGGTCGAGCCGCTTTTCGGCATCATCGGCCTTGCGCTTGAGGCCCGAGGCGGCCTTGCGGCTTTCGGATGAGCGTTGGCGCTGATCGGCCTTGTTTACCTTGGGCGCGGCGACGACGGGATCAGACTTTCTGGCTTTCGATTTACTATCCGATTTGCTTCGGTCGGCCTGAAGCACGAGTGCGCGGTAATCCTGCAGGTCGCCGTCATAGACTTCGGCCTTGCCGTCCTTGACCAGCCAGAGCTGGTCGGCGGTGCCTTCGGCGAGGAAGATATCGTGGGTGATCAGCAGGACGGCGCCCTTGAAGTCGTTGAGGGCGTAGATAAGCGCCTCACGGCTGTCGATATCGAGGTGGGACGTCGGTTCGTCGAGGATCAGGATGTGAGGCTTGTCCATGGCCATGAGGCCAAGGAGCAGGCGGACCTTTTCGCCACCGGAGAGCTTTTCAACTTTGGTATCCACCTTTTCATGGCTGAAACCCATCATCGAGGCAGTTGAGCGCTGTTTGGAGACCGGCGTTTCCTTGGGCATGGCGTGGCGGACGTGATCGAGCACGGTTTCGCCGGGCGTCAGTTCGTCGAGCTGGTCCTGGGAGAAGTAGCCGATGCGGACCTTGCTGTGGGTGACGCGGTCGCCCATCATCAGCGGCAGGCGCTCGGCAATGGATTTCACCAGAGTCGTCTTGCCCTGACCGTTGGTGCCAACAATGGCGATCCGGTCATCGGGGTCGAGGCGCAGGGTGACATTGCGCAGGATGCTGGCGTCTTCACCATAGCCGAGTTCAGCGCCGCGCAGTTCGAGCAGGGGCGGCGCCATCTTGTCGGCGGGGGCAGGGAAGTTGAACGGAGTCGTGCGCTCGGCCATCGGAATCGATATGTCCTGCATCTTTTCGAGCATCTTGACGCGCGACTGGGCCTGGCGGGCCTTGGATGCCTTGGCGCGGAAGCGGTCCACGAAGGCCTGGAGGTGGGCCTTGTCGACTTCCTGTTTGGCGCGCTGGCTTTCCAGCTGGGCATATTTCGCGGCGCGGAGCCGGAGCCAGGCGTCATAGCCGCCGGGCACGATGGTGAGTTTCTTGTGTTCGAGCGCCATCGTATGGGTGACGCAGCGGTTCAGCATTTCCCGATCGTGCGAGACGATGAGCACGGTGTGCGGATATTTCTTGATATAGCCTTCGAGCCAGGCGGCACCTTCGAGGTCGAGATAGTTGGTCGGTTCGTCGAGCAGGAGCAGGTCTGGCTGCGAGAACAGGACGCCGGCGATGGCGGCGCGCATGCGCCAGCCACCGGAGAATTCCCGCGTCGGGCGATCAAGGTCGCTCTGGACGAAGCCGAGGCCCATCAGGACTTCGGCCGCGCGCGAGTCTGCCGACCAGGCGTCGATATCGACGAGGCGCGTATGGATGTCGGCGATCCGCATCGGATCTTCGGCGGTATCGGCTTCCTGCATCAGGGCGTGGCGTTCGGTATCGGCGGCGAGAACGACTTCCAGAATGGTTTCATCCGTCGGCGCGACTTCCTGCGCGACCCAGCCGAGGCGGGCGCCCTGGTTGAGGCGAATTGAGCCGTCATTGGAAGGATGCGTGATTTCTTCGCGGATCAGTTTGAGCAGCGTGGACTTCCCCGTGCCGTTGCGTCCGACGAGGCCGACTTTCCAGCCGGATGCGATCTGGGCGCCTGCGCCTTCAAACAGAAGGCGCGCTTCAATGCGGTAGTCGAGATTGGATATGGTGAGCATATCGGGGGGTTTAGCGACCAAGGGGTTGAAGGCAAGAGCCTAAGCTCTGTTGCCTCCAACCATTGGTGTCGTGATGCCTGCTTACTCAGCCGGTACAGGCGCGAGCGTTTCCAGTGCTTCCTCGTCGAGCAGGGCGTCGAAGCCGGGACGCTGATTGCCGGAGATGAGGTAGCCAAAGAAGCGTTTGATGTCGGCGCCGATGCCATAAAGGGCGGGGACGAAGAACAGGGTGACAAACAGGGCGAACAGGACCCCGAAGGCCAGGCCGACAGCAATCGGGATCAGGAACTGGGCCTGGATGGAGCGCTCCATCATCAGCGGGAGGAGGCCGACAAAGGTGGTCAGCGAGGTGAGCAGGATCGGCCGGAAGCGGCGCGTGCCGGCTTCGATCAGGGCCCGCGCACCGTCCATGCCCTTGTCCCGGAGCTGGTGAACGTAATCCAGCAAGACGAGATTGTCGTTCACGGCCACGCCGGCCGCCGCCATGATGCCCATGTAGGACAGGATGCTGAGGGGGAACCCCATGACGAGGTGCCCGACCATGGCGCCCGTGAAACAGAACGGGATGGCCGCCAGAAGGATGAGGATCGGCTCCGCATAGGATTTGAAGGCAACGGCGACGAGGAAATAGGCGACGCCGATGGCAATCAGCAGGAAGGTCATGATCTCGGCGAGGAATTCAGCTTCGCCCTGGGCCCGGCCAATACTGCCGCGCCGGACCTCGGGATGCGCCTTGTCGAATTCGTCGAAGAAATTGTCGTTCAAGTCGCCACGGATTTCCGTGATGCGCTCGGCGACGACTTCGGCGCTGACCACGATGGCGCGGCGGCGTTCGCGACGCTTGATCTGGGAGATGCCTTTTTCGAAGCGAATGTCGGCGACGGCATAGAGGGGCAGTTCACGGCCATCAGCTGTGCGGACGCGAATATTGTTCAGGAAATCGAGGGATTCCCGATCGGTACGGGGATATCGCACGAAGACGCGGACATCTTCGCCATCGCGGGGCAGGCGCTGGACTTCCTCGCCATAAAATCCCTGGCGCACCTGGCGGGCGACATCAGCTGTCGTGATGCCGAGGGATTCGGCGCCGGGTTTCAGGTCGAACTGGATCTCGTCGGTCGCGCTCTGAACGTCGTTCACGACATTGTAGACGCCGTCATAGGAGCGCAGCTTCGCCATCAGGTCTTCAGCGGCCGTGTTGAGTGCGTCGAGATCGGTCGAGTTCAGCATGTACTGGATCGGTGGGTCGGTATCGGCATTGCGATAATTGACCGTAATCGTCTCGGCGTCCGGGACTTCGCCGATGAGAGCACGCAGGCGTTCGGCCGTCTCCTTGGCGGTGAGTGTGCGGGTTTCCGGCGGCACGAGTTTGACGAGCGCAAGGATGTTGTTGTCGCGCGAGCGTGTGTACCAGTTCTCGATCAACTCGCCTTCGCCATTGGTGGACGCGTTGACCTCTTCCTCAAGTGCCTTTTCACCGGCCTGAATCTGGGCCAGCACTTCGAGTGACCGGGAATAGGGTGTGCCTTCCGGCATTTCGACCGTGACTTCGATCTGGTCGGACTCGGTCTCCGGGAAGAAAATGGTTTTCACCAGTCCGTTGGTGAGAAGGCCGACCGACAGGATCATGCCGCCGATGAAGATGGAGGCCGTGAGGTAGCGGTGGCGCAGGGCACGGAGCAAGAGGGGGCGGTATACGCGCCGCGCGATCCAGACGATGCTGTTGGCGATGGATGCCTGGAAGCGGGCGATCCGGGTTTCCGGATTGACGGCTTTGAGGTGTGACAGGTGAGCGGGCAGGATCAACAGGGCTTCGATCAGCGAGAACAAGAGTGCGAAAATCACGACAAGCGATATGGAGCGGGTGAATTCGCTGGTGCCGCCGGAGAGGTACATCCACGGCGCAAAGAAGATCATGGTCGTGAAGACTGCAAAGATGACGGGCTTGATGACCATGGTCGTGCCGTTCACTGCCGCGACGAGGCCTTCCTCGCCGTCTTCGGTGCGCGAGTGGATGGCTTCGCCAACGATAATCGCGTCATCGACGATCACGCCGATGACGAGCAGGAAAGCGAAGGTCGAGATCATGTTGAACGAAACGTCCGACATGGGCAGGAGGGCAAGGCCGCCAGCGAAGGCTGTGCCGATGCCTATGGCGACCCAGAGGGCGATGGCCGGACGCAGGAAGAGCAGCAGCGTGACCAGGACCAGGAACAGGCCGGTCAGGAAATTGGTGCCGATGAGGCGGATGCGGCTCATATAATCGATAGCGGAATCCTGCCAGATCGTCATCGAGATGCCGGGCGGCAGGTCTTTCACTGCTTCGTCGAAATATTCGTTCACGTTCTTCGACATCTTCACGATGTTCATCTGCGGGCCGCTCATGATCTGGATAAGGATCGTGCGTTGCCCGTTGACCGTGGCGAGAAGATTGACCTCTTCAAAACCGTCGATGACTTTCGCCATGTCGGAGACACGCACGATGGCGCCATTCGGCATCTGCTTGACGATGATGTTTTCGAACTCGGCCTGGGTGTCGGCCTGTGAGCGGGTGCGGAGCTGGACATTGCCGCCATCGCTGCGGACATTGCCGGCCGAGATGTTGACGGATGTGCCGGCGACCGCGTCAGCGACGTCAGACAGGCTGACGCCATAGCGGCGGAGAGCCTCTTCGGAGACCTCGATGGAGATTTCTTCGTTGCGTACGCCGAAGAGTTCGACAGACGGGACATAGCCCAGCAGGCCAATCTCGCGGCGGGTGGCCTCGGCGAAATGCTTGAGGTCCTGCTCGCTCACGGTCTCGTCGCCGGAGACGGCGATACGGATGATCTCGTCACGGCTGCGGAAGACGTTCAGCTGGGGAGGTTCGGCGGCGGCGGGAAAGGTGCTGATGGCATCGATCTGGCGTTTCAGGTCCTGCAGGAACTTGCCTTCGTCGAGATCCTGGTTGCCGACGACGATAAGATAGCCGATCCCTTCACTGGAGACCGAGCGGAGCTCCTTGATGCCCTCCACCGAGCTGACGGCTTCTTCCATGCGGACGGTGATCTGTTCCTCGATGTCCTGTGGAGAGGCACCGCGCCAGACGACGGAAATCTGGGCACCCGGGAATTCGACATAGGGTTCGAGTTCGCGCTCCATCCGGATGAAGGCGACGATGCCTCCAAGGATGATTGCGATCATCAGCAGGTTTGCTGCGACCTTGTTGCTTGCCCACCAGCGGATGATTGCCGACATGCCCCCGGATCCTTCTATTCTTCAGCTGCACTGGCGTCTGCCGCAAAAGCGGTTTCGAGCCGGTCGACAGGTTTGATTTTCATGCCGTCAGATGCGGCACGGACAGGTGATGTCACGACGCGTTCGCCAGCGCCTATGCCTGACGTGAGAATGAGGCGTTCGCGTTCCGAGAAGGCGACCTCAACCGGGCGGATCTCGAGTGTGTCGTCCTCACGGGCGACATAGACATTGTCCTTGCCACGCAGCGCGGTGCGGGGAAGGACGACGCTGTCTGCCAGCGTGCGGCCATCGATCTCGGCATCGACAAAGAGGCCGGTGGCCAGAGGCGTGCCATTGTCGGCGCCTTTGCCGTAGGGGTCCCTGACTTCGACATAGGCGAAGAGCACGCGGGTTTCGGGATCGAAGCCACTGTCCGTTCGCGTGATGCGACCGGACCAGGTGTGCGGCTCGCCGGCGACGGTGGCGGACAGCGTGACGGGTGGGCCCTTAACGGCCTGTGTTTCGGAAAAGCCAATGCCGAGGCCGAGATTGGCGAGGTCTGAATCCGTCAGGGCGATGGCGATATCGACAACGTCACTGGCATAGATTTCGCCGAGGCGGGCGCCGGGCGAGACATAGGCGCCGATATTGACCGTTTTCTCACGCACACGGCCCGTAAAGGGCGCGACGATGCGTGTGCGTGAGAGCTGGAGCCGGGTATCGTCGAGGCGCGCCTGCGCGGAGGCGAGCTGGGCTTCGGCCTGTGCGCGCTGCGGATGGCGAAGCGTCAAGTCGGACACCTGGTCCAGCCCGAGCTGTTCAGCGCCCTGGCTGGCAATCTGGCCTTCGGAGATTTCCTGGAGAAGTGCCGTATGGGCCTGCGCCACAGCGGCTTCAGCCTGGACAATTCCGAGTTCATATTCGCGGGACTCGAGGCGGACCAGGGTTTCGCCGCGCTCAAACTGTCCGCCTGCCAGGAATTTGGGTGAGACATAGGCCACCCGGCCACTGATTTCAGAGGCCAGCATGACTTCGGACCGGGCTTTGACTTCGCCCTGACCCTTGACCTTGATCGAGACCGGTTCGGATTGCGCCACGGTGGTGAGTACGGGGAGGGCCTCAATGATCTCGGCCTTCTCTTCGGGAGCAGGTTTCAGTGCCCCCATGGCGACAAAGCCGCCGACGGAGCCGATCAGCACGAACACGGGCAAGGCGAGAAACAGGATCCGCTTGATAAGAAGGCCAGGCCTGAACGGCGGCTTCGGGTCGGTTTCAGCATAGGTCATGGTTCAGATACCCGTTCTGGTCTTTGATGGTGCCGGCATGGATGGGCAGGTGCCTCACCTTGCCTTGATGAGTCTGGATAGCACCATTATTATTGAAAAACAATAAGTGATAGACGATAAACGACAAAGTTTTGTTGTTTTGCGGATTTTTGGTTGGATCGATGCATGAGACGCATTCGGAGTCGCAGATGCGGCGCCGAAGCCATGGGCGGCGGCGGTGGATGTGTATCGGTATTTTTTGATTGTGGATCTTGAAAGCGCTGGCGGTGCCTAGCCCGAAATGTATTTCAGGTCGCCTTGGTCACTGATGGTGATCGGGCAACGGATCAGCGAGGCTCGGGCTGGCAAGCGCTGAGGCCCAGTACCGGGATCATGGTTTCCCAGCCGTCCCTGCTCACGAGCGACAACCGCCCGTTCTCAATCCGTTGGCCGCCATCAAGCAGCTCGCCGGGCCTGAAGCTCAGACCGACATTGCCGTCAGGCGATCGGTAGGTCATCTCGGTCATGAACTGGCCAAACAGCGTGCCGCGAGAGGCCGTGAGTTCGAGCGGGGACTCGGTGCCGTCAATGTTCATCACCGCCTTGTCTGATCCGGCTTCGGCGAAGAAGACGAAGCGGACGGGCGATGATTGTGTCCACAGGAACAGGCCGCATGCGCCCGGCGCGAGCGTCTGGGACGGCAGCTCGCCGGTCCTCGCAATTACGTTGGCTGCCGACGTGACGGTTTGAGCGGGCGCAGGTTTACTTGCGCAGGCCGGGAGCATGGCCATCGACGCCAACAGGGCTGCGAAACAGATGGAATGTGAATGGCGCATATTCAGTTACCTTCGGTCAAAGCCGCTTCCTGGTTCAGCGTGTAGCCGTTCCCGGTATTTGTGAAGCCCATTGCCGCGAGCGCAGCGGTTGCCTGAGGATCGAGGCGTTCGACATGAACGTCCATGCCGGTGCGCCCATCGGCACGCGCGCGCAAGGTGATTTCAAATCGTTCGCCGTTGGGACCGTCGCCGGTGAGCGGTAATTCAAGGTCTCCGTCGCTGCAGGTTGGTGCGCCTGCAAGCATAGGCCAGTCGCGGCCATACGGGATGCCGAGCCGACGGACGAGATCCAGTTGGGCTGCGCCGCTAGCTGATTTACACGTGCCGGTGCTGTCGACGCGGGCTGCGGCATTGGACAATTTCAGAACGCCGCCGACTCGGCGCAGTTCAGGATGAATGCCGCTCAGGCGGCTGATATCTAGTTCGGCAGCGAATCCGGACAGGTTCATGGACGATCCCGACAGTTTGATATTGCCGCGCGCCCGGCCGGGCTGGCCGACCCATTTCACGTCGGATACGATGGCACCTGAGAGTAGGGAAAGTGGAGACGATGTGACGTCCAGCGCGCCCACAGACTGTCCACGATATCCGAGCCCGGTGACCTGCCCGTGCCAGATCGTGCCGCGTGCCTGTTGCCAGCTGACGCCCTGATCGGCGAGACCTGCATTGCGCATCACGAAAGATAGCGGCACGCCGGACACGATGCCGGATACGAGGGCTGCGACGAAGACAAGGATGAGGGTGAGGCGCATCATCCGGCTGACATGCCCCCGAATTCAAAGCTGGAGCGCACAAGGCCCGAACCTGCCTGGGTGATTGTCGACTTGCTGGCTTCGAGCCCGGCGCTGCTGCGCAGTTCGAACAACCAGGCAAAGACATTCTCGGCATTGGTATCATCGACCTGGACGGTGACCACGCCTTCAGCGCTGACCTGGACGCGCGCGATCGAGAGTCCGCGACGCGTGGCAGCATCGAGAATGGCGCGTCGCCGGGCGTCGGCGTCGAGCGCGGCGCCAGAGGATGTGCTCGCGTCGGACGTCGGCGACAGGCCACGAGAGGTCATGAGGTCCAGCGTGCGCGCTGCCTGTTCAGCCCGGAGGCTGGCGGCGGAATGATTGGCCAGAAGTGGAAAGAGAATGAATTGAAGCAGCACGATAAGCGCGAGCAGCGCTGCTGCCGCCCCGACGAGTCCGCGTTCGCGCAGGCTGAGCTTGTCCCACCATTCGATCATCGCGCGGCCTCCAGTGTGAGGTCACCGAGGACCTGTCCGTCCTGCTGGCGGGAATCGCCAAGTGAAACGGCGATGCCGTTCGCTTCGAGGGCGTTCTTCAGATCGGCATCGCTGCCAAAGCTGGGATAGACCAAGTTGGCGAGCAGGCGACCGGTGGCGCGATCATATCGCAGGCTCTGGATCGTGATGCCGCCATCGTCAGGAATGGCTTCGTAGAGAAGCGCTGTCGCTTCGAGGAAGGGCAGCCGGTTTGCGACAGGTGCCGTGTTCTGGCTCCTCACGGCTGCTGCGAGGTTCGCGGGTATGGCTGCACCGGGGAAGGCTGCTGCGTAAGTGGCGCGGGCCTGGCTGTCGAGCGCTGCGGCAAGGCGCGACAAGGAATGTGTTTCGAGCGCGGTGACAGACAAGAAGGCGACGGCTGCAGCAGCGGCAAGGATGAGTGCCGGACGCCAGGCGCCGATCCGGATCTCAGCTTGCCGCCGGCTGACGAATGCGCCCTGACGCAGGTCTGTCAGTGGCGGGCTATCCTCTGCCCATTGTGCGAGCTGGCCGAGAAGAGGGAGGGACGACAGGTGAGCCTCGGTGACGCCGAGGCGCCGCGCGATCCGGTCGCCGGATGCAATGACAGGGGCGTCGGACTTATTGGCGAGAGCCCTGAGTGCGTCGTCGGGGAGTTGGGCATCGACCGCGAAACGGCGACCGCCGACCGAGAACAGAATATGGGGCCCGGCATCGAAAGCGATCGGTGTGGCCGGCAGGACCGAGGCGTCGGCGACGAGGCGAGCCGTCTTGAGCCCAGCGGCGTTCAGGATCGACACCCATTCTTCCATCAAGGCCGGATCGACGATGTGAACCGGGCGTGATCCGTCGGGAAGCGGCTGTCCGATAGCGACGTGGGCGTCTTCGACCGGGACGGCAAGGTCGTCTTCGAGCGCGAAAGCTGCTGATCGCCGCAATTCCGAGGCCCCCTGATTGGGGAGGCGGACTTCGAAGCAGCCAACTTCGGTTGCCGGAACGAAGACGACGATCTCGTCGCTGGAGTCGATGTCGACCGTATCTGCCGATACCAGGCTCATACCCTTGTCGGTCGACAGAGCGAACTCGATTGGCTCTCCGGGGACCGGAAGCATTGCGTAGAGGCATCGGGTCATCAGAAGTCTCCCGTCGTGCGTTGGACGAGGCTGGCCCGGCCACCTTCGTCCAGCGCATAGGTCAGCTGCAGGGTTTCCTGAGTCGGGCCAGAGACGATGTGCGCTGTCAAACGCAGGCTGGTTGGCCGGAGCGCGATCATGGAATCGTTTCGGGAGGCGACGGCAATCGACTGGATCTCACTGTCTGACAGGAATGCGTCGGACGTCAGCCAGCCAGACAGCGGCCGTGCACGGATGACAGATTGCGCCTGTTCCAGACTGAGCTCAC
>NZ_JBBKXE010000162.1:0-16803 GCF_037969335.1 Hyphomonas sp. | reverse complement strand
GATGGATTCATCTCGAATTTCGGCGGGCAGCCGCACAGGGATTTCTGGGACCTTCTCCGCCGCACGGGCCTCGATCCGAACCTGAAATTGCGCGAACTGCTTGACCAGCCAGTGGGCGTCAGGACGGTTGATGGTGAGCGATGGTATATCTGGCCAGACCTTGCGGCGCGCGATGCGACTGACCTCATTCCGGAGAAGATGTCGTTCCAGGATCGCAAACGGCTCAAAGAACTGATCGGTGAAGACGGTATTGACCTGATACGGGCAGGGAAGGGATATCCCGGCATGCGCACGGCGATCGCCGAGGATGGGCGCTGGGTATATTTCGTGCTCGGGCTGGACGGAGAGGACTAGACTGATGGCAAGCAAGATCGGCGCAGACAACGCGCTTCAACAGGTCAAAGGCTGGACGGCCGGACCGGGAGAGCGCGACACGATCAAGAAGACGTTCAAGTTTTCCGATTTCAAGACCGCCTGGGGGTTCATGTCGGCTGTCGCCCTCAAGGCCGAGGCGATGGACCATCATCCTGAATGGTTCAATGTCTATAACAAGGTCGACGTGACGCTCACGACGCATGACGTTGACGGCGTGTCGGTCAAGGATGTGGAGCTTGCCCGCTTCATGGATGCGTTTGCAGCCAAGCTTGGATGATCCGTCAGGTATTGGACGCGACCAGGAAGAGTTTCTGCAGGTTCACGCCGACTGTCGCATCCTGAGCGATATCGCCAATTCCAGGCACACGCAGGTTCGATCGGGTGCGTAGCTTGCTCTGGATGCGCGACAGGACGTTGAGCAATTGGCGCTCGAGTATCGGCTTGGAGAGATAATCATCCATGCCCATCTTGAGATAGCGTTCTCGGTCGCCGGTCATGGCGTCGGCCGTGAGCGCTATCACGGGCACGATGGACCACGGTGCATGGCTCTGGCGAATTTGCTTGAGTGTCTCAGGTCCGTCCATGTCCGGCATATGAACGTCCAGGAGTACAAAATCGACTGTCTGGTTTGCGAGGATGTTCAGGGCTTCCTTGCCGCTGGATCCGTCGATGACTGTGAGGCCGCGCGGTTCCAGTGCGGCGCGTGCCACGCGCCGGTTTATTTCATTGTCATCGACAATGAGTGCCCGAAGTCCTCGCAGGCTGGGGACGATCCGGTCACGGGACGATTTTGGTGCCGGGGACGATTCCGGAGGTGCCTCGGCGAGGCGTGCTTCGAATGAGAAGGAGAAAACCGAGCCCTCGCCCGGCTTGCTGGTGCAGGTGATATCGCCGCCCATCAGCTTGGCTAGCCTGCGGGAAATGGCGAGCCCCAGGCCGGACCCGCCAAACGTGCCACTCGTCGTTCCGCTACCCTGCTCGAATTTCTGGAACAGTTTTGCACGTTGCTCTTCGGAGATGCCAATGCCTGTATCGCAAACATGCACGGTTACGCCAACACGGCCGTCACGTGACATTTCGCCCGCCATGACGGCGATAGTGACGCCACCCTTTGAAGTGAATTTGAGGGCGTTATATACGAGGTTGTCTATACATTGGCGTACGCGTTTCGTGTCCAACTCAAGGAATTTCGGCAGCTTCGGGTCAAACGCGACTTCAAGGGTCAGGTCTTTCTTGCGCGCGACGGGTGCATATGTGCGCTTGAGCCACGAGATGCGATCACGGACATTCTCGACAACGGGCGTGATGTCCAATCGGCCCGCTTCAATCCGTGACAAGTCGAGAATATCGTTGAGCAGGACCAAAAGCGAATGCGAACTTTCGACGATCGTATCGACCATTTCGCGTTCGGACCGGCCAAGATCCTTGTGCTGAAGTGCTTCCGACATGCCAATGATGCCATTCAGCGGGGTGCGGATCTCGTGGCTCATTGTGGCCAGGAATTCCGATTTTGCCTCGCTGGCCGTCAGCGCTGCCCGGCGCGCGTCCTTGAGTGAAACTTCGCGTTTCACGATATCTGTCACGTCATGCGCCACACCGATGACAAAGCCGTTGTCGAGGCGCGAATAGCTGGTCACGACGTGGCGGCCCGTGGCGGTAACCATGTCGAGGTCGCGGCATTTCTCGATGGCATCCATCACCAGAGACTGGCGCACCTGGAACGTCGCCTCGTTGAGGCGCGGGAACAGGTGACGGATTTGTTGACTGGCAGCGTCATGCAGGCTGGCGCCGTCATCCATGCTGGAATAGAGGATCGGCCAGTGCGCACGGGTCGTCTTGTTCGCGAAAAGCAAGCCGCCATCTGGCTTGAACAGAACGAATCCGGCCTGCAATTGGTCGAGTGCGCGCCAAGCTTCCGCTGGCGGAATCGATGTCGTGTCAGTCATATGTCCCGCCCAAAGGTCGTCCGGATACAGGACTAGCTCGAATGTATGTAGGGATCGTAAAATCGCGGGCGAGTCTTCGCTCGGTCAGCCCCCTTTTTTCCAGGCAACCTGGTAAAGATCGAAGCGCCGGTCCTTGAGATTCTGGACAGCGCCCGACTGGCGGGCGGTCAACAGGTCCGACAGGGACAGGTCTGCCAGTGCAACGGTTTCGGTGTTGGCCGGCGTATCCGCAGCCACGCCGTCGCGCGAGAAGGGGAAGTCCGACGGTGTCAGGATGCAGCTTTCGGCGTAGTGGATGTCCATGTTCTCGACATTGGGAAGATTGCCCACGACGCCCGACATGACGACATAGCACTGGTTCTCGACGGCACGCGCCTGACAGCAATAGCGTACGCGAAGGTAGCCGCGCCGCTCGTCAGTGCAGAACGGCACGAACAGGATCAGCGCGCCCTGGTCGACGAGGTGGCGTGCCTGTTCGGGGAATTCGCTGTCATAGCAGATCATTACGCCGATCGGCCCGCAATCGGTCTGGATGACCGTGTTGCCCGATCCGCCGCGAATGTTCCACCAGCGCCGCTCCGAAGGCGTCGGGTGGAGCTTCTGCTGCGTGTGGACCGAGCCGTCGCGCAGGAAGATGTAGGAGATGTTGAAGATGTCGCCATTGTCCATCCGGCTGGGGTGCGACCCGCCGATGATATTGATATTGTAGGAAACAGCGAGCTTTTCCATGAACGCGACATAGCGGGCCGTGTATTCTGAAATCTTCTCGATTGCCTCGATCGGTGCGAGTGGCTTGTGCTCGAGCGACAGGAGCTGCAGCGTGAACAGTTCCGGGAACACGACAAAGTCGGACCGGTAGTCGGATGCGATATCGACGAAATATTCGACCTGCGTCTCGAACTCGTCGATCGACTGGATCTTGCGCATCTGGAACTGCACGGTCGTGATGCGCACGCTTTCCGGCAGGTTCGTCCCGCCAAGGCTCGGCTTCGCCTTGATCTCTTCCTGTGCCAGCGGGTTCTTCCAGAACATGTGCGTGGCGTGGTTCATCGAGGGGGCGTCGCCCGGCAGGTAGTTCTTCAGCACACCGATGGGCTCGAATCCCTGGCGCAACTGGAATGAAATGACCTGGTCCTTCAGTTTCGAGCCCACGACGGCTTCGATATAGTCGGCCGGGTTCGGGTATTCCTTGGCCCGTCTTGCATATCCGGGCATGCGTCCGCCGAACACGATGCCCTTGAGCTCGAGATACTGGCAGAGTTCCTGGCGGACACGATAGAAGCGCTGCCCGATCCGGAGACGCCGGAAGTCCGGGTCGACGCCGACATCCATGCCATAGAGCACATCGCCGTCAGGATCGTGCCGCGCGGCAAACCCGCCGCCGGTGATTTCGTCCCATGTGTGCGGTGCGAAAGCGATGTCGGAACTGATCATGAAGGTTGCGCAATGGCCCACGGCCTTGCCTTCATACTCGGCGATGAACTGGCCTTCCGGAAACCGGTTGATATGGCCGAGCAGGTTGTCGCGTGTATAGCCCATGCCGGGGCCGTAGATCCGCTCTGACAGGTCTATTATGGCCCCGACATCGGCGGGGGTCGCGTTGCGGATGATCAGTTTGGCGGCAGAGTTCGTCATGGGGGCTCCGGACGGATCGAGTTCAGGCATTATGGGGCGCGGCTGGAGAAGGTCCAGTCAGTGGGGGAGGCGGAGACTGGCACGCAGGCCGCCCAGCGCACTGTCTGACAGTCGCAGATCGCCTCCATGCGCTCTTGCCGTGTCGCGCGCAAGTGTCAGTCCCAGTCCGGTGCCGGAGGCGTTTTGCGTCCGGGCTTCATCGAGCCGGGAAAATGGCCGAAACGCCTCTTCCCGGCGCGTTTGCGGGATGCCGGGACCATTGTCATCGACATGGACTTCGGCGGCATGCGGACCGTCGACCAGGGTCACGCGGACTTCGGTTGCATATTTCACGGCATTGGAAATGAGATTGTTGACGGCCCGCTTCAGGGCCAGAGGCCGCCCCGTTACGGCGATCGTGTCGGGGCCAATAACGACCACATGCTGGCCGAATCCGGCGGCGGCGTCGCGGACCAGGCGAGCAAGGTCCAGCGGCACCGGATCGTCGCCTTCCTCGCCGCGGGCGAATGTCAGGTACTCGTCCAGCATCATCGCCATGTCGTCGAGGTCTGACTGGGCTGCGCCGAGTTCCTCAGTCTGGTCCATCAAGGCGAGGGAGAGTTTCAGGCGGGTCAGGGGCGTGCGCAGGTCGTGGCTGACGCCCGCCAGCATGGCGGTACGCTGTTCAGCGAACGCGGTGAGGCGGCTTTTCATGTCCAGCAGCGCGCGGGCGGCGTCGCGCACTTCGGTCGCGCCCGAGGGCCGGAAGTTGGGAACCTCCCTGCCGCGTCCGAACGCGCGCGCGGCTTCCGACAGGCGCAGGATGGAGCGGACCTGCTGGTTGAGGAAGGCCACGGCGAGTCCCAGCATCAGGAGGGACGAGGCGATCACCCAGACGATGAAGAAGTGCGAGTTCACCGTCAGCGCCCGTTTCCGCTCGATCAGGATTTCGACCGTGTCACTGCCAGACGGGAACCGGAAATGCAGCATCGAGGACGGATCAACGCTGACGTCGACGGGGACGCCGAGCCGGGTCGCCAGTTCTTCCTTGAGTGTCTGGCCGTAAGCGAAACTGTGCGTGAGTTGCGGCGCGCCAGATTCCGGATCGACATGGTCGCACGTGAAGGCCATGTCGAGGTCGCCCTCGAGCCGTTCACGCGTGATCGGCGTATCGGGGCGGGCATCGCAATAGGACTGGATCAATGCGGCATCGCGCGCGATCGACTGGGCCAGCTTGCGGTTCACCTCGGCGAGGTGGCTGTCATAATAATACCAGGTCATCAGGGCGAGGATCAGCACGACCGGCGCCACCACCATGAGCAGGCTGCGGGCGTAAAGCCCGCGTGGCGTGATGTCTCTCAGGCGGGCCATGCGCGTCTCAGTCCGGCATCAGGCGGTAGCCGACGCCCCGCACGGTCTGGATGTGGATGGGCTCGCGCGGATTGGGTTCGATCTTGCGGCGCAGGCGCGTCACCTGGACATCGACCGACCGTTCCATGCCGGCGGATGTGAGTGCGGCGAGGTCTTCGCGGTCAACCGGTTCGCCGGCATTGGCGGCCAGGACGGTCAGTAGTTGCAGTTCGGCATCGGTCAGGCGGATGCGCTTGTCGCCTTCGCGCAATTCCCCACGTGCCGCATTGAAGACGAGGCCGGACATTTCGACCTCCTCGGGCGGTACGTCCTTGTGCGACCGGCGCAGGATGGCGGCGCAGCGCAGGGCCAGTTCTTCCGGTTCGAAGGGTTTGGGCAAATAGTCGTCGGCGCCGGTTTTCAGTCCCGCGATCCGGTCGCTGGCTTCGCCACGCGCCGTGAGCAGCATGACCGGCGTGTGTTTCTGGCGCCCCTCGCGGATGGCGGCGAGCAGTGACAGGCCATCCTCACCGGGCATCATGACGTCGAGAATGGCGAGATCGAATGTCATGGTTGCCAGCAGGCGGCGCGCGGCGGCGGCGTCACTGGCGGTTGTGACCCGGTGGCCCTCGCGCGTCAGGAAGCGTTTCAGCAGGTCGCGGATACGGTCGTCGTCATCGACGACAAGGATGTGGGCCGGGTCTGTCATTGCCGCCTCACTTGGCCAGTGCTTCGAGTGCGAGACGCATGCCTGCCACCGCATCTGGCCCGGCGGCCCGGAAGGCAAGGCGAAGGCGTTCGCGCAGCACGATGGCGATGGGCGTTGTCAGCGTCACGCCGGCGTCTGACAGGACGAGGGTGCGGCGCCGTCCGTCGCGCTCTTCGCGTTCGCGCGCGATCAGGCCGCGCGTGTCCAGTGCGCCAATCAGGCGGGCAAAGGTCGGCACGGTCATGCCGAGCGAATCGCGCATATCGCTGACCGTCCGGCCCGGTTCGTAACGGATCGATATGAGAATTTGCATCTCTGGCTTGCTCAGCCCCGCTTTCCTGCGGGCCGTTTCTGCTGCAGACATGAGTTCGCGCCCCCCCGCCATCAGGAGGCCGACACCTCGATCGAGCTCCTGATCCATCAGGAAAAGGCGCGGATCGAAGGGGCGGTTCAGGTTGACGTCAGGGGCCATAGTCTGAAATGAACGCGAATACATAAACAGTGCAAGCGAGGAGCGCTGAAATCCATGGCAAGTATCCCCTATGACGACCGTGATGGGTACATCTGGATGGATGGCGAGTTCGTCCCGTGGCGGGACACGAAGGTGCATCTCCTGACGCACGCGCTGCACTATGCATCGGCTGTGTTCGAGGGCGAGCGCGCCTATGGCGGCAGGATCTTCCGCTCACTTGACCATTCGAAGCGCCTGCACAATTCCGCGCGCATCATGGGATTCGAGATACCGTTCACGGTTGAGCAGCTGGAAGAGGCCAAGCGCGAAGCGCTGGCAAAGTCGGGCCTCGAGAGTGCCTATGTCCGGGCGATTGCCTGGCGCGGATCCGAAATGATGGGTGTTTCAGCCCAGAACAATACGATCCACCTCGCTGTGGCTGTCTGGTCCTGGGGCGATTATTTTGCCGACAAGATGAAGGGCATAAGGATGACGCATGCCGAATGGCGCCGTCCGGCCCCGGACACCGCGCCCTGCCATGCCAAGGCCGCCGGCCTCTACATGATCTGCACGCTGTCCAAGCATGCCGCCGAGAAGGCCGGCTATGCCGATGCGCTGATGCTCGACTATCGTGGCCAGGTCGCCGAGGCGACGGGCGCGAACATCTTCTTCGTGCGCGATAATGCGCTACACACGCCGACACCGGACTGTTTCCTCAACGGGCTGACCCGCCAGACTGCGATCAAGCTCGCCGAGGCCCGCCAGATCGAAGTCATCGAGCGCGCCATCATGCCGGACGAACTGGCGACCTTCTCCGAATGTTTCATCACGGGCAGTGCGGCGGAAATCACGCCCGTCGCCGAAATCGGCGCACACATCTACAAGCCAGCCGAGATCAGCCATTCGCTGGTCGATGATTATACAAAGCTCGTGAACGGCAAGATGGAACTCGCGCTCTAGCACGGAGGCCCGCCAACCGATGCCTGAACCGGTCCCAGCAAAAGACCTCAAGGCCATCGCGGCGCAGGCCGACCTGCATCACCAATACCTGCTCGGGCTCGAGCTGATGGTCGCCACCCGTGAGGGGCCGGCGATTGTCGGTGACTGGATGTTCCGCCTGTTCCGGCGCCAGCATGAAGAGAAATTCCTCTCCAGTTTTCGCAAACTCGGCCTGGACGACCTGCCGGACGCCGTCGCCTGTGCGCGTTATCACGTCCTGTCGAACAGTATGGGCGGGGTGACGGTCGAATATATGGAAGAGTCCGACGCGAAGGCGTGGGTGCGTTTTCGCTACCCCCGCTGGATGTATGACGGCCCGGCGATCTGCGGCGTACCCGTCGAGGCGAGCCGGGGCTTCCTCAGGGGCTGGTACGCCCAGAACGGTGTCTCGCTCGAGAATCCGCGCCTCGGCTTTGTCTGCGTCTCGGAAGACATGACCGGCCAGTTCGGACTGTGCGGCTATTTCCGCGAATACGATCACGATCTCAGCGAAGACGAGCGGTTGCAGTTTGCGCCCGGCGAAGCGCCGCCGTCCTATGATCCGGCGCAGCAGCCTGCGCCGCCGGCAGGGGAGTGGAATGCCGCCCGCCTCGCCAAGGCGAACCGGAATTATGCCGTGGAATATATCCGCAACGGTGTGCGGGAGCTGGTCAGCGTGCTGGGGCAGGAGCGGGCGCTTGAACTGGCGAAGCTCGCCGCCCGGCTGACCGGCCTGCAGCAATACCGGCACATGGCTGAAGCGGTGGGCGGCGTGGATGGCGGCCCCGTTGAGGCGGCACACTTCCTCGCGGCGATGTTTGGTGGCATGGGCGATGAAGTGGCTTTAGCGACAGGGTGCGGGGCAGGGCAGGCCGTGTTGCATCATCGCGGTCTCAGGATCGTGCGCGGCCTTGACGGCGACGCGCGCAGCCACCTGCTCGCCTGCTGGACCGAGCTATGGCGGGGCGCCGTGCATTCATGCCGGCAGTTCATGGATGTGGACGTGGCGGAGACGGCGGACGGGCTCGACTGGACGATCACGCCGCGCGAGGCCGGCTGACCTCAGGCTTCGTCGGCCTGGTCGTCCTTGATCCACACTTCGACCGGGCCCTTGAGCAGCATGGTGAGCGGATTGCCCTTGCGGTCGACGGCCTTGCCGGCGGAGACGCGGATCCAGCCTTCGGAGATGCAATACTCCTCGACATTGGTTTTCTCGGTGCCCTTGAAACGCACGCCGATGCCACGCAGCAGCAGGGCCTCGTCATAGAAAGGGCTTTTCGGATTGATGCTCAGGCGGTCGGGGAGTGTATCTGTCATGGGAATGCTCTTTGCCTCGTCCCTCGGCTGGACTCAAGAGGGTGTTTCACGGACGCGGGATGGCGCCGGCTTCAACCAGCTGTGCGAACATGTCGGTGATTGCCTGGCTGACGGGGTGGTAGACAAGGCCAAGATCCCGTTGCGACTTGGAATTGTCGGCCCGCCAAGGGAGTTTCGGTCCGGCTGACGGGGCTTCGACGACCGGAAATGGCCACGCGTCGCCGAATTTTTCCCGCAGCACGTCAGCGATATAAATGAAACCTTGGGCTTCTGCGAAGGTGATGTGGCGGCCCTCGGCCTCAGGCACGAAGCCTGCGCGCATATGCGCCTCGGCAACATCGCGCACGTCGACCATGCCGATCTCGCGCGGCGGCGCGCCATCCTTCAGGGCGCCGTTGCCAAAGGCTTTCATGTAATTGAAGGACTCGGAGGTCTGGTCCGGGCTGATCCCGGGGCCCAGCACGAGCGCGGGGTTGATGACGACGAGCTTCCAGCGGTCCTGCGTCTTGGCCATCTCCCAGGCGGCGCGCTCGGCCAGCGTCTTGGAATAATTGTACGGTGTGACCGTCAGGGACGAGGATGTGTTCCAGTCATTCTCCGTCAGGATACCGCCCGGCGCCTTGGCGACGTCTTCGATCACGCCATAGATCGCCGCACAGGAACTGGTGACCACGACACGCCGGACACTTTCGACTTCATTGGCTGATTCGAGGACGTTGCGCGTGCCGTTCAGCGCGGGATCGACGAGGTCGCGTTGGGCGTCCGCGACGGTGACGGTGAACGGGGAGGCGGTGTGGAAGACGACGGCGCAGCCCTGCATCGCTTCAGTGTAGCTGCCGGGATCAAGCAGGTCGGCCTTGAAGAATTTGATCGTGCCGGGCTTTGCGTCGGCCAGAGCCTGGAGCGGCCCGGTCTTTTTTGCATTCGACGGGTCGCGGACAGCAGCGTGTACCGTGAAGCCCTCGTCTAGCAGGCGGCTCACCAGCCAGCCGGCGACATAGCCGGTCGCACCTGTCACGAGGACCGGGGCGCTTGAATCATAGGTCGGAACGGGTGCGGGCATGGTGTGGGTCTTTCTTCAAAGCAGCTGGCAGCAGGCGCCCGCATGACTCTGCGCACATAGGCACGCAGGGCGCGTTTAGCCAGTCACGTGGTCATACTTTCCCCCAGACCCGCAGCAGGTTGCCTCCGAAGAACTGCGCCGTCTCCGGTTCTCCGAGACCGCGTTTCAGCAGCAGGCCGGCAAGGTCCGGCAAGCGGCGGTAATCGTCGAAGACGGGTTTGTAATTGCCGTCCATGTCGGTGCCCATGCAGACATGGTCGATGCCGACAGCGTCGATCAGCTGGAATATCCGGTCGGCATAACCGGCAAGGTCGCTGATCCCGATGCCGCTCGGCCAGGCGCCGATGAGGCCACCGGTTGCGGCGACGTCGCGGGCGAGGTCGGCTGAAATGAAGCGGGGATGCTGCGCCTCTGGACTGTTGATATGCGTGTGCGAGAACATGACCGGTTTGTCAGTGATCTCCAGCACGCGCCGGGCGGCGCTTTCCGGCATATGGGCGAGGTCAATCAGCATGCCGAGCCGGTTCATCTCTCGCGTGATCGCTTCGCCTGCGGCCGACAAGGCGCTGTCATGGCCTGCGGCGGTCATTGGTTCGCTGATCTCGTTGGCGCGATAATGAATCAGCGTGATTGATCGCACGCCGTCATCATAAGCTTCCTGCAAGCGTTCGCTGGATCCGCTGAGGAAATCGGCGCCTTCGACCGTCCAGATGGCGCCCGGCCTGCCGGAGGCCCGCACGGCGTCCATCTCGCCGGGGGACGACATGACCGTGACAAGGCCGTCGCTGGCCAGCTTTTTCAGATTGGCGATCTGGATCTTGTAACTCGCCCAAGCTTCGCCGTCCTCAAAGGGGCGACGTTCGACGAGGCCCTTTTCCTTCGACAGGTCGAGGACATTGAAATCGGCCACGGCAGCGAAGCTGGACGCGGCGAGTCCGCCTTCCACCATGTCGCTTACCGTGCGCCGCTCGAAGCTGCCCTTGGCGGAATAGACTTGCAGCAGGGGCGGCAGACCGCTGGCGCCGCGCACGAAAGTCTGGCCCGGATGGGCATGGGCATCGATGGCAGGATTGGCTTTCAGGAAGGCTACGCCGCGTGCGCGCTCTTCTGCCGTGAGCTCAAATCCAAGCGGAGCTGGCCCGGGCCGCTTGCGCAATGTGTGAACGCCGTAGGCGGCCCCGGCGAGGGCGGCCGCGCCAGCACCCAGCAGGACGCGCCGTGTTAGTTTGCCCATTTGATCCTCCCGAATTTTTGCCCACTAGCGGCGAGGGAGGCGGCGCCGTCAAGCCAGCGGCGGGGTCAGTTCATCTCGGCCATGGCCGCATCGTCCTTTGCGGAGGCACGCTTGAAAGCGTCTCGGGCATAGACGCGCTCGGAATAGGCGGTGAGTTCCGGGCTGGGCGGAATTGAGCCGAATTGCAGGCCCCAGCCGACCTGCGAGCCGATATAGACATCGGCCGCCGTGAACCGGTCGCCGCAGATATAGGGTCGGCCAGAAACCGCTGAAATCAGCGTGTTGCGCATCAGGTCGAAATCGCCGTAGCCGACCATGCGTTTCTTGTCCTCCGGAATGTCGATTCCCAGCGACCTGTTGGCGACAGCCGCCTCGACCGGGCCAGCGGCGAAGAACAGCCAGCGGTAATAGTCCGCGCGCTCGTCCGGCTTCGGGGAGAGTCCGGCCTCAGGGAAGGTATCGGCAAGATAGGCGCAGATGGCGGCGCATTCGGTGACGATCTTGTCGCCATGCACGATCGCCGGAACCTTACCCATTGGGTTGATCGCGAGGTATTCGGGTGAGTGCATATCCCCATCATACTTGACGAGGCGCGTCTCATAGTCTGCGCCGGTCTCTTCCAGTATCCAGCGCGCGATGCGTCCGCGCGACATCGGGTTCGTATACAGCGTGAGAGAGTCGGACACCGGTAGCCTCCTTCGTGAACCTGCCGAAAGTGTACGCTCGACGCGAATTGCGCACGTCACCGACTCGATGAAACACTGGTTGTTCAAGTCCGAGCCCGACGCCTTCTCGATCGACGATCTGGCCGACCGTCCGGGCGCGACCGAACCCTGGGACGGTATTCGCAACTACCAGGCGCGCAACCTGATGCGCGACGACATGCGACTGGGCGACAGCGCGTTCTTCTACCACTCCAGCTGCGCTGTGCCGGGAATCGTGGGCATCGTCAGCGTGACGCGCGAGGCGTATCCGGATCACACCGCACGCGACCCCGACTCGCGATATCACGATCCGAAAGCGACCGAGGAGGAGCCGCGCTGGATGATGGTCGACGTCACGCTTGTGCGGCGCTTTGCCGGCGTCATCCCGCTCACGGTGTTGAAGGCGACGTCCGCTCTGGAGGGCATGCCCCTGCTCAAGCGAGGCAATCGCCTGTCGATCCAGCCGGTCAGCGCGGTGCACTGGCGGGCCGTGCTGAGACTTGCCGACGCGCTCAAAGGCGACGCCAGCGTCTGAGCACCACATCGATCGTCATGCTAGCAAGGGCTGCGCTCTTGATCCGCTCGAGGGCCGCGGCATCGGCGCGCCGACCGTGCGGGGTCATCTCCAGCAGATCGGCTGCACCGGACACGGTGCCGACAGCCGTCACGCCGCTCGTGCCCACCAGTTCATAGCCGGCCGTGAGTGCCGCCTGGCCATCGGGCGGCGGATGACGCCGGACACTGGGATAAAGCTGCTCACGAAGCTCGATCAGATGCTCCGGTCCCGGATCGATCGTCAGCACGGTCTGTCCGCGCTGCTGGCAGAGCGCCCAGTGTGCCCAGGCTGGAAAGCCGAACAGGCACGCGATCAGAGCGGACCTGCCGGGCTGGATGGGTAGCCGGACATTGGTCGCAACGATCCAGGCGAGCGTTCGATATCGCCTGGCGGCACTCAGGATGGCAGGCTTGGACACATCCACACCGACCACCACTCGATCAGGAAGCGCTGCGGCCAGCGCCTGGGTGTAGTGGCCTTCGCCGCAGCCGGCATCGAGCAGCAGCCTGTCTGCCGGTGCATCGTTTAGCACATCTCGCACGCATTTGATCAACGCATCGCTGACCGGTGCGAATAGTCCGGTGTCCAGCACGCGCCGGCGGGCCGCGACCATCGACACATCATCGCCCGGTGCCTTCGTCGCTTTCAGGGCAACCGGCAGCAGGTGGACGTAACCCTGACGCGCAATATCGAAGGCATGTCCCTGTGCGCAATGCAGCGTGCCTTCGGTGCGTGTCAAGGGTGTGCCGTCGTGCGGACAGGCGAGCGGCACACGATCCAGTGGGCTATTTGTCATGCCACCATTGTCTCGCGTTGCCCGGTCGCCGGGCGCCGCATCCCGGAGTCCTGATGCGTTTCACACAGCCCCTGCCCGCTCTGCTGCTGTCGGTCACCTTGCTATCCGGCGGGTGTGCCGGCCTGACCGGTCAGGACAAGGCGGTGGAACCGGACGGCACGCCGCCGGACTCGCCGTACGTGACGGCCTTCGGCTCGCGGCTGTATCGCGACGGCGAGGTGGTGCAGTTGCGTGCCATCAATTTCGGCAACGGGTATCTCGAAGCGTCACAGGAAATCGTGCGAGGGACCCACCACTCGGCTGCCGATCTAGCACGCGTGACGGAACTCGGGTTCGACACGATCCGCTTTGCGATGAACGGTAACTGGTACGAGCGTGACCGGGCAGGATTCCTGACCTGGCTCGACGGCAACATCGCGTTGGCGCGCCATGCCGGGCTCGGGGTGATTCTCGACCTGCATGTACCGATCGGCGGCTTCTGGCTGGACTCCGGCTCCGACGAGGCGGATTTTTCGCTGTGGAGCGATGCGTCGCTGCGCGAGCGCAATATCACCTTATGGCAAGACGTGGCCGCACGGTATGCGGATGAACCCGCGATCACCGGCTACGACCTGTTGAACGAGCCGGTAACGCTTGACGAGGACGGGAAGCAATGGCGCACCTTCGCAGCCGAGCTCGCGCGCGCCATACGCGCAGTCGACGAGCATCATCTGATCGTGCTGGAACACGTGTACGGCACCGATGGCAGGTACGGCTCACCCGGTGAGGATGCGCAATTCCTGCTGGACGATACCAACGTGCTGTACGACACCCACTTCCGCTCACCGGTCGAGTTCACTCAGCAGGGCACGCGCTGGCGAGGCACTGCACTGGGTGATGGCGGACGCTACCCGGACCCGGACGTGTTGAGGCCCACCGGACAACATCGGCTCGACGTGCCCTCGCGAGTCGCATCGGCGAACCTGCCGGACGGCACCACCGACTGGGCAATCTATGCCAGCCGATGGCAGACACCCGCCGGGCGCAAGCTCGTTGCGGCAGTGCCGAGGATGACGGTGCGCGGTCCGCTCGGGGGGCGCATCCACTTCGATGATCTCGTGGTACGCGAGAGACTGCCCGATGGCTCCGAGCGTGTACTCGTCGACGATGGTCTGGATGGCCCGACCAGTACCGGCTGGTTCGACTGGTCGAGTCAGACCGCTGGCAATACCGTCATCGCCCGACGCGTGGTCGAGGACGAGAACACCGATCTGATGCTCGAGTTGCGAGGCACCGGCATCAATACGGTCGCAGGCTGGAGTAATGCACAGCACTGGTTCCGTGTAACGCCGGGCGCAAGCTACCGGATAGAGGGACGAATGCGTGGCGAGAACGTGCGCTATATCGCCGGGGAACGCGGCTCGGCGATCGGATTCGAAATCGAATTCTTTGCTCGCAAGAACAAGCGTACGCCGGTGGTGCGCCCGCGTGACCGTGATCTGCTGGCCGCGGAACTGGAACGCTGGACCGCGTTCGGACGGCGTCATGCAGTGCCGGTGTCCGTACTGGAGATCGGACTGGTCACTAGCACCTTCGAGCCCGCAGGCAAAGGCGGCGCGACGTGGTTGACCGATGTGCTTTCGCTGATGAACGAGCAGGATCGAAGCTACGGCGTGTGGGCCTGGCACGATCGGGTGACGGGGCTGTATCGAACACCGTTGAGCCAGCCTGTTGGCGAACCGAACCGGGAGATGCTGCGGGTGATCGAGGAGGCGCACGCCGGTGCCAGCAACTGACCCTTGCTACCCGTGCAGGACGTCGGATCCGCGATCGATTCGTCGATCGCATCACAAAACGCGCGCTACTCCCGGTCAGAAGGCCAATCACAAGCCGACAACATATCAGTGAATCGTAGGCGAGAGGCGACGTCGCCGTTCGTCCCCAATCGAGACCTCATGAGCACGATGGATCCTGTCGGCCGCACGAGATTCGGCGTCCTGGCGCTCGGCGTGATCGCCGCAGCACTGATCCTGTGGCTCTCTACAAGCTTCTGGCTCGACGCCTGGCGGCAGCACGAGGATGCTCGGCGGGTGCGCGACGTCGCAGCGATCGAGAACGGGATCGCGCAGGTCACCCGGGACGTGGCCCTGGAGCGAACACGCACCCTTGCAATGCTTCAACGTACGGCGTCGCGAGATCAACCTCGCGCGGCTTCCGCAGCATCTCTGGACGCCCGCCTGGAGGCGGCGCTCGCGCCGGTGCGTGCGATGCACGAGCAGGTAGAGCTGACCGCAGGCCTGCCGCACTCGTCCGTCGCACTTCGGGTCCGCACCGACGCCGTGGATCGCGCCCGCAGCGCATTGCGGATGCGAAGCGCGCACGACCCGGAGTCATCAGTAGTCACCGCGTCCAGCCTGTCACGCTACGAAGACATCGTTGCGCGACTGACTCTATTGGCCGGACTCGACGATGCGCTGCATGGCTTGCAGGACGAGCTCCGATTCGAGCCAGGCACTGCCATGCCCGACATGCGCGCCTTGCGCCGGCTGCGCAAGGACACACGCGACTACACCGATATGCTGCTGGGTGAGTTCACTGCCACCGCGATTCTTCAAGCGAACGCCGCCTCCTCCGGATCAGAAAAGGCGATGGCCGGACCTGCTGCCACGGCGCGCTCGCTGACGGCCGACTCCCCGCTTCTTGCCGACGCGCTGGAACTGGACATCGAAAGCGGCCATATGTCTCGGGCGCTGGCCAGTAGCATCACGGCGCTGCTCGCCACCGCTCGCCCGATCGCGCCGGACCGGATCGTGAGCGTGCTCGACGCGGCAAGTTCGCTGGATGCGGATCTGTATGCACTCATCGACGGCACGGCGCAAGCCAGCGAGTCCCATGCGCAACGGCGACTGGTCATCGACTCGCTGCTGATCGCGCTCTGCTTCTGGATCGTCATTACCACGCTACGGCTGTTGCGCAATGTCCAGCATCAGGCCTGGCATGACCGGGTGACAGGCTTGCCTAACAGATTCCGCTTCGAGCAGCTACTGGATCGCGCACTGCGCAGCGCTCGAGCCGATGATGCGACGCTTGCCGTGCTGGTGCTCGACGTCGATCGTTTCAAGGCCGTGAACGAGACCATAGGTCACGCAGCAGGCGACGCGTTGCTACGCAGCCTCGCCGATCGCCTGTCGGCGCGCCTCGATCGGTCGCAATTGCTTGCAGTGCTCGGTGCCAACGAGTTTTCGGTGATGTTGCAACGGGGCACCACGATCGAGAGCGCCATTCGCATTGGCGAGCACCTGCGATCGGTCGGTACGCAACCGTTCGAGGTCGACGGCACGATCGTGTCGGTGACCCTCAGCGCAGGCGTAGCCCTGTCCGATCCGATCGGTGAGGACGGTCAGAGTATGTACCGCGACAGCGTTTGCAGCGGCGTCGATGACCACGCGCGAATCGGCACGTCAGCCGCGCTGCTCGGTCGAGCCGGCGTCGCTTTGCGCCAGGCGAAGGAAGACGGTCGCAACTGTACGCTCGCCTTCGACCGCGCCCTGGCCGAGCGTACTCGCGAGCGCGTAACGTTGGAACACGAGCTGCGAAGCGCCGTAGGAAACGGTGAGCTGGAGCTGCACTATCAGCCGAAGGTCGTCACTGCCTCGGGGCTTGTTGACGGACTCGAGGCGCTTGTTCGATGGCGCCATCCGGATCGCGGGCTGGTCTCGCCCGGTCTGTTC
>NZ_JBBKXE010000161.1:0-3529 GCF_037969335.1 Hyphomonas sp. | reverse complement strand
GCCGACGCGATCCACGAACTGGAACGCCGCCTGCGCATTTCCGACGATGTGATGCGTTACATGACGATCCGCGTCGAGTCGCACAGTGACGAGCCTTCGGCTGTCCTGTCGCGCAAAGAACGCCGTCGCGACTAGAAAGGACAGGACACATGGCTCAGAAACTGAACATCACGAACATTCCTGCCCGTCGCCCGTTCGGTCGCCGCCGCAAGGTGGACCCGTTTACCGGCGAACACGCTCAGGATATCGACTACAAGGACGTGAAACTGCTGCAGCGCTATATCTCTGAAAAAGGGAAAATCGTGCCCAGCCGCATCACGGCCGTCAACCTCAAGAACCAGCGCAAGCTTGCCCAGGCGATCAAACGCGCCCGCATGCTGGCCCTGCTTCCGTTTGAAGTGAAGTAGGAGACACCGACATGCAAGTGATCCTTCTTGAACGCGTCGAACGCCTTGGAAAGATCGGAGACGAAGTCTCCGTGAAGAACGGCTTCGCACGCAACTTCCTCATCCCGCAGGGCAAGGCCCTTCTCGCAAATGACAAGAACCGCGCGCGGTTCGAATCTGAGCGCGAAGTGATTGAACAGCGCAACGAAGCGGCCCGAGCCGCTGCCGAGACTGAATCCGAAAAGCTCGAAGGCATGATCTTCACGATGATCCGCCAGGCCGGCGACACCGGACAGCTCTTCGGTTCGGTCACCGCACGGGACATCACCGAATCAGCTGCGGCAGCCGGATTCAAGTTCCCGATCGTCGCTGTGCGTCTGGACAAGCCGATCAAGACGATCGGCCTAACCGACGTCACCGTCCGCCTCCACGCGGATGTGACTGTCACCGTCCAGGCCAACGTGGCCCGCTCGACCGAGGAAGCTGACCGGCAGGCCAAGGGCGAGGACATTGTCTCCGCCCTGCAGGAAGCCAATGCCGCGTTCGCATCCGAACAGGCCAGCGAGCTGAAAGAGGCCGCGTCCGAACTGTCCGACATGATCGGCGGAATGGACGAGGACTAGTCTCCCTTCGCTCCGGCGAAACCCCATCAGAAAGCCGCAGCTTTTCACAGGCTGCGGCTTTTTTTGTGAGTCCCGTCGGCTCAAAGGCAGAACGCTGCCAGATGTATGAAGCCACGCCGCCCAAGGTGGGCTAGAATTAACCAATGCCTCTCGACGATCATTCCCCCGAACCGAACATCATCGCCCCGAACAACCTGTCGGCCGAGGCCGCCGTGCTGGGCGCCATCCTGTTTGACAATAATGCCTACCAGCGCGTCGCCGATATCCTGCGCCCGTCCGACTTCTATGCGCCAGCGCACCAGGAGCTTTACGACGTCGCCGCGACGATGATCCAGCAGGGCCGGGTCGCCGATGGCGTGACCTTGCGCGAGCATTTCGAGAAGGCCGAGAAACTCACCGAGATCGGCGGCGCGCGCTATCTGGAGCAATTGCTCGACAGCGCCGCGTTCGGGCCGGAAGTCTCCGACTATGCCCACATGATTCGCGACCTTTCGATGCGCCGGGCGCTGGTCGATATCAGCGGCGAGCTGAAGGGCCGCGCCCTGACGCCCGGGCCGGACGAGAGCGGCGAACGCCAGATCGAGCTGGCCGAGCGCCAGCTGTTCGACCTGGCCGAGCGCGGCGCGACCGGGCGGGGCTTTACCAGCTTTTCCGAAGCCCTCGTCGATTCCTTGAAAATGGCCGAAGCCGCGTTCAAGCGCGAAGGCAAGATTGCCGGCATCCCGACCGTTCTGCGCGACCTCGACGAGAAACTGGGCGGCTTCCACCGGTCCGACCTGCTCATCCTTGCCGGACGCCCGTCGATGGGGAAAACCTCGCTGGCCACCAACATCGCCTATAACGCCGCCTCGGCCTATCGCGCCGAAGTGCAGGATGACGGCTCGAAGAAAACCGTCGAGGGCGGCATTGTCGGCTTCTTCTCGCTCGAAATGTCGAACGAACAGCTGGCCACGCGTATCCTGGCCGAGCGGACCGGCATCACGACCCACCGCATCCGGCAGGGCGATCTCGACAAGTCCGACTTCGAGCGCCTGCGCGAAGCCACCGAGGAGCTGCAGAACCTGCCGCTCTATATCGACGATACCGGCGGCATCTCGATCAGCCAGCTGGCCGCCCGGGCCCGCCGCCTGCAGCGTTCGGTCGGCCTCGACCTGATCATCATCGACTATCTCCAGCTGATCACGGTCAACAATAGCGGCTCCAACACCAACCGCGTCCAGGAAGTCACCCAGATCACCACGGGCCTGAAGGCGCTGGCCAAGGATCTCAACATCCCGATCCTCGCTTTGTCGCAGCTCAGCCGCGCGGTCGAACAGCGCGACGACAAGCGCCCGCAACTGTCGGACCTGCGCGAATCCGGCTCGATCGAGCAGGATGCCGACGTCGTCATGTTCGTCTACCGGGAAGAATACTACCTGGCCCGGTCAGAGCCCGGCGCCGACCCGAACGATCCGTCCTCGAACGAGAAATGGACCCAGTGGCGCGCCCGGATGGACCAGATCTACGGCATTGCCGAAGTCATCATCAGCAAGCAGCGCCACGGCCCCATCGGCAAGGTCGACCTCGCCTTCGACGCCAATATCACCCGTTTCGGCAATCTCGACCGCGCCGGCATCGAGCGCGAGGAAGACTAGGCCCTGCACCGGCGGCCGCAGGCCCCTCTCGGGCCTCCGGCAAGGATGCAGGTTTTCAAGGCAAAGGGCGCGGGCCCTAGGACGTGTCGATCCCGGCGACGGGCAGGCCGTGCACGGAGAGTGCCCGGAAAATACAGGGAAACACCCCGGACAGGTCCGGATGCCAGATAGCGCGCGCGCCGGGGGCACGGAACGGCCTCGTCCGCCACCGCAACGCGCTGCCATGCGGGCACGCGAAGGGTCACAGGCCGCCAGGGCTCAGCCATGGCCGGGGCATCTTCCACGAAGGCCACACGGATACGCCCCGAGCGATGATCGACCCGCACCAGCACCTCGCGCTGCTGCCGCTTCATCCAGCCAAACAGCACGACCAGCTGCAGCCACACAAACGGCCACAGCCAGACCGGCACGGCACGGAAAATCGCGATGATCGCCTCACGGTTCATGCGGCGCATTATACTGCAGGATCGGAAGGGGCGGATAAGCGGGGCGTTGTCCTACGGATGAGGCAGTCGCATTCCCACCGAATGCCACGCGCACGATCAGTCTGCTTGTCGCGTCGCTGAGTTCTGACCCCTTTATCCCGGAAGCGGACATTGGCGGAAGCAAATTCCAATGTCAGAAAATCGCCAAAAGGAGCCGGTCACACCCAAGCTGGGCGCGGCTGGCTTCTTGTCCAAGCCCTCACACTTCTCACGGTTTTAGCCACCAGTTGAAGTGCTATTCGATGCCGGGGGTGATGACAGTAAGACGACGCACGATCATCGTGTTGTTTCCTCTTCAAGACCAAGTTGTATGGACAACCGATCGCGGAGTTCATTGGCAGATTGGGCATTGTTCTGCACGATCAGACCGGCAACCTCCAGCGATGACACCCAGTAACGCA
>NZ_JBBKXE010000160.1:0-7126 GCF_037969335.1 Hyphomonas sp. | reverse complement strand
CTCGCGAATTTGAGCCGCGAAAACAGGTCGAGCTATTCTGACGGCGAATATGGACCTAGCCAAGCGTCTTAAACTCGCTCCAAATCGGTCACTCGGCGTGTCCGCTTACGGGATTAATCTGACCTACCAATCCCGCGTCCCAGTTTCCAGGAAACCGACCCACCCCGCATCATTCCTGACACACTCATCCCGCGACTGCGCTCCAGCACATTCCGCCATGGCACAATCGTAAAATCCCTCGCTCGCTCAATCACTGCAAACTTCCCGCTGACCCGAGACACCGGCTCCCGATAGATTCCGTCCACATGCCCTCGCGTCGGCGCCGGAGAATATGGCTTCCCGATCTCCTCACTTAGCGTCCGGCCCGCTTGCGCCAGGTCCCGCCTGAGCAGTTCCGATTTCTGTGCCTGTGTCAGCGCCTTCCCGTCATTCGCAGCAATCCCGACCTCGGCCAGGAATAGGTGCCGCTTGATCTGTGCATCCGCCACCTCTCGCCCGAACCCCAGCGGGACGCCGGCCGGCGCGGGCGCTTCATCCAGCCAGGTCACGCCAAGCGCATGTGTCTGCTCTGCAAGCCCCATCTCACTATGCACCAACATCGCTATCGACCTGGATCGCGTCTGGCTTCGCTCGTAGACGCGTACTTTCGCCAGATACTCAGCCGGAATAGTCCAATTTGCATCCGCCGAACGTTCGACTAGTCCCTGCCGTCGGAGCGCCTCCAGCCGCCGCACATGCGCCGCGATAAATTCGGGCGAGGCGCGCGGGTCGTTGGCCTGGTGCAATCCCGCAGAATATGTCCCGCCATTCTTCCGTGCGATCCGGTCAATCGTGACGTCGGACGGTTTTGGCTCAAGCTCCGGCGGCGACAGCGTGACGATTGCCCCGCGCCTGATCTCTGCATGCTGCTCCGCACCACCAAGCTCGGCGTAAACTGCCCGCCCATCCAGCCCGTCAATGATTGCATAAGCCCGGTCATGCGCCTCGCCCGCCAGTCCGAGCTGAAGCACCGCCCCTGTCACACTCCGCCCATCCGGATCAGACCGGTCAAAAATTGCATCCGCATCGAGGCGGCGGCCACGCGTTCCAGCCACCGCCCGGTTCATCGTCTTGACGATGTCGCCACGCTCACCGAGCGACTTCAGTGTCGCTTTGAACTTCGCATCGAGCTGCCATTGGCCCGCTCCCAATTTTTCAGCAAGTCCAAGCCGCTCCAGCGTCCGTAATCGCGCCGCATGCAGTGTGCGGTAACGCGGCGGGCTATCCTTCAATACGAGAAGGTGATTCTCGCCAGCTTGCCGGTCCAGGAAATGATCGATCCGGGTTGGCCGTTCGGCGGTCGCCTCGGCATGGAGTTTCAGCTCCTGTTCGAGAGGCGTTTCAGGTCCCAGCTCAAGCGTCACAAGATCCTCTGCGCGCTCCCGAATACCGTGCGAAATGTATTCCCGCGGGATGACGAGATCCCTCCCATCCTCACGCTTGCCCCGGATGATCAGATGCGCATGCGGCCGACCGGTATCATGATGGATCGCGCCGACCCATTCGAGTCTTGTCTCAAGATCCTTTTCCATCTGCCCCACAAGGTCTCTCACGAAGGGTTTGAGGTCCGCCATTTCAACGCCGTCTTCGGGCGAAACAATGAACCGGAAATGGTGCCGGTCCGGCGACACCGCCTCGACAAATTCCTTCGTGCCGGCATCTTCATGGTCCCGGTCGAACAGCTGTCCGCGATCCTCCTCTGACAGGGCTGTGTCGCGCTTGATGTAAGCCACATGCGCCATGAGCGCTGCCGCGCTCGACACCGACATCCGGATAATGCGCGCCTTGACGATAACACGTCTCCGGCCACCGTGCAGGGTAGGGGATGGACGTCGGGACAATCCGGACAGCCGAGCGCCGCCTGACTCCGAGAGTGCCCTGGTCATTCGCGAAAGATACGACTTCGCGCGCCCCCCTGATCCAGAAGATCGAATCCTGCCAGGACGGGGGGTGAACGGATTGTCGCCCTTGGTATTCATTTGGGCACCGCACGCACCAAATCCGCCTCAAACGGCCAATGGAGCCATGCCGTCCTGCAGCAGTCATTGGGAAATGGTCCGAATCCCGGCTCTGCGAAGTCTGGCGTAGAACCATAAAAAGAGACGTGCAGACAAGGGACTAGACCCTGATTGGCTCCATGAGCTTTTATCTTGCAATCGCCCTCAACCCCCGCCGATACCTTTACACGTCCTTCCAACCCGAAGATGCTATCTCCCAGGAAGACCGCCCGCCCGATCACATCGCCAACAGTCACCGGCCCAAAATACCGGCTGTCGAACGAGTCCGGCGTCTTATTGGACACAAGGAATACCGCGTCCGGGCCAAGCGCCTCGCAGCCTTCACGCCATGCCTGCAAGGGGCGACCCTTGCGATCTTCTGAGAGGACCGTCAGCGGCCCGTGCCTCTCAACGATCACCTGTTCGCCGCGGACGCAGATCGTGTCGCCTGAAACAGCCCAGACTGTCTTGATGACGGGCACGCCCGGTGGGAGATAGAAGCGCTCCGCGGCCAGGCCAGCTGCAGGATCGGGGAGATGCGCCGCGACGAGATCGCCTCGCATGACCTTTGCCATTGGCTCGACCCTGTACCAGCCGACCGGCGCACTTTCACTTGCATTGTAGAGCCATTTCGGCGCTGGTTTCCGAACCAGTCCGACGCCCAGAAGGGCAATGCCCAGGCCTGCCATTCCGAGTACAAAACAGCGCTTCGGGGTCATCACCAAACAGTCCGCTCGAGCAGGTCAGCCACCGGCAACCCGGCCAGCAATTGGGTCGACAGGCGTTGCCAGAATGCGGCCGGGATTTCGCCCGGCGGGCGCACTTTCTCCAGACGCGCAATCGCTTCCAGCGCACGTGCCGCATGGTGTTTTCCGATGGCTGACAAGAGCAAGAAACCGCCTGGTTCGACGCGCGGAATCCGGCTCAAGTTTGCGCCGGCGCCTCCACACTTCACGATACCAACGAACTCACATTGAAAGTCCGGCAAACGGCCCGAGGCCGTTTCAAACCCGAATACATCATCTGGGCCGAACAGGGCGACCTCGCGCCCCTGACCAATGCGTCGGGTAACGCGCGGTGTGCCAAAGAGAAGCCGACTTCTGGCGCCATTTCTCCCAGGACCCAGCCAGAGCCGTGTCAGGTCACGTCTCATTCACTTGCCTCCGGACCGCATCCATCTTTTGGAAAACGCGTTCAGGTCATCGATATGATAGACGACGACCCCGACATGCTTGCGATAGTCAGGGCCTGTGCCAGCGTATCGCCAGTTCTGGATCGTGCGTTCGGATACGCGCAGGTAGTCCGCTGCCTCCCGTGTCGTCAGGAATGGCGTGCCATTGTCGTTTTCCGGGTGCATGTCCTCAGCCTTCCGTGATGCCGGAGCCCGGTCAATGAGGGGCGGCTTCCGGGCAATGAAAGCAAAGGAAGGCTTTAACCGGGAGTCACGGACTTGTGCCCAGGGCAGGTGAGACGGCGTTTAACCATGCGCGCGGCGCATGGTCTTGCTTGCGTTTTTGACGTTGCGCGCCAGCGCAGGAAGCCGCCCCGGAGAGGGCTCCGGAGCGGCTGAAGATTGCGATGTCAGACCCGGATCAGTTCGGGTTCCAGAGGATCACGTGACGCCCTTTCTTGCCTTTAACCGGCGCGAGGTTCGCGTAGATCTTGCGCGGTCCGATCTGCGGATCTGCGAGGGTCAGCGAGACGTATTCGCGGCCTGACGATTTTGCCTTGCGCATCCAGCCGCCGCCGATTTCGGTCGCGGTGTCACCAGCGAAGATGCGGTAGTCCGGTTGGCCGTCTGCGGCCTTCTCGCCATTCTTCTCGATCCGGATTGCGGCGTTGAGGTTCATCATTGCTAGGGCGCCTTCGAAGCCGGTCTTGGTTTCGCTGACATATCCGAGTGCGTTTGCCATGGGTGTCTCCTTTTCATTTCCTTGGCTGTCTTCCGGGGACCCCTTGTCCCCGTCGACGCCGGACCGAAAGGACGGCGCGGGACGGGCCTGAACCGGTACGGGCGCAGCACAGCGGAGCACCGGCCCGGCCTGCGAATTTGTCTCGCGAGGAAGGCGCACCCGCGCCGGGGAAATTCGTGGGACTGGCCGGTTTCGGGCCTGTTTCGCTCCGTCCAGGTCACACGGCAAAAGACGGGAACAAGGGGTCTTCGGAGAAGCGGTGGGACATGGGAACAGGCACCTTTGGCAAGCGCATCCGGACCCAGGCGAACACCTGAAGACAGGCGATTTCCTGAGCGCACTTGGGTAAACGCAGCTCTCAACGCCGACAGTTCGAACGGAAAAGGACCACGAGAAAGCCGCCCGATGCGAGGCACCGGGCAGCTTCCACTCAGCACGACTTCATCGAACTGTGGTCAGGCGGCGTGTGGTTCGGCATGAGGCTCATTGTCAGCGCAAGATGCGTCCTCACTGTCCTCAAACAGACCGGCGATCCGTTCCCACGCATCTGCGGGAGCAGACGCTGCGCCGGGCACAAGCCGGACAGGTGGCACCTGCATCCATCCCGGACGCCAATCCGCCTTCGGCTCGCAACCTTCGCCCGTGATCCTGTTCCCGATCAGCTGCTTCTGCACCTTCGCAGTATCGGTCAGGCACGCTTCAGCGGTGGACGGTGAGGCAATATCAGCGACCATCGCATTGACCGCCCGCTTGTCCCGAACCAGATCGAAGAAGGCAGGCTCGGGTTTCCAGTAAGGACCCATGTCCGTATTGGTGACATGAGCTACCGCTTCGGCCACTGCACCGCCTGCCGCCAGCGTGTCGGCCATGACGAAGGCGAGCACCGATCCGACTTCCTCATCCGACATGGCCAGCAGGGCAGAGAAGACCTCGCAGAGGCGGTATTCATCGCCATTGCGCCGCGTCGTCCCGTTCACACCGAGCGCGGTGAAGAGGCTCACCACGTTCTCCCGCGCCCCCGTCATGCGCGTCTCGGCAACCGATCGATCCACGCTGGCGCGTGTGTCCTCCCGGCGGGTGGTGATTTCGTGGCGGCGCACGTCCCAGAGAGCCGAACCTGTCATCGCATGGGCCACCATGAGACGCAGGGCTATCGCGGGGTGATCGAGCAATGTGGCGCGCGCCGCCCCGTGGCGGTGCAAGCCGATATATTCGGCGAGCGGGCCGGACATTTCAGGGCGAACATTGGCGGTCGGCGCATCGTCTGCCCCGCTTTCCGCCCGGTCCAGTTTCCGCGCCTCCGCCGCAGTGACATAGCCCTCGAAGAAACTGACGGTGCCGTCGTGGCGCAGTTCCACGAAGACCTTGCCGCCGTCTTCCTTGCCGCGTTGCTTGTGATCCCAGCGCTGGAAGTAGGCCCCGCGCTCAAGGCAGGTCACATCGCGCCAATCGTCAGCCAGGTAGACTTCAATCCGCTTCGCCACGGCAATCGATTGCGCCGCCCAGAACGTGTCCGCGTCGGCGAACACGCCTGCCTCACCGAACAGGTCTGCCGTGATCACACCGTCATAGGATTCAAGGTCAAACAGGGCCTTGTCAGTCGTGATGGCCCATCCGCCCGTAATCCACGCACGGCAGGCCCGGCCAATGGGCGCGCGCGCCTCCTCGCTCTCATACAGGCGGAGCCATTCGGCCTGCTGGTCAGGTGTCGCCAGCGTGAGCGCGCGGATCGTGTCGCGGTCCAACTCCTCCTCGGCATAGAGTTTCCGGATCGGGGCCGCGAGCGAGGCCAGCGCAAGAACGCGCCGCACAAGGAGTTCGGTCACACCGAAATAGGCGGCAATATCGGGGGCGCTGCGGCCTTCATCATGAAGCCGCTTGAACGCGGTATACTGCTCCATCTCGGTGGCGGGCAGGCGCGCGACATTCTCAATGAGCGAGGCTTCCACGGCGCTCGCCACATCGGTCTCTGTCATGATGGCGCAGGGTACCAACGGCGTTTCGCCTGTTTCCCTGGCGAGCGCCTGAAGCGCGAAGAATCGTCGCCGCCCGGCAATGACGCCAAAGTGCTTGCCTTCGGGCCTTACGAGCAGCGTCTGCCGGATACCGCTCTCCCGGATCGAGGGCAGGATATCGGAAACGTCCGGCTTCCTGCGGCCATGGCGCATGTTGAGTTTCGAAATCCGTAATTGATCGAGCGGGATATGCCGGAGTGTGGGCTGTGCCATGAGGGTCTCCTATTCTGGCGGGTGAAGAGAGAGGCCCAGCGCCCATGCCGGGAGCCTCCAGTTGATCGGGGTGAAGGGCAGGCCGTCGCGGTCGCGCAGCGCGTGCGGGTCGGTCTCGCCCCAGTCATGATCCCGCAAGCTGATGCGCGGCGCGCGGCCTGCGACCCAAATCTCCACAACGCGGGCGTCCTGAATGACGAGGGTCAAGCCGGGGCGGGGCCCGAGTATGTGCTCGGCGGGGGAAAGAGGCTCACTCATGCCCGTGCAGGTATGAGGAAGGCAGGTCTCCTGGAACGCCATGGCTCAACGGCTCCAGAAAATGTGGACTTCATCAAAGCCCGTCTGGAACACCATGATCTCACCGTTCAGCGCCATGTCGCGGGCAAGCGCGGTCCAGTCGATATAATAGTCGAGAGAGGTGGGAATCTCCGTGCCGCTGTCGCGCGTTACTTCCTCTGCAAAGCCTGCGGCGCTGCGATATTCGCCCGCATAGTCCTCGAAGGCGGCGCGCGCCTGCTCAAGGTCGTCGCCAAATTCGCGATAGAGCCTCGCACCAAGGCTGCCATGCTCGACAATAAAGTCGGCCAGCGCGCACACCGTTTCAAAACTGGCATATTCGGACAGGTGTGCGCCCTCGAACCCTTCATAGTCGTGAATGGCCCATTCTTCTGCGTCCGGTTCCGGTGACGCCGCCAGCATGACGGACACTTGCGCCATCACCTCGTCGGGCCCGCTCACATCAATCCATGCGCCGTGCAGGCGTCCATTATTGTAGGCGGCAAGACAAGCCACGTAGATGCGCGGGCGCGCCTCACAAACCGGCAAGGCAGTTGTGCCAAGGGGGGCAGGGGTTGCGGTCGTGGGCATCATGTATTCCTCCGGTCCCGCCGCTCAAATCCCTCCCGCGGCAGGCGGGGGTGGGCGGACGAGAGGTGCGGGCGCCCGGGCG
>NZ_JBBKXE010000159.1:0-4150 GCF_037969335.1 Hyphomonas sp. | reverse complement strand
GGCGTGCAGGCCAAGTCGGCTGAGTTGCTGATGACGAGCACAGGGCAGGAGACGCGTGAGGCATTGCCCGTGCCGTCCGCCCGGCTCTTGTCATAGCTCCACTGCGACAGCCATGAGCGTAGGGTGGTGAACCGCCCCAGCCCCACTGGCCCGTCATTGGCGATCTTCGGGTCACCGAGGTAACACGTGCCCGGCGTGCGATCGGACGGGTCCTGCGTCGGGTCCAGCCAGCGCACATCGCTCATCGTACCCTGCACCACGAAGCAGCGCTCGGAATCCGGATCAGGCCCGGCCTTTATCTCCGCCAGCTGCGCCAGCACCCGATCGGTGATGCGGCGGTTACGCGCCACCTGTGCTGCCCGGAACCGCTCCACGAAGTCCGGCTTATAGGGCGGCTGGTTCGGGCAGGCCGGGTCGTAGAGGTTCAGCTCCCGGTCCCGTTCGAACGGCTTGTCCTCGTCCAGGATCGACGGGTCGATCCATTCCGTCATCGTATGCGACCGGCTGATATGCGCCGCCAGCAGAAGGATCGCGTCGGCCGGGATCAGGCCCGCGCCGGCAAGGTCTGCCGGGTCGCCGGCCGGCGTCTCGGTGATCGTCGGATGTTCGGCCTGGTCCTGGTAGAATGTCGATAGTGACCCACCCCCGGACCATCCCCCCAGCACCACCTTGTCATAGCCGAACCGCTTCTTCGCGTCGGCGATACAGGCGCCGAGGTCCAGCACGCATTTCTCCATGATCAGTGCCGTGTCATTGCCCCGGTACCGCGGGTTGCAATAGATGACATGGTGCCCGGCATGGGCCAGCGACGTCACCAGCGACAGGAAACTGCCGCCGCCAATCGGGTGGCTGAAAATGATGACTGTCTTCGCCTCCGTATCATCCGGCCGGATGCGCATGCATTCCACGAACACCTGTCCCGCCGGGCCGCCATAGGTCTCTTTCAGCCGTCCTGTATCTGCGTGAACAAATCCGTAGGGTTCCCTTACGATAGCCATTCTGCGTTCCTTGCCCTTGTTTTTTATGAAGCGCATACTTGCTGAAAGAACGATCAGGGGAAAGCAGGAAAGGCCCGAGGAATGAACCAACAGTCCCGGTCGCAGCCCAGCGGCATACATCACATCGCCATCATGGCATCAGACATCAAAGCGCATATCGCCTTCTTTTCGGAGGTCATGAACTTTCCGCTCGTAGCGCTGTTCGACATGCACGGCGTGCCCGGTGGGCTCCACGCCTTCCTCCGCATGAACGATCACAGCTTCTTCTCCATCGTCCAGTTGCCCGACGTCGACAAGATACCAGTCACGCTCGGAATCACCCATTCCGGCAATGGCGCGCTGCCCAGCGCTGCCGGCACGATGCAGCACCTTGCATTCCGCGCGGATGATGAAGCCGGTCTCCTCGGCATGCGTGACCGCCTTCGCAGCCACGGCATCAATGTCATCGGCCCGCTCGACCATGGTTTCTGCCAGTCGATTTATTTTGCCGGGCCGGACCAGATGACACTCGAGGTCGCCGCGCCTGTGACGACGGTCGATCCGAAACAATGGATCGATCCCGTGGTTCTGGAAAAGGCAGGCATTTCGGAAGCGGAAGCCGAAGCCTACAAGGCGCCCGCGCCATATGCGGGACAGGGCAACGAGCCCCAGCCGGCTTACGATCCTGCCAAGCCGCACATGGTCTACCCGCCGGAAATGTACCAGGCCATGTTGAAAATGCCCGATGAGGTCATCGCCAATTCAGCCAAGTTCCCGGGGCCACCTGTTCCTGCTTAGGCGGGCCGTCCGAGCCAGCGCTCAAGGATCGCTGCAGTATCTTCGCCCACTTCACGTGGTGCAGGCTTGCGGATCGATCCCGGCGTGGCCGAGAATTTCGGGAACGTGTTCTGCATGGTCACGGGGCCGAGGTCCGCGTCCTCCAGCGTCACGACAGATTCCCGGGCCGCATAATGCGGATCGGCCAGCATGTCCTCGGCATCGAATATCTTGCCCGATGGTACGCCATGGTCCAGCAAAAGGACTTCCAGTTCCGCCACCGTCAGCGTGCGTGTCCAGTCCGCAATGATCGCGTCCAGTTCCGCCTGGTTCTTGCCGCGCGCCAGGTGCGTCGCATAGCGCGGGTCGAGCGCCAGTTCCGGGCGTGCCATCGCATCGCACAGCCGTTTGAAAATCTGGTCCTGATTGCCGCCGATCAGGAAGTCGCCATCCTTGCACGGATAGACGTTCGACGGGGCAATCTTCGGCAATATCGCGCCGCTCCTCTGACGCTTGTGGCCCGAGGCTGAATAGTCCGCCACATAGCTTTCCATCACCTGCAGCACGCTTTCATACAGCGCGACGTCGATGACCTGGCCTTCGCCCGTCTGGTTGCGGTGGTGCAGCGCCGCGAGAATACCCATGCAGCCATAGGTCGCCGCCAGCGAGTCGCCGATGGAGATGCCGACGCGCGACGGCATCCGGTCCGGCTCGCCGACAATGCCGCGCAAACCGCCAAAGCCCTCGCCGATCAGGCCGAAGCCCGGCCGTTGGGCATAGGGCCCCGTCTGGCCATAGCCCGACATGCGCGACACGATCAGGCCCGGATTGGCCTCACGCAGCTTTACGGGATCGAGGTTCCACTTTTCCAGCGCGCCGGGCCGAAAATTCTCGACCAGCACGTCGGCCTCGCCGATAAGGTCGCGCGCCAACTGCTGGCCCTCTTCGGTGCGCAGGTCCACGGCCACGGAATACTTGTTGCGGCCAATCACGCGCCACCAGGACGGCTTGTCGCCCTGGCCCCACTCGCGCATCGGGTCGCCCTTGCCGGGCGGCTCGATCTTGACCACTTCGGCGCCCATGTCGCCCAGCAGCTGGCCACAGAACGGTCCCGCGATGAGTTGCCCCATCTCGACAACTTTCAGCCCATGCAGCGGGCCGTTTGGTTTCGGCGTATCTGTCATGACTGCCTCTACCGCATTCCGCGTCGCTGGGGCAACAAGCCGCCTATGCTTTCACGCCGGCCTGCGCTTCAGCAAACGCCTTGATCGTCTTGTAGTCCGCCTTGCCGTTCACGGCGCGGCCAAGGTCAGGCTTGAAGAAGATGCGCTTGGGCGATTTGAAGCGCGCAATCTTCGTCGCCACGAAGGCGCGAAGGTCTTCCTCGCTCACGTCACCGTCCAGCGACACCACAGCCGTCACGGCCTGTCCCCACTTGTCGTCCGGCAGGCCGACCACCAGCGCGTCACGCACGGCATCGTGCAGTTTGAGCGCTTCTTCCACTTCCTCGGGATAGACCTTCTCGCCGGCGGTATTGATACAGTTCGATCCGCGCCCCAGCAGAGTCATCGAGCCGTCGGCCTCCACCGTGCACCAGTCGCCGGGGATGGAGTAACGCATGCCATTGATCGTCGGGAAGGTCTTCGCCGTCTTCTCCGGGTCCTTGTAGTAGCCGAGCGGCACTGCACCGCCGCGAGCCACGAATCCGGCCTCGCCGCTGCCCGGCTGGATCTCGCGATGGTCTTCCGAGAACACCTTGCATTGCGGGCCAAGCTCGAATTTCGAGGTCTTCACTTCGCCGTCCGCCGTCATTGCCGACGAGCCGAAGCCCACCGCTTCCGACGCGCCGAAACTGTCCATCATGGCTGCCTGCGGCATGTGTTTCAGCAGGCCGCGCTTGATCTCGCTCGACCACATCACGCCCGACGACACGACCGCCGCGACCGTGCTCAGGTCATACTTGCCGGCATTCTCGTCCAGTTCCTTCAGCATCGGCTTGCCGAACGCATCGCCGACGATGGCCATATTGGTCACGCCGTTTTTCGCGACCGTCTCCCACAGGTTCTGCGGGCTGAAATTCTTGTTCTCGGTCAGCGTGACGATCGTGCCGCCATTCAGGATCACGCCCATCGCCGTGAACAGGCCTGTGCCGTGCATCAGCGGGCAGGCGGGAATGATCCGCGCGTGCCGGCCGACTTCCAGTGCGTTCGCCACATGTTCGGCCAGGTCCCTCGGCACCACGCCGCCCGCCTTGGCGACGCCCTCCATGCCGGCTTGGCGCCAGATGCCGTGCGACCACATCACGCCCTTCGGCATGCCGGTCGTCCCGCCGGTGTATAGGAACAGCAAATCGTCGCCCGACCGCTCGATGCCCAGCGGCGAGGCATCGCCCTTGC
>NZ_JBBKXE010000158.1:0-3287 GCF_037969335.1 Hyphomonas sp. | reverse complement strand
CTCGGCTTCAGTCTCGCCCCGCCTGCTGACGCCCAATCCTACCGCTACCAGCAAATGCCGGACGGTTCTTACCGTCGCGTCTCGACCGCGCCGCAGGTCGTGCCGATTGCCGGGCCGGGCCGCGCGACGCAGAAGGAAATTGACGCCGCACTGACCATGCGATTCGGCTATGTCGAGACCGGCGACCGCGCTTTGAACGAACGCACGCGGGCGGGCCTGTCGGGCCTCTCCTCCGTTCTCAGCCTGCGCACATCTGTGGAGCCAGCTGAACCGGACGCGCTGAACCTCGAAACCGACGCGCTGGAACTCTACCCGCTGATCTATTTCAGCATTCCTGAAGGCGCGCCGCCATTGTCAGCGACCGCGATTGCCAAGCTCAATGCCTATCTCCGTTCCGGTGGCGCGCTCGTGATCGACACGCGGGCGGGCGGAACGGTTGGGACCGATACCGATGTCGCGCCGCTGGAGACGCTGCTGGAAGGGCTGGACGCGCCGCCGCTGCAGCCGGTGCCGACCAATCATGTTCTGGCGCGCAGCTTCTACCTGCTCGACGGTTTTCCCGGCCGCTTTGCCAATCGCCGCCTGTGGATCGAGAAGACCGGCGGACCGAACGCCCCGCGCGGCGACGGCGTTTCACGCCTGTTCATCGGCGATGCGGACTGGGCGTCTGCCTGGGCCGTGGATAGTCGCGGGCGCGATCTCTATTCCGTCGATGGCGGGCCGACGCAGCGCGAAATGGCGCGGCGCTTTGGCGTCAATCTCGTGATGTATGTGCTGACCGGCAATTACAAGGACGACCAGGTCCACCTGCCGGCCCTGCTGGAACGGCTGGGCAATGGCGATGAAGACGAGGCCGATCCGCGCCTGCCGGAAAGATTGCCCGAAGGGGGGCCGCAATGATTGACGCCACCCGTCTTGCGTTTGATCCTTTCCTTGGCTGGCCGGCGCTCTGGCTGGTCGTCGCTGTCGCGGCGCTGGCCTGGATCGCTTATGTTTTCCTGCGCGGGCAAGCGGCGCTGACGCGCGGCCTCGGCCTGACCTTGCTGGCGGCGGCGATTGCCAATCCGTCTCTGGTGGAAGAAGAGCGCGAGCCCCTGCCCTCGGTGGCGGCGATTGTGCTCGACCGGTCGGAAAGCATGCAGTTCGGGGATCGCGCCAGCGCGGCCCAAACGGCGTTCAATGCGCTGAAGACCAAGCTGGAGGCTGACACGTCGCTGGAAGTGCGGGTGCTGGAATCCGATCCGCATGATGATGGCACGCATCTTTACGGCGCGCTGGAAGGCCTGATGGCGGATGTGCCGCGCGACCGGATTGCCGGAGCGATCCTTGTGACCGACGGCCAGGTGCATGACTTTCCCGCAGGAGAGGCGCGGGAAAACGCCATCGGTCCGGTGCACGGACTCGTGGTCGGCGATCCGGACCGGGGCGACCGGCGCGTGCAGATTGTCGATGCGCCGAATTTCGGGATTGTCGGCGAAACGGCGAACCTTGTCGTGCGGGTCGATGACCCGGACGGCGGCGAGATCGAAGTGGGCGTGTCCCTCAATGGCGGGCCGGTCGAGCGCGTGAAAGTCAATGCGGGCGAGAATACGAAACTGCCGATCGAGATCGAACGGCGCGGCGAGAATGTCATCGTGGTGGAAGTGCCGCCGGGCCGGGAAGAATTGACACTGGCAAACAACCGCACGGCGGCAACGCTGGCCGGGGTTCGCGACCGCTTGCGCGTCCTGCTGGTGACCGGCAAGCCGAACCAGGCCGGGCGGGTCTGGCGCGACTTGCTGAAATCCGACCCGTCGGTCGACCTTGTCCACTTCACCATCCTGCGCCCGCCCTACAAGACCGATTACACGCCGACCGAGGAACTGGCGCTTATCGCCTTTCCGACAGAAGAGCTGTTCGTCGACAAGCTGAAGGATTTCGACCTCATCATCTTCGACCAGTATGAGCGGCGCGGCGTGATTACCCAGTCCTACCTGGCCAATATGGCGCGCTATGTGACCGATGGCGGCGCGCTGCTGATTGCGGCGGGCGAGCCGTTTGCCGGGCCCGGCAGCCTTGCGCGCTCTCCCCTTGCCGCTGTCCTGCCTGCCTCGCCGACCGGCACGATCCGGACTGGCGAATTCATTCCCAAGCTGACCGAAGCGGGCAAGCGCCACGCCGTGACCGCGCCGCTGGACGGCCAGACATGGGGCGGCTGGATGCGCTATATCGAGGCGACGGCGCAGGCCGGGGACGTTCTGATGAGCGGACCAGACGACAAGCCGCTGCTGATAGTCGACCGGGTGGATAAGGGCCGGGTGGGCATGCTGATGTCCGACCAGATCTGGCTGTGGGCCCGCGGGCATAACGGCGGCGGGCCGTTTTCGGAACTGATCCGCCGGGTGGTCCACTGGATGATGAAGGAGCCGGAACTGGAAGAGCGCCGCCTCAGCCTCACCGCCGAAGGCGACACGGCGAAAATGGAGCTGCGCACCCTGCTCGACACGGCGCCGCCGCTACAGCTGGAAACGCCGGAAGGCCGCATCATCGAGCCGGTCTGGACGCAAAAAGCGCCGGGCATATTCAGCGCCGAAGCACCGATCGACCAGCTGGGCCTCTACCGCGCAGAGGCCGGGGGACTGGAAGCCGTGGCCCTGAACGGGCCGGCCAACCCGAAGGAATATGCCGACCTGCAATCCAGTACGCAGATCATGGAGCCGTTCGCCAAGGCGACCGGCGGCGGCGTCATCCGTCTCAACGCGGCCGGCACCAACCTGCCGGACATTCGCCGCGTCAGCGCGCGCGGCAATGCGGCGGGGGCGGGCTGGCTGGGCCTGCGCGAACGCGGGGCCTATGCCGTGCGCTCGTCGAAGAGCCAGCCGCTATTGCCGGGCCTTCTGGCGGCGGGCCTGCTGGTGATCTTTCTAATTCTCGCTTGGCGGCGCGAGGGGCGGTAGCACCTGTGTCCGGCCCGCATGGCTGCGTCCGGCAAAAGGCGTGGAAAGGGGCGTGGATCAGGACGTGTCTATCCGCATTTCCGGCCATGATTCCAGCCCGGCATTGACCAGGCCCGGCAGGGCGCTGGCGACCATGCCGAGTTCGGGGCGGAGCCTATAGGCCCCGGCCACGGGCAGGCAGGACGGGCGCGGCTCGCCCTTTTTGCGCAACCGGTCCAGCGTGCGGGCGAGGCGTTTGGCGTGGGCCTCTGGCGCGGCCAGCACGCGGTGCAGCGCGATGATGCGGGCAAAGATGGGCCCGGCGGGCACGGGGCCAGCCCGGAAAGTGCACGGAAAAAGCCCGAAGGGCGG
>NZ_JBBKXE010000157.1:0-17566 GCF_037969335.1 Hyphomonas sp. | reverse complement strand
GACCCGATGACCCTGCCGACCGCAGACGTCGTCGCCGCTGAACTCGTGAAGCTCGTCTCGGTGGATGAGACACGCACAGGCCAGCGCATCCGCTACCGCGACCTGCATCCGGCGAATGGCTGAGCGGGAGACGCTCCCGAAACCGCTTCTTGTCCGGTCGGCACGGCGTCCCGCATCCTTGGCGCACTCAGATCGCGAAGTGCTTCGACAGCTTTAATCCCTGTCCCTGATAATTTGATCCGGAACCACCATAGAGTCCGGAAGGTTTAGCTGCCATGGGCTCGTAGATCAGTTTGGCAACCGGCTGGCCGTGCTCAAGGATGAAGGGAACATCACGTGAGCGCACCTCAAGGACAGCCCGGCTCCCACCCTTGTTGGTACCGAACCCCGGATCGAAGAAGCCGGCATAGTGCGCCCGAAACTCGCCCAGCTCCGGCGCAATCGGGGCCATTTCAGCTGCCTCAAGCGCCGCGACCTTCACCGTCTCGCGACTGACGAGAATGTAAAAATCCTCCGGATTCAAGACAATGCGGCCATGGCGCGGGAACACCGGTTCCCAGAACTGACCGGCCTCGTGCGCACCGATGCCGCGCAGGTCCACCACACCGGAATGTTGCTTGGCGCGGTATCCGGCCGGCTGGCCTTCGGGCGGCTCGAGGTCGATCGACACCACCCGCTCCTTCAACGCGTCCGGCCGTTTGCGCTTGAAACGCACCTGCGCCAGACGGTCACCCGGCCGCACCATGATCGGAAACGTTCGCGGCGACACTTCCAGGTAAAGCGGCCCGGAATACCCGGTCGGCACATCGTCGAACGCCTTGCCCCTATTCGTCACCAGCCGCGTGAACACATCAATGCGTCCCGTCGAGCTCTTCGGGTTGGCCCGCGCCGATATGCCGGCAGGCAGGCGCAGCGATTCCTGCAAGGGCACGAGGTAGACGCAGCCGGTCTCCAGCACCGCGCCTTTGTCGGTCAGGTCGATCCGGTGCATATGCACGCCCGGCTCCTGCAGCATGTCGGCGACCGTCCGGTCCTTGCCCGGCAGGAAGCTCGCGCGCAGGCGGTAGGCATCCTCAGCGAGGCGCAGGTCGAGGCTCGCCGGCTGGACCTGTCCGGTCTCCAGCGGCAGGTCGCTGCGGATCGCACCCTCAGCGACCAGCGCCGCAATTTCGTGGTCGGGCAAAACGCCCGTTTCCTGCACCATCTCTTGCACCCCTTGTGCTCTCAGGCATAAGACCCAGTGCAGGAAAGACAAGGACTATAACAGCATGGCGAACGGGTCGGATAAATCAGGCAAAGCGAGCTGGAAGCCGGCGACCAAAGCGGTACGCGGCGGCCTGATGCGGTCCGAGCATGGCGAGATCTCCGAGGCACTCTACCTGACGTCCGGCTATGCGTATGACAGCGCCGAACAGGCTATGGCCCGGATGAAGGGCGACGAGCCGGGATTCGTCTATTCCCGCTATGGCAGTCCGACCTGCGAAATGCTGCAGCAGCGGCTCGCCCTGATCGAAGACGCCGAGACCTGCCGCCTCACCGGCAGCGGCATGGGCGCCATTTCCGCCGCCATTCTCGCGCCCCTCAAGTCCGGCGACCGCGTTGTCGCGGCCACGGCCCTGTTCGGCTCGTGTCGCTGGATCATCGCCAACCTGATGCCAAAATACGGCATCGAGACGGTTTTCGTTGACGGTGCAGACCTTGAGGCCTGGGAACGCGAAATCGCCAAGGGCTGCCAGCTCGTCCTGATCGAAAGCCCGGCCAACCCGCTGCTCGACGGCGTCGATATCGAGGCCGTGGCGAAACTCTGCAAGAAAGCCGGCGCCCTGCTGGTGGTCGACAACGTGTTCGCAACCCCGATCCTGCAGCGTCCGCTGGAACTCGGCGCCGATGTCGTCGTCTATTCGGCCACCAAGCATATGGATGGCCAGGGCCGCGTCATGCTCGGCGCGATCCTCTGCGATTCCGAGCGCATGGAAGAGGTGTACGATCCGTACCTGCGCCATGTCGGACCGGCTGCAGCCCCGTTCAACGCATGGGTCGTGCTCAAGGGCCTCGAAACCCTGAAACTGCGCGTCGACGCCCAGAGCGCCACTGCTGCGCGCCTCGCCGACGCCATCGCGGCCCACCCCAATGTCGCAGCTGTGCGCTATCCCCACCGCAAGGATCACCCGCACTACGCCGTCCACAAGCGCCAGATGACGAGCGGCGGCACGATGATCGCCCTGTCGGTCAAGAACGGCCAGGAAGGGGCGTTCAAATTCCTGAATTCCCTGGAGCTTGTCGACATCTGCAACAACCTTGGCGACACCAAGTCCCTCGCCTGCCACCCCTCCACCACCACCCACCGCGCCCTCAACGACGCAGAGCAGGCAGCCATGGGTCTCGACCGCAGCTGGATCCGTTTTTCCGTCGGTTTGGAAGATGCTGACGACCTTGAAGCCGACGTTCTTCACGCCCTTAACAGTGTGTGAAGGAATTCAACGCAATTTCGCATAATGGCACGCCGACACGCTCCCCCGCTGTATGAAGAAATCACGCAAGGCGTGCGCATCCGCGTGCGCCCGAAGTTCATGCATGACGAATCAGAGCCGTCGCGGGGCCGCTTCATGTGGTCCTATACAGTCGACGTCGAAAACGAGAGCGAACAGACCTGGACCATCCTGCGCCGCCACTGGCGCATCGTCGATGCACAGGGCCGCCTGCAGGCCGTCGACGGCGAAGGCGTGATTGGCCAGACCCCGACACTCATGCCCGGTGAACGCTTCAGCTACACGTCCGGCGCGCCGCTTGCGGCACCGTCCGGCATGATGAGCGGCACCTATGACCTGAAAGACGAAAGCGGTTTCGAGATCGTCGCCACGATACCGGTCTTCTCACTCGACAGCCCTTACGACACGTCGCTGCCCAGCTAGGCCGGATTAGTCCGCCGATGGCCCCGGCAGGACGTCGCCCATTTCAATCAGACGAAAGTGCTTCGCCATCATCTCGGGCGTGAAGACGGCCTGCAACTCACCTGAGACCAGCGTTCCGTCCCAGGCTTCAAGCTGGGTTGGCGCGCTTTCGGCAAACAGGACATTGCCGCCCGCCGACTCGCCCAGATAGGCGCCATATTCCTGCAAGGCCCGGGCGATAATCTTGCCCTCGCGCGACAGGTCCGAACCCTCAACATTGAACGCCGGATCGAGCTGGATGCGGGCGCCAAGCGGCATGCCGGCCTGTGGGGCAATATCCGCACTTTCTGCCACCGGCATCGCCATGCTCGCAGGGGAAATGAAGCCGTCGGTCCTTGCGCCCGGATAGGCAAACATCAGGGCATGGGGGATCCGGCCGGAATTGATTTCCTCAACCCGGATCAGGCCCGCTGTCAGCGGAAAGCCGGATTCAAGCGCGCTCGCCGCAAGATTCGGTTGTTCCACGTCATTCCAGGGCGGCGACACGCCGCTGCCGCGCAAATTGGTGATGGCGCCGAAGCCGGTGAACCAACGCCCATCATCGCGCTGGTGGGCTTGGCGCATATCCCATTCCAGGTTCCGCGCCTTGTCCACGATGGCGATATAACCGAGGCCGCCTTTCGGCTCCGCAGACTGGGCACCGTCCGGGATCGGAATCTCGCGAGGCGGCTCGAAACCGCGGCCATATTGGCCCGGATAGATATCCAGGACCTCATGCTTCGGCGTCTCATCCATGTCGATGTAGTAGACCGGCACGGACCATTCAGCGATATTGATATATAGACTGCCATTGCTCGCGAAATCGCTGATCAGCGCCTTGGATTGCGCATCAATATCCGGTTTCGCGGGGATCGGTGTGTTCCATGGGCTCTCGGCTGCGAACGGGCGCCATGTCTTCAGGGGGGGCTCTTCACCTGCCTGTTCTGAAGGCGATGGGGAACAGGCTGCCAAGACCAGCAACGCACCACAAAAAGCGAGATTCCGGATCAAGAACGACATGAACGTTTTCCTTCCAGGCACCCAGAATAGGCCAATTCAGGGATCATACAAATACTTGCACGCTGGCCCGCGAGTTCGGCCTGCGCGTTTCGCCCGTCAAGCGTAATCCACCCGACATAGCGGAAATCGGGCCACACGGGCCCGATTTCCAAGACTGTGACGACGAAATTCCGCGTTCTGCAACGCGCGTCAGACGATGCTATTTGTTCGGGTTGATCAGGTATTTCTCACCCGTTGCACGCCGATTGTAAGCCTCGATGACCGGCAGTTGCAGCGCTTCTGAGAGCGAGATCTCCGACGTATAATGGCTCGCAAACGTCGTCTTGAGCTCTGCACCAACCCGTGCGCGTAGTTTGGCACGGCCTTCAGCGCCGACCTTTTGCAGGAAGGGTGTCAGCAGGAAGCCGCCAACGCCCCAGGCCATGCCCACGCCGGGTGGCAAGGTTGTCGGGCTCATGTCGAGACGGCCATAGATGTAGACCTGCTTGTGGGTCGCCGAACCATAGCGGCTGTATTCCTTGGCGTTGAGGTTCGCTGCCGCTTCCATCGCCACCAGGATTTGCCCGGCCAGCGGGCCACCGCCAATCGCATCAAAGCCGAGAGTCGCACCCGTCTTTGCCAGTGCGGCGATCAGGTCGTCCATGAAGCCGAGCGATGTGGAGTTGACGATACATTTCGCGCCAATGTCCCGCAGGATTTTTTCCTGAGCATCGGAACGCACCACGTTCACCAGATCAATACCGTCGGCGATGCAGATTTTATTGAGCATCTGGCCAAGGTTCGAAGCTGCCGCCGTGTGCAGCAGCGCCGTGTGACCTTCCATACGCATCACTTCAGTCATCGCCAGCGATGTCAGAGGATTGACGAAGCAGGACGCGCCATCGCGGGCCGTCGCACCGTCAGGCAATTCCATGCACTGGGCGACATTCAACATGCGATACTGCGAGTACATTTCGCCGCCGAGACCTGCAACCGTCTTGCCCAAAAGGGCCTGCGCCGCAGGCGACGAACCCGCCGCCACAACTGTGCCCGCACCTTCATTGCCCACCGGCATCGACTGGTCGATGCGAGGAGTCATGGCCCGCAGGCCGGCAGACGAAACTTTTGCGGTGACGACTGGACGGTCCGCAGTCCCCGATGCTTTCGCGGTGCTCATGTCGGCTGCGCCAAGCAACAGGCCAAGATCGGATGGGTTGATCGGTGTCGCTTCGACGCGAACGATCACATCGTCCGGGCCGGGCGTTGGAATCTCCACCTCAGCCAGGGACAGTTCCAGCTCGCCGCTGGACTTTACGTGTGATCTCAGTTGAAGGCCCTTGGCCGGAACGCTGGACGCCATCTTGTCTCTCCCTGATGCAGTGTTTGAAGTGGGTTTTCCACATGACTACACGTTGCGAGAGCCCGCGTCCAAGTCTTGTATTTTTGCGGGACCGATCCTAAGGCGCGGTGAGGTGACGCTGGGTCACCCCCTCGCGACGCTAGTGTTTCGGCTTGTAACGCTTCGACGGTCGCTGCTGCGCGGCTTTGTCGGCATAGGGGTTCTTGCCCTGACGCACGAACAAGCGGATCGGCACGCCGTTCATGTCGAACGCATCGCGCACGCCATTGACGAGATAGCGCTTGCATTGGTCCGGCATCTGGTCACCCCGCGAAGCGATCAGCACGAACGTCGGCGGACGCGCCTTCATCTGCGCCATGTAGCGCGGCTTGATACGCTTGCCGTGCACGGAGGGGGGCGGATGGCGCTCGATCGTATGGCGCAGCCAGCGGTTCAGGTCGCCCGTCTTCACGCGGGCCGTCCAGTTGGCATAGACGCTCACGACGGCTGGCATCAGCTTTTCGATATTCCGGCCCGTCAAACCCGACAGGAACACGATTGGCGCCCCACCGGCGTTCGGCATGAGGCGGTTGGAAAGATCGCGGATATGCTTGGCCGCCGCATCGGGGTCCTTCACGAGGTCCCACTTGGAAATCACCAGGACAATGCCGCGGCCTTCGCGCAGGGCAAGGTCGGCAATCTGCAGGTCCTGCTTTTCCATCGCCTCGTCAGCGTCCATCACCAGCGCGATGATATCGGCATATTTCAGGGAACGGATGGTTTCGCCCGTCGACATGCGTTCCAGTTTTTCCTGCACGCGCGACTTCCTGCGCAGTCCGGCTGTATCGACCAGGCGAATGCGGCGGCCTTCCCATTCCCAATCGATGGAAATGGAATCCCGTGTGATGCCCGCTTCCGGTCCCGTCAGCAGGCGGTCAGATTGCAGCAATTGGTTGATCAGCGTCGACTTGCCCGCGTTCGGGCGACCGACAATGGTCAGCTTGATCGGCTTGTCGGGGCGTACCGGCTCCGGCTCGACGTCGACGTCAGCTTCTTCGATGGCGGCAACAAGGTCGTCATCCGACAGCGTCTGGTCATCGATGTCGATGTGCGACAGCTTGTCGAGAATGTCTTCGCCACCAAAATGCGTGTAGTCAGGCTCGGCCTCTTCGAGCGCCTTCTCGAAGGCGTCCTCGCCCAGCGCCTGACGGATGGCTTCGAACAGGTCTGCCATGCCTTCGCCGTGCTCGGCCGACAGGCCCACCGGTTCGCCAAAGCCCAACTCCCAGGCCTCGTTCAGGCCGTCGCGTCCGGCTTTGCCTTCAGCCTTGTTCGCCGCCAGCACGACGGGAATGTTCGCCTTGCGCAACAGCGCGGCAAAGCTCTGGTCCTCGATCGTCACACCGACACGCGCGTCTATCAGGAACAGCGCAACCTCCGCCTCGGCAATCGCCGCTTCGGTCTGCTCGCGCATACGCGATTGCAGGCTACCATCGTGGACGTTTTCGTAGCCCGCCGTATCGATCAGGATCAAAGGCAGCGAGGCGAGGCGGCCTTCGGCCTGCTTGCGGTCGCGCGTCACGCCAGGCTGGTCATCGACCAGCGCAATTTTCTTGCCTGCGAGCCGGTTGAACAGCGTCGACTTTCCGACGTTCGGACGTCCGAGAATAGCGAGTTTAAGCGGCATAAGCCTGCCCGTTCATACGGTTAACGGGCGGGCTTTTGGGCCGTGCGCCCTATTGGATGGCGATCAGCTTGGCCTCATCAGTGAGGATAAGCAATTTGTCCTGTACGGCGATGGGTTCGAGGTAAGTGGTCGAGCCCAGCTTCACAGAGCCGGTCTGCTGCCCGGTTTGCGGCGAAAAGGCAAGTAGCTCACCTGTTGAAGACACGATCACGACGCGTCCAGACGCGATGATTGGTCCGGCATAGCTGATCTGGCCCTTCTTCTTTTTCTCTTTCTTGAACTTCCGCAGCGGCGTCACCCAATAGGCCTCGCCATTGGCCGGATTGACGGCCGACAGCGTGTCATCGACGCCCAGGATGAACATGTACTGTCCGGCCAGGGCGGGGGCCTGTGTCGAACCCGTTGCAATCGACCAGACGCGCGTACCGCTGCGTCCGTCAATCGCCACGGTCACGCCAGACTGGCTGGATGCGAATACGAGCCCACCCGAAAGCACCGGGCGCGAGCCAATGTCATTGATCTCGGAAATCGGTGTGAACCGCCCGGCCTGCGAGATCGCGTCGGTCCAGAGACGGCGTCCGTTGGAGGCAAGATAGGCAATGATCTCGCCCGACGAATACGGTGCGATCACGAAGTCCTCGACGGCGGCGGCGCTGGAACTGCCGAGCACGCGGGCAGATTCCGCAATCGCCTGATCGCTCCACTCGGTCTCGCCTGTCGCCAGCGTCAGGGCGAAAATTTCGTTATTGTTGGAGGTGACATAGATCCGGCCATCCTTGATGGTCGGTGCACCCGTCATCGGGGCGCCCATCTGGTGCTTCCATTTCTCGGCACCGGTGGCCGCGTCAAGCGCAGCCACAAAGCCAAAACCACTCGCCACGATCAGCGTGTCGCCTTCAACAGCAAGTCCACCACCCAGCGCACTTTTGTCGCGCTTGGAGAGGCCCTTCAGTTTTTTCTTCCACTTCGAACGCCCTGTCGCGAGGTCCGTCGCCACGACCGACTGCTCGGCGTCGAGCGTGAACACGGTCGTTTCGCTGGTCACGGGCGGGGTGGTAAGGGCTGATTTCTTGTCGGAGCCCGCGCCGACATTTGCACGCCACGCAATGCTCAACTGTGGGGCTGCGCTGACATGGCCAACAACCTTGGCGGCATTGGCGCCAGCCTGCGACCAGGCCTGGATCGTCACAGGTTCCGGCAATTCAATCGCCACGCCTGCCAGTTCCGGGTTCGGCTTGATCGCTTCGTCGGTCAGAACCATCGTTATCCGGCCCGCCTTGTCCTCGGCGGCTTTTTCCTTGGCCTTCTTGGTGCCGAAGCTCGGCAGGCTGCTGCACGCCGAAAGGGTCAACGCCGCACCCAGGACAAGGGTGGCGGCGAGTTTACGCGATGGACTCATTGACCAGTCTCCTCAGACTCTACGGGGGCGGGCGCGGGAGCCGGCGCTTCGGCTTCTGTTTCGATTGCTTCGTTTGCCGCGTCCGGGGCCGGTGCAGCCTCTTCAACGACAGGAATGGCGGCGAGCGCGAGTTCGGCCCGGCGCTTTACGCCTGCCGGCGCAGCCGCATCGAAGCGCAGCCGATTGAATTCGGTCCGGGCCCGCGCTGTATCACCTGTGGCAAAAGCCTTGGCCGCAACCAGTTCACGCGCCAGTGCCCCGAGTGGGCCCTCGTCATCAACGAGACTGCCCAGCGTGGCTTCCAGCTCCGTCATCGATTGGCCGTCAGCCTTGAAATAGGCCTTTTTCAACAGGGCGAGGCGGTCAAATGGACTGCCCTCGACGGCGCCAATCGCCGCCAGGGCTTCGGCTGCGCCATCGGCGTCGCCGCCGCCCTCAAACCGCACCTGCGCCAGATAGTTCGCCGCCAGCGGCGCCAGTTTGCTGCCACCTTCTGCGAGTTCCGCAAAGGCTGCCTCAGCCGCGGCATACGAGCCGTTATGAAGCTCGGACAGCGCCTGCTCCAGCTCGAGCGCGCGGGCCGTACGAGCCGCTTCCGCCCGGGGCACGATGACGAATTCGTTCACGGCAACGGCCGCGACGACCAGCGCCACAGCGCCATAGACAAAGAACTGGTAGCGTTTCCACCAGATCTCCAGCCTGTCCTGTCGAATGCTCTCGTCGACTTCTTCGAAAATATCGCTCAATTCAGTCGCTCCGGTGTATTTTGTGACTCGGGCAGGAACCTAGACGGGCGATGCCCACGCTGCAACGTGTCAGCGCTGTTCAGGTTCAGGTTTTCTCAGGGCATAGGTCTCGGCCGCGTCCGGAAACCGGCGGGTGCGGACATCGTCGGCATAGGCCGCCGCCGCATCATTGATGCTGGTGCTCAGGTCCGCATAGCGGCGCACGAATTTCGGCGTCCAGTCGAACAGGCCCAGCATGTCATGCGTGACAAGGATCTGGCCATCGCAGGCCGCCGACGCGCCGATCCCGATCGTCGGGCAGCTGACTTCGGCGGTTATGTCCGCCGCAAGGTCCTCGGCGACGCCTTCGATCACGATGGCAAAGGCCCCCGCTTCGTCCGCCGCACGTGCCTCGGCAATCACCCGGTCGCGCTCGCCTGTCGTACGCCCCTTGGCCCGGAAGCCGCCATCGACATTGATGGCCTGTGGCCGCAGGCCGATATGGCCCATCACCGGCACGCCGCGCTCGACGAGATGGGCAATCTGGCCGGCGGCATAGGTGCCGCTCTCGATCTTGATCGCCTGGCAGCCGGTTTCCTTCATGATGCGCGCGGCATTCAGGAAGGCGGAATCATTGTTTGTCTCATACGACCCGAATGGCATGTCGACGACGACAAAGGCCTCGCTGGAGCCGCGCATCACCGCCTGCCCGTGCAGGATCATCATTTCCATGGTGACGCCCACCGTGGAGGGCAGGCCGTGCACCACCATGCCCACGCTGTCGCCGACCAGCAGCACATCGCAATGTGGGTCCAGCAGGCGGGCCGTTGGCGCGTCATAAGCCGTCAGGCAGACGAGCGGCGTCTTGCCCTTGGCAGCGGCGATGTCCTTGACGGTCTTGCGGCGGGTCTCGGTTTGTTTCGACATGGGCCGCGACTTAGCCTGAGCGGGCCGCGCCTGCAAGCAGGCTCAGCGCGTCAGCAGCTCCGGGCCAAACCGGTTGGTGCGCGTCGTGCCCGGCTGGCAGGCCAGGTAGATATTGTAGAAGGGGATCAGCACCAACAGGCCACTCTGGTCGATATCGTGCATGCGCCGGATGCCGATGGCGATACCCGGGAGCACAAGGGCAAGGCCGACCAGAAGGCTGACCAAGCTGAAAATCGGCCCCAGGTACGGGAGCATCGACAGGATATTGAAGCCCACGAAGATCAGCAGGGTGATCGACACATAATGCCAGAAATCGCGCCGGCTCGCGCGGCCTTCGAAATCGGCATAGTGCTTCATCACCGTATCGACGAAGACCGTCAGGGCGTAGTTGAAATCGTAATTCATGCCGGTTCACTCCCAGAAACGCCAATGCGTTGCAGTGGCGGGCATCCTAGCACCGATGTGTATGTGAATGGTTTAAGCCGGTGGCCATTACATGATCGCGACGCCGAACAGGATCGGGTGCAGCCAGATCAGGATCGCCACGTACAAACCACCGCCAATCACGACAGCGCCCACATCAGACATCACCGAGGACGCCGCATCCTTGCCCGGCCCGTTGTCGCCGCGTTTCTTCACCGCGATCCGGTCGATCACCGCATAGGCCAGGAAACTTCCGAACAGGATCACCGAATTGAGCTCGCCATTGGCCAGAAGGTGCCCGAAGGCCCAGAGCTTCACCGCGACCAGCATCGGGTGCTTCACCGCCTTCTTGATCGCCCCGGTCGGCAATTGCGAGGCCACCAGCAGGATCAGCGATGGCAGCATCAGCGCGAGGTTCACGTGCCGCCCCCAGGAAGGCGCCATATACAGGCTTCCGGCATCGCGCGTGGCGCCAAAGCCCCAGCAGATCAGGACAAATCCCACAAGCGAAACAAGACTGTAGAGCCCCATATACGGCCCGTACCCGAGCTTAGCCTTGATATCCTTGCCCGGCTCGCGCGACCGGAATGTGGTGAACAGGTGCGCCCCGAAAAAGATAACGAGACCAAGGATGAAATACAGCATGAACGTGCCCTCCCAAGGCTTTGGGCGAACCTAGTCTGATCCGTGTCCTTGGGGAAGCACCCTACTTGAATGCGCTTTCAAGCCGCGTAGAATGTTTGATCGGGTCCGTTGCGGACCTTTTGGGGGGACACGAATGACACTATCCGTAATCAGCGCCGGTTTTGGGCGCACAGGCACAATGTCGCTGAAACTGGCACTTGAGCAACTCGGCCACGGGCCATGCCACCACATGGTCGAAGTCATCGAGAATGGCGAAGGCCAGGTTCCACTCTGGAATGATGCGCTCGCTGGCAATCCGGACTTCGACGCGATCTATGCAGGCTACAAATCCGCCGTGGACTGGCCGACAGCCGCCTTCTGGCAGGAACTCGCAAGCGCCTATCCGGACGTGAAGATCATCCTCTCCACCCGCTCGCCCGAAAGCTGGTACAGCAGCATCTCCGAAACCATCCTTGCCACGGTCTGGGCACCAGACAAATGGCCGGCCCCGGCGGTCGAATGGTTCAAGATGGTAACGAAAGTACTGGACCGCAGCTTTGGCGGCGCAAAGGACAAGGACGGCATCATCGCCGCATTCACAGCGCACGAAGCAGCCGTCAAAGCCGCCATCCCGGCAGACCGGCTGCTGGTGCATTCGGCAAAGGATGGCTGGGAACCGCTCTGCGCCTTCCTCGGCGTGCCCGTTCCTGGCACGCCCTATCCGCGCACCAACAGCAAGGAAGAATTCTTCGAGCACATGAAGAAAGCTGACGATCTTTAGCGTTCGGGATGGCGGGGCTTGCTGCCGCCCTGCGTTAAAGCTTCTGGTCGGGCACATGCGTTTTGCCCGGAAGCAGATGATGGAGAACGAGACATGATTTTGAAACGCGCACCCTATGGTTTGGCCGCCCTTGTTCTGCTCTCTGCATGCGGCGAGCCTGCAGCAGGGACCCCCTCGACAGGTAACGGGAGCGAGGCGCCGGAAGTGGCGGACACAAATGCCGGCCCGGTCAACGCCTTCGCTTTCGAGGAGACCGGCACGCAGATGCGCCGACCTGTTCCCGCTGCCGGGGATGTGAGTCTTGCTGGCGGTTGCAACGGCAAAACCCCCATCAGTCTCACCATGTATTCCGGCGCCCCCAACAATGAGACATGGTTCAATGTCGCGTTCGATACAGAAGGCGTCGTCGGCCCCGGCGAGACCGGAACATTCCCGCTCGCGAGCCTCGAATGGGACAATGGCGTGATGCGGCCTGAGACCCTGCCGGAGGACTCGCCTTTCCGGGTGCCGGTCCGGCTCGAGGGCACGGGCACATTGACGCTCGATGCCCATCAAGCCTCGACAAATGTGCGCCGCATGGTCGGGACGCTGAAGGGGCATGTCGCGCAGCATGACGGCATTGAGACAGCCGACTTGACGGTCCGTTTCGACATCAACCTGTCATGCGGCGTCAACTTCTGATCAGTAACTCTTCGGCAGGCCCAGAACGCGTTCGGCGATGAAATTCAGGATCATCTCGCGACTGACCGGCGCGATCCGCGCCAGCATGGCTTCGCGCATCATGCGCTCGACATGGTATTCCTTCGCATAGCCCATCCCGCCATGCGTCAGCACCGCCGTTTCGCACGCGGTAAAGCCCGCCTCCGTGCCGAGATACTTCGCTGCATTCGCTTCCGCGCCGCAGTCCTGGCCGGCATCGTAAAGGCTCGCGGCTTTGTAGGCCATCAGTTCGGCCGCCGACAGTTCGGCCCAGCTGCGCGCCAGCGGATGCTGGATACCTTGGTTCTGCCCGATCGGACGGCCGAACACGACCCGTTCCTGCGCATATTTCGCCGCCCGTTCCAGTGCGGCAAAGCCCAGACCCACACTTTCGGCCCCGAACAGGACCCGCTCCGGATTCAAGCCCTGCAGCAGGTATTTGAAACCCGCGCCTTCCTCCCCGATCAGATGCTCTTTGGGCACTTCCAGATTGTCGATGAACAGCGTGTTGCACTCGACCGCCTTGCGGCCCATTTTCGGGATCGGGCTCGCCTCGATCTTGCCCCGGTCAAGGTCGGTGTAGAACAGCGAAAGGCCAAGGTGCGGCTTGGCGCACTGGTCCTTCGGCGTCGTACGGGCGATGATCAGGATCTTGTCAGCCCGCTGCGCGCCCGTCGTCCATATCTTGCGCCCGTTGATCACATAGCCATTTTTCGTCCGCTCGGCCTTTGTCTCCAGGCTCGACGTATCGAGTCCCGAATTTGGCTCAGTCACGGCGAAGCACATCTTTTCCTGCCCCGAGATGATCTTCGGCAGGTTCTCCTGCTTTTGTTCCTCGGTGCCAAACTTCTCCAGCGGCTTGGGTCCGAAAATATTGAGGTGGATCGCCGATGCTCCGGAAAAGCCTGCGCCTGAACGCGTCACCGTCTGCATCATGATCGCCGCTTCAGTCAGGCCCAGGCCCGCGCCGCCATATTCTTCCGGGAACGCAATTCCCAGCCAGCCACCCTTGGCCATTGCATTGCAGAATTCTTCCGGCCAGTTGCCGGTCTCGTCCGTCTTCAGCCAATAGTCGTCATCGAAAGGCGCAATCGTCTTGGCGACAGCCTCCTTGATGGCCATCTGGTCTTCGCTCATCGGGGAGATCTGGTGCATGCGTTCCTCCTGCTTGGCAGGAGACTTAGGCCGCAGGCGCGCGCCCGTCCAGCACAGCCCCGGCGTCAGGCGGTCGCAGCCGCGAACCGCGCCGGGCTGAAGGCCGCCGCCAGTTCGCTGGTTTTACGATCAAGGATCAGGTCCGCCATGATCTGCGCCGTCACCGGCGCCAGAAGGATGCCATTGCGATAGTGCCCTGCGGCGACGAACGCGCCGGTCTCGCCGAGTGCGCCGATCATCGGCGCATGGTCGGGCGTTCCCGGCCGTATGCCGCGCCACGCTTCGATAATGGGCGCCTCTTTCAGGACCGGACATAATTCATGGGCCGCCACCTCCAGGCCATGAATCGTGTCCCAATCGATCTCGTGACCTGTCACCCCCGGTTCGACCGTGGCACCAACGACAACGCGTCCGGCCTTGGGCACGATATAAAGCGAACCGCAGCGCAGCGTCATCTCCGGCGACTCGGGTTGGCGCAGGAGCGCCAGCATATGCCCGCCCACCGGCTGGAGCGTTTTGAGCGTCGGCACGATATCGCCAAGGGGCGTGTCACCCGCCGTCACGGACGGCGTCTGCCAACCTGCTGCAATGATCACCTCGTCGAAACCTGCGACGGTCAACGCATTGCCAGAGCACACAAGCGGCGCTTCGCCATTCACGAAGACGGCATTCGGGTGCTTTTCCAGCGCGCGGATCAGCGTGTCCACGAGAAGCCGGTTATCGACCTGCCCATCGGTATGCAGAAGCAAGGCGCCGCGATTACCCGGGGAAACCTGGTGTTCATGCGCCAAAGTCTCATCAGGAGACAAGACGTCAAAAGGGATACCTTGCGCATTCAGCGCCGTGGCGAGGCCTTGCATGGCAGCAAGGTCTTGCGTCGTCAGGGCCACAGCGAGGCTGGGGCCTCCAATATGCAGCACATCGCGACCGGTCGCCTCAGCAATCTCACGGGCAAAGCCGGTCCATAAGTCTCCACCTTCCAGGCAAAGATCGAACAGGCGCGGATGAGCCCCTTCCTCTGCGGCGGCCTCATAGGCTGGCGCCAGCATGCCGGCAGCCGCCCAGCTTGCGCCGCGGCCCGGATGGAAATTTGAATCGAACAGCGTGACTTGCGCGCCGCGGTTCGCCAGTTCCCAGGCGCAGGACAGGCCGATAATGCCAGCGCCGATAATGGCGATACGCGGGGAGGAAAGGCTCGGGCTCATCCCGGCACCTCTAAAACACTTGGCCTGGCAGTGAAACGCCTAGGCGGCTGTCGCTTGAAGTTTTTGCTCTTCCCAGAAGTTCAGGAAAGCATCGGCCCAGGTCCGATCCTGGAAGATCAGCCGCTTGCTGATGCGTCCATTCGGCTTGAAGGCCGTGTGCACCATCATGTCCGGCGCGTCCAATTCTGAACCGCTTTCGTCTGAATCCAGCATGTCGACAAAGAAATCGATCGCCATTTCCCACAATGCCTGTTCCTCTGGCGTCCCCAGATCCAGGTCGACTACGACATCATTCATCCCCACCACCCCTGCTATTCTGACCAGAGCGAATTTCTTGTTTACCCCAAAATACGGATTGATTTGAGTCCGTTACGAGGAAAAAATTCAATATTCGCTGGCACTGTGCAAGTTTTGGGCAAAACGTCGCCCCCCTTGATAAGTTGCGATCCATTCTCAACTATGTTTGATAGGCTTGGATCAGACAAGGACAGCGCAAACCAATGAAATTTCCAGCTATTCTCGCCGCAGCGCTCATTTTGGCGGCCTGCGGAAAGCCGGCAGCACCAGGGGCAACACCTGTAGATTCTGCGGCAGAACCGACGGTACAGCGCACAGGTACCTTGAACGTCTATTCGGCGCGCCACTATGACTCCGACAAGCTCATGTACAAAACGTTCGAAAAGGAAACCGGCATCCGGGTCCGCTTCCGCGAGTCCGGTGCTCCGGAACTCATCGAAACCATGAAAGCAGAAGGCGATGCCAGCCCCGCAGACGTGATTATCGCGTCCGATGCCGGCACACTTTTCCGCTTTCAGGACGCTGGATTCACGCAAGGCATTCGATCCGAAACGCTGGAATCGGCGATTCCACCGCATTTCCGCGAGCCTGACGGCAACTGGTTCGGCCTCGCCAAACGCGCCCGGATCATCGTGTACGATCCGTTCCGCCTCCAGCCCGAAGACGTCGACCAGTATTCAGACCTCGCCGATGGCAAGCTTCATGGCGAAGTCTGCATGCGGTCCTCCTCGAATATCTACAACCTGTCCCTGATGGGCGAATTCATCGGTCGCTGGGGCCCCGACAAGGCCGCCGCGTGGGCGCGCAATGTCGTCGCGAACTTCGCCCGGCCGCCGCAGGGCGGTGACACGACCCAGATCGAATCCATTGCGGCAGGCGAATGTTCTGTCGCTCTGATCAACCATTATTACTGGGTCCGCATGGCCACCGGCACGGATGCCGACAAGGCCAAGACAGCCAAGACCAAACTTTCCTTTCCCGAACAGGATGGCGTCGGCACGCATATCAACGTCACTGCTGCTGCCGTTGCCGCGCATGCCCCCAACAAGGACAATGCCGTCCGCTTCATCGAATGGCTGACCACGCCCGAGGGCCAGAGACTTCTGACCAACGAAACCAAGGAATTCCCGATGATCGTCGGCGTGCCGCTCCCCGAAGGTCTCGAAGCCCTCCCGGACTTCAAGCAGAGCCAGTTCCCGCTCCAGCAACTGGGCGAGAATCAGGCCGGGGCGCAGGAAATCTACGACCGGGCCGGCTGGAACTGATCCGTTTGGCCGGGATTATCCCCCTCCGCAATCTTGCCATCCGCGCAAGTGACGGGCCCGCCTTGATGGCGGGCCTCATCATTGGCGTGCCGGTTGCCGCAACCTTTATCGCCGGACTGGTCTTCGGTGGCGGCGATGCGTGGAACCATATCCGCGACACACTCCTGACCGGTTATATCCTCGGCACGATCGGCACGCTTGCCCTGACCGCCGTGTTGATCCTGGTTATCGCCGTACCGGCCGCCTGGCTCATAACCATGTACCGCTTTCCCGGCCGGGGCCTGTTCGAATGGCTGCTCATCCTGCCCCTCGCCGCGCCGGGCTATGTCCTTGCCTATGCCTATGGCGACCTCTTGGGCGTCGGCGGCCCGGTCCAGTCCGCGATCCGCAACGCCACCGGCCTCTCGGCCCGCGACTTCTGGTTTCCCGACATCCACTCCCTGCCCGGCCTCGCCTTCGTCCTGGCTCTTACGCTGTATCCCTATGTCTACCTCACCGCCCGCGCCGCCTTCATCTCGCAGTCTGTCTGCTCGCTCGAAGCGGCCCGCAGCCTTGGCGCCAGCGCCTCACGCAGCTTCTGGCGTGTCGCCCTGCCGGCGGCCCGCCCCGTCATTGCCGCTGGCCTCGCCCTCGCCCTGATGGAAGCGGCTGCCGATTATGGCGCCGCCGAATACCTCGGCGTGCCGACGCTGACCTATGGCATCGTACGCGCCTGGACGAGCTTCGGAGAGCCCGCAACCGCCGCCCGCCTCGCGCTCGTGCTGCTCAGCCTCGTGCTCAGTCTCGTGCTTTTCGAGCGCTGGAGTCGCGGCCGGCGCGGTAGCCAGGCGAGCTCAACCCGCTGGCGAGAAGTGGACCGGGCACCCCTCTCCCTCCCCCTTGCCACCACCGCGACCACCCTGTGCACCACCCTCTTCATTGCCGCCTTCGGCCTACCCGTCGGACGCCTCATCTGGCGCAGTCTCGAGGCGCAAGAAGCCGTCGCACCTGTCGGACAGGCCGTCATCAACACGCTGATCCTGTCGGGTTCCGGCGCCGCCCTCGCCTTTGTCCTGGCCCTTGTCATCGCCCTGTCACAGCGCGCCGCCGGGCCGCTGCCGCGCTTCGCTCG
>NZ_JBBKXE010000156.1:0-6411 GCF_037969335.1 Hyphomonas sp. | reverse complement strand
GGGCATCAGGGAACCAAGAGGGGGCCGCATGGCCAGTGATATCGAGATCGCCCGGGCGGCGACAAAGAAGCCTGTTACCGAAATCGGCGCAAAGCTCGGCATCCCCCCGGTCGACCTGATCCCCTATGGTCATGACAAGGCGAAAATCTCTGCGCGTTACCTGGCCAGCCTCGCCGACAGGCCGAACGGCAAGCTGATCCTCGTCACCGCGATCAGCCCGACAGCCGCCGGCGAAGGCAAGACCACGACCAGCGTCGGCCTCGCCGATGCGATGAACCGGATCGGGTCGGACACGCTTCTCTGCCTGCGCGAGCCCTCGCTCGGACCCTGTTTCGGCATGAAAGGCGGCGCAGCCGGCGGTGGCTATGCGCAGGTCGTCCCGATGGAAGACATCAACCTCCACTTCACGGGCGACTTCCACGCCATCACGTCGGCGCACAACCTGCTGGCCGCGATGGTCAGCAATCATATCCACTGGGGCAGCCCCAGCGGGCTCGACCCGGCGCGCGTCACCTGGCGCCGCGTGCTCGACATGAATGACCGCAACCTGCGCGAGATCGTCACCGGCCTTGGCGGGCCCGGCAATGGCGCGGCGATGGAGAGCGGTTTTGACATCACGGTCGCCTCGGAGATCATGGCAATTCTCTGTCTCGCAACGGATGCGCCCGATCTCGAGCAACGTCTCGACCGCATCATTGTCGGCTACCGCCGTGACCGGACCGCCGTGACCTGCGCCGACATCAAGGCGACCGGCGCGCTGATGGCGCTGCTGAAGGATGCCGTTCTGCCCAACCTCGTGCAGACACTGGAGAACAATCCCTGCCTCATCCATGGCGGGCCGTTTGCCAATATCGCGCATGGCTGCAATTCCGTGATCGCGACACAGGCCGCGCTCAAGATGGCCGACTATGTCGTCACCGAAGCCGGTTTCGGCGCCGACCTCGGCGCGGAGAAATTCTTCGACATCAAGTGCCGCAAATCGGGGCTTGAGCCGGATGTGGCCGTGCTGGTCGCCACCGTGAAAGCCCTGAAACTGCATGGCGGTCTCTCCCGGGACGCACTCGGCGCCGAGAATGTCGCGGCCCTCGAGGCAGGCCTTTCCAATCTGGGCCGTCACATCGAGAACCTGCAGCAATACGGCTTGCCCGTCGTGGTCGCGATCAACCATTTTACCCAGGACACGCCAGCCGAAATTGCAGCGATCGAAGCCTATTGCGCCCGTGTCGGCGTGCCCGTCGCACTCTGCACGCATTGGGCTGATGGCGGCAGGGGCGCCGAAACGCTCTCCCGGATCGTGACAGAGACGCTGGCAACACAGCCAGCCGACTTCCGCACGCTCTATGCCGATGACCTGCCGCTATTCGACAAGATCGAAACCGTCGCCAAACGGATCTATCGCGCCGACCATGTCGAAGCGCCGCGCGCCGTGCGTGACCAGCTGGCCCGCTGGGAAGCTGACGGCTTTGGCCGCCTGCCCGTCTGCATCGCCAAGACGCAATACAGCTTTTCCACCGACCCGGCCCTGTTCGGCGCACCGGAAGGCCACACCGTCCGCCTGCGCGAAGTGCGCCTCTCGGCGGGCGCGGGCTTCGTCGTCGCCATCTGCGGGGACATCATGACCATGCCCGGCCTGCCCCGCCACCCGGCCGCTGAGACAATCCACCTCAATGCAGACGGCCTGATCGAAGGTCTGTTCTGAGCCGGGATCGACACACCGCCCTATTGTACAGGGGCCACCGCCCCCCTAATCAATAGACATGGTTCTCACGCCCGACACCCAGTCCCTGATGCAGCGCCTCGACCAGCGCTCACGCGACATCTTCAAGCAGATTGTCGAAGGCTACCTGGCAACGGGAGATCCGGTCGGCTCGCGCACCCTGTCCAAGGGCGTCATTGCCCTGTCGCCAGCCTCGATCCGCAATGTCATGGCCGACCTGACCGAGCTTGGCCTGCTCGATGCGCCGCACGTGTCGGCAGGCCGCGCCCCCACACATCGGGGCCTTCGCCTGTTCGTTGACGGCTTCCTGGAGATCGGCGAGCCTTCCAGCGCCGACAAGCGCGAGATCGATGAGCGCCTCGGCGGCGCTGGCGGAGACCTGCAATCCGTGCTCGGCGAAGCGTCGAACATCCTGTCCGGCCTGACCGGCGGTGCGGGCCTTGTCGCCTCGCCGAGCCGCGACACCGCGGTACGGCACGTTGAATTCGTCCCCCTGGCTGGCGGCGATGCGCTCTGCGTACTCGTCACCGAGGATGGCGATGTCGAGAACCGGCTCGTGAAAATTCCCGAGGGCCTGCCTGCCACGACCCTGATCGAGGCTGGCAACTATCTCTCGACCCGCATGAAAGGCCGGACGCTGGCCGAGGCCGCCGTCGATGTCCGCGAGGAAATCAGCTCGCGCCGCGCTGCGCTCGATACCGCCGCGGCCGCCCTTGTCGAGGCCGGACTTGTCCAGTGGAGCGGCGACGCGCCGGGCCGGGGCCGGTCGCTGATCATACGCGGCCGGGCCAACCTGCTCGAAGACGCCAGGGCCGCCAATGACCTCGATCGTGTGCGCCAACTGTTCAACGAGCTTGAACGCCAGCAAAGCCTGCTCGATATCCTCGATACGACACGTGAGGCCGATGGCGTGCGCCTTTTCATTGGCGCGGAGAACCAGCTTTTTCCGCTTTCGGGTTCAAGTGTGATCGTGGCCCCCTATATGGGCGGTGCAAAACATGTCATTGGCGCGCTCGGCGTGATCGGCCCGACCCGGCTGAATTATGCCCGCGTGATACCGATGGTGGACTATACCGCAAAGGTGATCGGCGAAATCCTCGCCGCCCGGCGCGCAAAGGATGGGAAGTGATGAACGACGAGACCAAGACCGGCCAGAACGCCAACATCGATCCGAATGCCTCCAGGGCCGACCTCAAATCGGCGGCCGATGACATGTTGAAGAATGCCCGGGCCCAGGCGGCGGAAGGCATGGAAGCCGAGGCTGATACGGAAATCTCGCCCGAACAGGAAGCGATGCGCCTGAAGATCGAGAACGAAGAATTGCGCGAGCAATTGCTGCGCACGCTGGCCGACCTCGACAATACGCGCAAGCGCGCCGAACGGCAGGTCTCCGATGCCCGCGTCTATGCCATCGAACGTTTCGCCGGCGACCTTCTGAGCGTCTCCGACAATCTCGCCCGCGCCCTCGCCGCCCTGCCGGATGAAGACCGTGCCAACCTGTCAGATGCCGGCAACAACCTGCTCAGCGGCATCGAGATGACCGCCAAGGAACTGGAAACCGCGCTCGGCCGTCACGGCGTCAAACAAATCGATGCCACACCCGGCTCGGCCTTCGACCCGAACCTGCACCAGGCTGTGGCGCAGGTCCCGTCCGACCAGCCCGCCGGCACGATTGCCTCGCTCTTCCAGCCCGGCTGGAAAATCGGCGACCGCACACTGCGCGCCGCGATGGTGGCAGTGAGTGCAGGGAACGCAAACTAGGCGCTAGCGCACCACTTTCCACGCCGTCACCGTGCCCGGCTGCCAGTTCGGGACGATCACGGTATCGCCGAATATCTTGAGGTCATTCTGCAGGATTGGCGCCTCATCGCCTGTCGTGTCGAGCAGCGTGGTCACGGTCCCGTCCTCGGCGACATAGTGGACCTGCCCGGTCCATGACGAGACCAGGTATCCTCCGCCGGGCACAAGGCCGATGCCATCCGCATTGATCATGCCTGTCGCGATTTCAGTGATGGTTCCGTCGGCGGAAACGCTGAACAGCGATCCTGAATCCATGGTCGAAACCAGCAACCGGTCGCCATCCCCCAGAACGCCATTGATGCCGCCGAAGCGGGCGTCCTCAAGCCAGAGCGTGGCCACCCCATCCTGGATGCGGTGAATACGGCCCGTGCCGGAATCGGAGACATGGATGGCGCCATTCCACGCCGTGATACCGTTGAGAAAGACGGCGCCGTCGACCGGGATTTTCTCGCCGAGCCCACCCTCCGCCGCATCAAACACCATGACGACGTCAATGTCGGAGGCGTAAAGCTTGCCGTCCTGGATCGAGAGCCCCTTCGGACCATTGATCTTGGCGGCCCAATACTTCTCGATCAACTGGCCGTCAGGCGAGATCTTCGAGATGAACCCGTCGCCATTTTTCGCGTCACCATCGTCAATGCCGACATTCGAAACGAGAAAATTGCCGTCCGGCGCGCGGACCACGCTCTCAGGCGCAGCGAAATCGTCAGCGATCCAGAGCGGTTCGAGTTCCGGAATCGCAGCGATCCTGTCCGGTGTCGCGGCACAGGCGGCCATCATGGCAAAGGCTGGAAAGGCGAAATAGCGCAGCATCGGTCATGTCTCCCTGACTGGACGTGTCCGCCATCTTGCGGGCGGGTCCGTCCAGTATGCCGATCTTTGCACGCAGGGCCAGACTCGGCGCCGGCGCCTAGCCCGGAGGCTCGATGCGCAGAAACACACCGCTTGCATCATCCCGGGCCTTGAGCCGGTTCATGTCGCGTCCGGGTGACGCTTCGAACGTGCGCAGCGCCGCCACCGCGCCGCTGAGTCCTCTGTCGGCGACGAGATCCATGAAACGGTCCGGCGTGTGCGTCGCATAGGGCGAAATCAACCGGTACAGACCGTCGCTCATCAGGCAGATCGTATCACCCGGCGCGAGCACGACGGCCCGGGTCTGCAGGTTCGACGCCGCATGCGGGTCGAGCCCGAAACAGGTGCGGTTGGCATTCGAGCGGCGCCGGTCGGTCCGCAGCTGCGCGAGGCGTTCTTCAGGCGACAAGGCCAGCAGGCGGCGCGCCGTTATCGTCTCGTCCTCCGCCTTGCCGGGCGAGCCGATCACGGTGACGCTGGTGCCGCGCCGCAGCAGCGCCATGCAGTCGCCAAGCCAGGCAAACACAGCCCGGCCATTCACAACATGCATCCACATGCCCGATGCGATGGGCCGGGCTTCTCCGGGCAGAGCGTCAAGCGGGATGCGCGTGGATGTCTCCGCACGGGCGCGAACATCCGTCAGGGCTTTGGCAAAATAGGCGGTGGGGGTTTCGTCGGGCAATGGCGGCGCCATCAGGCGCGCACTGAGTGCTGCGGCAATCCAAGCGGCGCCGCTTTCGGCGTCAGGGAAGGGCCTGAGGTCGGTGACATCGGTTGCCCCGTCAAGCGCCCAGGCCGTGCCGGCAGCCTCGTCAAAGCCGAACCGGTCGTCGCCCGTCCTGCCCGGCGTGCCGGGATCGTTCACGGTTTCCAGAACCACAATTTTCACACCCGGCATCAGAGGTGCCCGCGTCGGTTGGTGCCGCGGCAAATCCGCGAGACACCACGCCCCGCACGTCCGGGTGCCGTATAATTCATGGGGCCGCCTTCCCTGCCGTTTGGTGCAGCAATGATGGACTGACGGCGGCGCCGCGACAACTGGCGGGCTCCGACAATCGGCCCAATTCACGTTTCAAATCGGTAATGGGTGCCGGAATGACTTCCCGGACACCGTTGATACTGGTCAAACCCCGTGTAAAAGCGCCGCATTACCCCTTGAGCGGGGGGATCTGCTCACCATATCGCACCTGAACAGGCGAACGGCTTTAAATTCCGTCTCCGCCGTCTCATATGAACCCTTGAGAGCCACTGGCTTCCGGGGCTGCTGAGCAGACCGAACCCATACAAGGCCCGTGGCGGCTAACAGAAGAGAGACATGCAATGAGCAAGATTATCGGTATCGACCTTGGGACCACAAACTCCTGCGTCGCCGTCATGGAAGGCGGCACGGCAAAGGTCATCGAAAACGCCGAGGGACAGCGCACCACGCCGTCCGTCGTCGCCTTTACGGAAAGCGGCGAACGCCTGATCGGTCAGCCTGCCAAGCGCCAGGCCGTCACCAACCCCGATTTCACCTATTACGCCATCAAGCGCCTGATCGGCCGCACGTATAACGATCCGACCGCCCAGAAAGACAAGGCCATGTCACCCTTCGAAATCGTCGAAGGCAAGGCAGGCGACGCCTGGGTCAAGGGCCGCGACCAGGACTATTCCCCGCAGGAAATCTCCGCCTTCATTCTTACCAAGATGAAGGAAACGGCTGAAGACTATCTCGGCACGCCGGTAACGCAGGCCGTGATCACCGTTCCGGCCTATTTCAACGACGCCCAGCGCCAGGCCACGAAAGATGCAGGCAAGATTGCCGGCCTCGAAGTGCTGCGCATCATCAACGAGCCAACGGCAGCCGCGCTCGCCTACGGCCTCGACAAGGGCGAAAACAAGACAATCGCCGTCTATGACCTTGGCGGTGGTACGTTCGACGTTTCGCTGCTCGAAATCGGTGATGGCGTGTTCGAAGTGCTGTCGACCAATGGCGACACGTTCCTCGGTGGTGAAGACTTCGACCTTCGCATCGTCGATTTCCTTGCAGCCGAGTTCAAGAA
>NZ_JBBKXE010000155.1:0-14604 GCF_037969335.1 Hyphomonas sp. | reverse complement strand
GAATTCGTGGAAATGCACCCGCCGTTTCGGTGTCACCGGCGCAGCGTCGAAGAACAGGTCCATCAGCATGGACTTGCCGCGCCCGACCCCGCCCCACAGGTAAAGCCCGGTCACGGGCGCAGGCTTGGAGAACCAGCGGCCCTTGCCTTTGTTGGCGAGCGTTCGGGCCAGCGCGTCCAGCCGGGCAGCAGCCTCAGCCTGCGCGCTGTCAGCGTCGATCACGCCGTCGGCGATCCGGGCCTCGTAGCGGGCCAGTACGGAAGTCATTGCGCCGTCAGCCAATCCGCGACGCCACCTGGTCGATCATCTGCCGCCAGGCCTCGGGCCGCAGCAGCATCGCAATCACCAGCCCGGTCAGGGCGCCGCCTAGGTGGGCGCCGTGGGCCACCATGGTCTGGTCGCGCTGCGACAGGATAAAGCTGACAATGATGAACCCTGCGCCGAACACGATCGCCCACATCGGGATCGCAAAGAACAGGTAGAGCATCGCGAATGGGTAGAACAGGCAAAAGCCCGATATGACGCCGGACGTCGCGCCCGATGCGCCAACCGAACGATAGTTTGGCTGGTTGTGCTTGTCGGCATATTCCCAGAGGTTTCCGCCCAGCAGCGATGCGGCATAGAGGATCAGGAACCCGCCGGAGCCGACATGGGCTTCCAGAATCTGGCCAAATATGTAGAGCACGTACATGTTGATGAACAGGTGCATTCCGTTGACATGCAGGAAGGCCGACGTGACGAAGCGGTGCCATTCCTCGCCCTGCCGGATCGGCTTGATCCAGAACGAGTACCGGTCGAAAAATTCGGGGCTGTTGAACGCCACGACACTGGCGACCACGTTCATGGCGATCAGCACCAGCGTGGCGGGATAGACTTGCACGGCGTCCATGGCGTTTGAGGTCCATAATAGGGCTAAGCCGCCCGGTTACATTCACCGGGCGGCTTAGCAAGGTCATATAGGGGTCTGCAAGCGCAAGCGCCTCTTGGGCGACTGGCTCAGGCGGCGCGCGCCGGCGCAGCAGCGGCTGGCATCTGTTCCAGCAGGAAATCCTCGAACGTGTCGGGCCGCTGGATGAAGCGGTTGAAGGGCAGGGTCGCCTTGAACACGGCTTTCGGTGCGATATTGGCGCCGCAACGCAAAGCAGCAGCCACGACCTGGTCACGCGTATCCATGGAAGAGACAACCGCGATGCGATACTTGCCCATATTGGCGACGCGGGCGATCGTCATGTCAGGGTCGACGCTGTCGGGCAGGCCGAGGTCGAGCACGACAAGATCGAAGCGCTCCAGGCGCAGGCGTGCCTCGGCGGCCATCAGTGTCGGCGCCATCACGAGGTCGACCTGGATGCGCGAGCGTGCGGCCTTGTCGGCGGCAATTGCCAACATGTCTCGGACCGGCTCGTGATCTTCAACCCAAAGAACTTTCATATACTCTACCCCGATAAGTTTCCTGCTACCTGGGCGTCAGCATCTATCTGCGCCCGTCTGGAGATGAACTTGCCACGCGGGCCTTACGGCTTGGTAAAGCAGAACTTTCCGAAGTGTTGAAATCTCTACAGATCTGCCTTTTCCGGAAAGTTTTTCAGGCGCGCGAATCCTGCCGCATCCGCTTTCCCGTAAGGGGACTTCATGTATGCTGCGCCTTCGGGAACCGCCCTGAAAGAAAAATGCAAAAAAAGCACAAAGGCCATGACAGACGAGATCGCCACACCCCCGCAAGCGGGTTCCGCCGTCTCGGCCTTTCACGAGGCCGCCGCGGAGACGGATCAGCACATCGTCGATGTGCTGATCGAGGAGCGCTGCCCGAAGCTCCGGTCAAGCTGGTCCTGGCCGCTCGTCCGGCCCGTGCTCTACCAGGTGCTCGGCTATGGCAAGGCGCGGCGGATGGCCGACGAGATCATCCAGCTCAATGGCCGCGAATCCTTCGACCTGTTGTCCGGCCAGCTGGCATTCGACCTCTCGGTTGATGCGGTTGAGCGTATGCCCCGATCCGGCCGGCTGATCATTGCTGCCAACCACCCCACCGGCCTGGCTGATGGCGTTGCTGTCTGGGACCTGCTGAAACAGGTGCGCGACGATATCGTCTTCCTCGCCAATGCAGACGCCGTGCGCGTCAATCCGAGATTCGAGGATGTCATCATCCCGGTCGAATGGGTCGCCGCCAAGCGCACGCCCGCCAAGACGCGCGAGACCCTGAAGCGCACGGCAGAGGCCTTCGCCCAGGAAAAATGCGTCGTCATCTTTCCGTCCGGGCGCCTTGCCCGCCGCGTGGATGGCGCCCTGCAGGAGAAGGACTGGTTCTCCACCGTTATCGGTCTCGCCCGCAAGCAGAAGGCCCCGATCCTGCCGCTCAATGTCGATGCTCGCAATTCCGCGCTCTATTATCTCTTCTGCGATATCAATGACGAGCTGCGCGACATCACGCTCTTCCACGAATTGCTAAACAAGCGTGGCTCGAAATTCCGCATGACGTTCGGCAACCTGATTGCGCCTGAGATGCTACAGGGCGATTCGACGGCGCTGACAGAAACGCTGAAGCGGCACGTCGCCTATGAACTCCTCACTAACCGGGACGCGGTCTTCGAACCCGATCAGAATTAGGGCGCCCATCTGATGCCATCCGATACAGCACGCGCGATGGATCGCACCGTGGGCTTGCGCGGCGCGGTACTGCTGGGGCTGGGGTCCATCCTCGGCACGGGTGTCTTTGTCAGCCTCGGCCTCGCCGTGGGCGTGACAGGCATCGGGGCGGTGCCGGCCCTCTGCCTTGCCGCTATGCTTGCGGCGTTCAATGCGCTGTCGAGCGCAGAACTGGCGGCCAGCCATCCCGTCAGCGGCGGCACCTATGCTTATGGCTATCGCTATCTCGGGCCCGATTTCGGATTCGGCGCCGGGCTCGCCTTCCTCCTGGCCAAGTCGGCCAGTGCCGCTGCCGCAGCCATTGGCCTGTCGGGCTATGTGCTGGCAGGCCTCGGCATGGACCCTGCGCTCACCCATCCCGTCGCCAGCCTCGTAGTCGTCGCCATGACCGGTCTCGTCATATTGGGCTTGCGCCGCGCCAATCCGGTCAATGCCATACTCGTCACGATCACACTGCTTGTCCTCATCATACTGGGTGCCATGGCCCTGCTGTCGCCCGCCGGGGAACAGGTCGCAAACCCGGCGTCGCCTTTCGCGCCCGCTGGCTTCCTCGAAGCGACGGCGCTCCTCTTCGTGGCATTCACCGGCTATGGCCGTATCGCAACACTGGGCGAAGAGGTCCGGTCGCCCCGCCGCACCATTCCGCGCGCCATCATCCTCACACTGCTTGTTTCCACATGCCTCTATCTCGCCATTCTCACCGGTGGGCTGCACGTGCTCGGTGCCGCGCAGTTCGCCGATGCGACGACCCGCACCGCCGCGCCGTTGCAAGCGGTCGCCGCCCGGCTCGGTGCACCTTGGCTCAGCTTGCTCGTGATCGTCGCCGCAATCACCGCCATGGCCGGGGTCCTCTTGAACCTCATTCTCGGCCTGTCGCGTGTCGTGCTCGCCATGGGCCGGGAAGGGGACCTGCCGATTCGGCTGGGCCAACTCGACCACAGCGGCCAGCCACTGGCTGCCAGCCTGTGCGTTGGCGCCGCCATCGCGGTGATCGCCGCATTCGGCGGTCTGGCGCTGGTCTGGAGCTTCAGTGCCTTCTGCGTGCTGATATATTATGCGGTCACGAATCTCGCCGCCTTGCGCCTCAGCGCAGACGCGCGGCTCTATCACCCGGTCGTGCCCACGCTTGGCCTCGTCGGCTGCCTCGGACTGTCCGTCTGGCTGCAACCGCTCGTCATCCTGACGGCCACGGCCATTCTGGCATTCGCCCTTGTCTTGCGCCGTGTATGGCGGGCCAGCCGCAGCTGATACAGGCGGAATTCCCCTCCAGGGAGAACTGGTTGCAATTCTAAATTCCTGTTCATCCTGCATTGCAAAACGATATGCGATAACGCCCTCACTGGGATGCTGGCGCCATAGGGGCGACGCGCTACCCGGTGGAACAGGGGCTGAATATGGAACAATTCTGGAATAATCTCGTGGTGCAGGCACAAACCTACGGGCCGAACCTCATCAAGGCCGCGCTCGTCATGATCGCCTTCATCATCGCCGCCATGATCGTGCGATGGCTGGTCAGCAAGGCCATCGACAAGACCGGGCTCGCCAAGCGCGCCAACAACCTCAACACGACCGGCGGCAAGAGCCTTGGCGCCAGCCTGTCATCTGCGGCTTTCTGGATCATCATCCTGATCGGTCTGATGCAGTCGCTCGCGATTGCCGGTGCGACACAGATATCCGACGCGCTGAACGGTGTGATCGCTCCGATCATGGCCTATGGCGACAATATCATCGGGGCCATCCTTGTATTCGGGATTTTCCTGATCGTGGCGAACGTCGTGAAACAGGCATTGTCGGCCATTCTTGTCTTCGCAGACGGATTGCCGGAACAGTTCGGGCTCGCCTCGGGGCCGGTCAAGGTGTCGGGCATTACCGCCACCATCGCGTCAGCCTTCATCGTTCTGATCGGGGCCATCACGGCATTCGACGTGCTCGACATGGCGGCGATCTCCGAACCGGCCAATGCATTGCTTGAAGACATTGTCGGCATCCTGCCGAACCTTCTGGCGGCTATCGTCATCCTTGGCATCTTCGTCATCGTGGCGCGTTTCGTCGGCAGTCTGATTGGCCGCGTCCTGCCCGGCATGGGCCTTGACGGCGCCGTGGCCGAACTCGGCATCCTCAAGGGAGCCGATTCCGGTCTGACAGCCTCGGTCGTCGCATCGCGTGTGGCGCAGTTCTTCATCGTCCTGCTCGGCATGATTGCAGCCCTCAATGCGCTGGGCATCGACACGCTGACCTACGCCATGGACGTTGTCCTCTCGATGGGCGCGCAGATCGTGTTCGGCGCCTTGATCATCTTTGCCGGCGTATTCATCGCCCGGCTGGTCACGTCGGCCATGGCCTCCACAGGCTCTGGCGCGACCGATGTCGCCGCCAACCTTGTCAAATGGATCATCATCATCCTGTCGGTCATTCTCGGCATCTCCCGCATGGGACTCGACCCGACCGGTGGCGTGTTCATTCTCGAGGTCGCCAAATATCTCGTCATGGGTGGTGCAGCAGCCTTTGCGATCGCCTTTGGCTGGGGTGGCAAGGACTGGGCCGCCCGCCAACTGGAAGCCTGGCGCGCCTCGCGCTAGTCACGCACAGACTTGTACCGAAAGGCCGCTCCTGATGGGGCGGCCTTTTTCATTGCGTCCGGTGCGGATGCACTTTAAGGCCGCTCGCCATGCTCCAGATCGTCCCCGAAACCCCTGCCGTGCACGCCGCCGCCATCGAAACCCTGTTCGATGCCACGTTCGGTCCCGGCCACTTTGCCAAGACGGCCGAGCGCCTGCGCGAGTTTTCGCGCTCGCTGCCGGAGATCAGTCGCGTTGCCGTCCTGGACGGCGAGGTCATCGGTGTCTGCCGCGTCTGGCCTTTGACCGTGGGAGAGGGACGCACCCGCGCACTGTTCTACGGACCGGTCGCCGTCGCCCCCTCGCACCAGGGCAGCCGCCTCGGTCTCTCGATTACGGGTGAAGCGCTGGAAGCGGGCGAGAAAGCCGGCTGGCCCGCTGCTATCCTGATTGGCGCGCCCGCCTATTTCGGCGAGATCGGCTTCATCGTTACACCGAAGCACCAGCTCAGCTTCCCCGGCCCGCAGGATCAGGCCCGGGTCATGGTCCGTAATCTGGCTGGCGACGCGAGCCAGCTCGCAGGCAGGGTCACAGCGGCGTAGGGGAGCGGGTGCCAGCACCAGCTGCGGTGACATTGCCACATGGCCAGCCCGCCCCGGCAACGCTATCGATTCGCCATGCTCAAGGGGCTTTTCCCATCCGCGCCAATGCGCTTCTGGCTGATCACAGCAGTATCCCTGCTGATGGTGATGCGCGCGCTTGTGCCCGCCGGTTACATGCTCGAGCGTTCGGCAGAGGCCGGAGACATCGTGATCCGCATCTGCGGCGGAACGACCGAGCGCTTCATGTCGCTCAACCCCCATACCGGAAGCATGACCGAGGTCGATGGCGACGAGACGCCGGCGCCACCGCCGCACGATGACACGACGTCGCCGTCCGCGACCTGTCCGTTTGCGTCAACCGCCGTGTTTGACCTGCCGCTCCCGCCGGACATGTTACTGGCGGCGATCTACGGTCCGCCGCTCCTGGGCGACCGCCCCGTTATCAATACACTTGCCTACCGACGCGCCCGTGCGCCGCTTCCGGCCAGGGGGCCGCCCGTCCGCGCCTGATTGAATCCGACCAAACTTCCTCAATCAGACCAGTGTCCGGCATCGTCCGGGCCGAACGGATACATAAAATGAAACCACACTTGTTTTGCGGCGCGGGGCTGATGGCCCTGTCTGCCCTGCTGCCTGCCGCTGTTGCGCAGGAATCCGAACCCGCCCTCCAGGACGTCATCATCGTCACCGGCTCGCGCCTCGACACGGCGACACAGCACGCCGTCACGCCTGACGGTGCGCCCCTCCAGGGCGGCGATGTCACCTATCTCTCCGCCCGCACACCAGGCGGCGCCCGCATCGCCAATGGCGAAGTGTCGGGCCAGATGGCCTATCGCGGACTGTTCGGTGATCGGTTGAACCTGCGTGTCGATGGCCAGCGCTTTGCCTCCGGCGGTCCCAACCTGATGGACCCGGTCTTCCACTATGCGCCAGCACCCCTCGTCGCTGCCGTGGTGATCGACCGCGGCGTCAGCCCGGTCTCGCAGGGGCCCGGCCTCGCAGGCGGCGCCGATGCCGTTTTTAAGCGCATCAACTATGCCTCCGGCGACGCGGCCCAATACGGCTATGATCTCAGCCTTGGCGCGCGCAGCATCAATGACAGCGTGTCCACAGGCGGCATCGTCGGCGCGGCGACCGACACATGGCGGTTCAACCTGCTCGGCGCCTATGAAGAGGGCGATGATACCGACTATGCCGACGGCACGATCGGCGGGACGTCCTTCGAGCGCTCTGTCTTTGGCGTCTCCACCGGCGTCAAGACCGGGGCTGGCGATTTCAGCCTGGATCTTCGCCGCCAGAATACCGGCCCGTCAGGCAACCCGCCTTTCCCGATGGATATCCAGTATTTCGACACGGATTTCGCCCGGCTCGCCTATGCGACAGTTATCGGCGGCGCGGCGCTGGAAGCATCGGTCCATTACACCGACGTCTCGCACCTGATGGACAATTTCAGCATGCGGCCCTCGCCCGGCATGATGGTCGAGCGCGCCTCCTATGCCGATGCGACGACGCGCGGCGCCGACATCAAGCTCGGCTTCGCCCTGTCGGGCGGCGAGCTGCAGCTGGGTCTCGATACCGAAGAGTCCGAACACGAAGTGACGATCACCAATCCGAACAATGCAGGCTTCTTCGTCACGCCGTTCCCGGACATCACCCTGCGCCAGACCGGGGCCTTTGCCGAATGGACCGGGCCGCTCGGGCCGGTCGAGGCGGAACTCGGCCTGCGCGTCGACCAGAATGACTATGAGGCTGGCGACGCATCGGTCGGTCCGGCCCTGCCAATGGGACCGCGCATGCTGGCGGCTGCCTTCAATACCGGCAATACCGATGGCGAGGACACGACCGCCGATGTGGTCGCCCGGCTCTGGACCCCGGCCGAGAACGGCCTGTCCTGGCGCCTCACGCTCGCCCGCAAGCAGAAGATGCCCGGCTATATCCAGCGCTTCGGCTGGCTGCCGATCAATGCCAGTGGTGGGCTCGCCGATGGCAACATCTATGTCGGCGATTTGGCCTTGAAGCCGGAAACGGCCTGGATCGCTGAGGCGGGTTTCGACTTTGCCACATCGCGCGCCTATGCCCGCCCGACACTCTATGTCCGTCAGGTCGACGACTATATCCAGGGCGTCGCCTTTGACGCCACGCCGGGCGTCGCCGACACGCCGGTCGAGATGGTCGCCGCCATGAGCGGCGATTCCACACCGCTCCGCTGGGCCAATGTCGATGCAAGGCTCTACGGGTTCGATCTCGATGCCGGCTATGATTTCGACGGCCCGCTCCGCATCGACGGCGTGCTCTCCTATGTGCGCGGCGAACGGCGTGACGTGGACGACAATCTCTACCGCGTTGCGCCGCCCAGCCTGACCACCGGCCTGACCTGGGAGGCGGCGGCCTGGTCCGCCACGCTCGAGGCCCGTCTCGTCGCCGAACAGACCGACGTCTCGGCCACCAATAGCGAGGCAGAAACGCCGGGCTATGCCGTGATCAACCTGTTTGGCGACTGGCAGGTGCGTGACGGCGTGCGGCTCTCGGCCGGGGTCGAGAACCTGCTCGACCAGGTCTATCGCGACCACCTGTCGGGCTATAACCGCAATAGCGACAGCGATGTCGCGCTCGGCACACGGGTGCCGGGGGCAGGGCGCGGCGTCTTTGTCCGCCTCTCGCTCACCCATTGACCGGCCGGGCGGCCCGGCATCGCGCCGGGTCGCCCGCTCCCGCACGAAGTGTCCGGGTCGGGCTCGCCCCCGGGGGGAACCGGCTTTGCCATGGCCCGGCGCACCGCCTAAGCCTCGCGCCATGACAGACCTGCGCCTGATCCAGTATTTCGAAGTCGTCTACCGCCTGCTCAGCTTCTCCAAGGCGGCTGAGGAACTGCACCTGACGCACTCGGCGGTCACGCGCAGCATCAAGACGCTGGAAGAGGCCTGGGGCACCCAGCTCTTCTACCGCACCACCCGCTCGGTCACCCCGACCGAGGCGGGCGAGCGTCTCTATCCGATGGCGGTCGAACTGCTCGCCTTCGCGAAAGTGGTGCAACGTGAAACCGTCTCCGGCGACCAGCACCTCAAGATCATCGGCGGGCCGATTGCCTATGACATCCTGTTGCCGGCCGCGATCACCGAATTCCGCAAATCATTGCCCGACATCCGGATACTGGCCGATGTCATGCCGCCGCATGCCGCTGTCGAAGAATTGGTCCAGCGCCGCGCCAACATGGTCCTGTTCAATATGGCCACGCTGGAGGCCCTGCCACATGCGGGCCGGCTGCACTTCCAGGAAATCATCGCCGAAGATTTCGTCATGCTCCACCGGCCGGGCCATCCGGTCGCCGCGCTAGACACAAGTTTCGAGACGCTGTTGGCCTATCCCTGGGCCTTTCCCGGCTATATCGAATATCTCGATGGTGACCTGCCCGAGAGCATGCGCGAGGCGCTGAAACAGGCCCGCGCGCCGCAATACACGCTCTACAGCCCGACCTCCTGCATGAACCTGTCAATGGCATCCGACACGCTGACCGTCATGCCCCTGTCGGTGGCTGTGCCGAACCTGGAATCCGGCCGGCTTGTCGGCAAGCGCATTGCCGGCCTGCCGAAATACCGTCTCGGCGCCGCCTGCAAGACGGATTCGGCGCTCGAGCCCAATACAAGCGCGTTTCTTGCCAGCCTCACCACCGCGGCGCGCAAACTCCAGCGCGGCAGTGCGAACCGGCTGAAGGCGCTTTCCTAGGCCGCAGCCGCGCCATTGATTTGTGAGCGCCACGCGCAAACAAACGAATATTACTCAATTGTTCTCATCAGTTGCCTGTCGTAAATTTTGGCCTGTCTTTGCAACGCGGTGCGTCCCCACCTGGTTCTGCGTTGCGATCCAAGACAATTGTTGCCAGGTGGTGTATCCCCGCTGCCTGGCAACTTTCCGCCTCCTGAAAGCGCTGGCCATTCGCCCGCCGGGCAGGCAAGACAGGCCAATAGGGGAGGGTCCGCCTTGAGCCGCATTTTCGGAAACGTCTGCCAGAACGGCTATGTCGTGCGCGACATCGAGGCCGCGATGGACCACTGGATCAACGTGATGGGCGTCGGCCCCTGGTTCTATATCGAGGACGTCAAGACAGACTGGTTCCGCCATCGCGGGCAACCGTCCGACGCGAAAATGTCGATTGCGCTGGCCAATTCCGGCGACCTGCAGATCGAGCTGATCCAGCAGCGCAATGACGCCCCCTCGATGTACAAGGAATTCCTCGATGCGGGCCATGAAGGCCTCCAGCACATGTCCTACTGGACCGAGGACTATCAGGGCCTCTACGACACGGCCCTCGGCCTCGGCTACAAGATTGGCCACGAAGGCTGCATCGGCGGCGAAAAAGGCCGCTTCGCCTATTTCGATACCGAGGCCCATCCCGGCACCGTGGTCGAAATCTCCGACATTTCCGGCACCAAGGGCCGCACCTTCGCGCACATCCGGAAAGTCTCGCAGGGCTGGGACGGCACCGACCCGATCCGGGTGATCAAATAGACGCAGCCGGCACCTGCCCACTGCGTTTGACGACTCGCGTCACCGCTCATACAGCATCGGCCACGCGGCGCATGGCCGCCCGGCAACCCGCTCACACAGGATGGCACGCAGCATGAGATCCTTGACCGCCCTGGCGATCGGCCTCGTCCTTGTCGGCTGCAGCGCAGGCAACAGCCGCGACAAGGTGACCTTCAGCTGCGAAGCCCCCGATGCCGCCAAGCCCGGCACCGACCGCCGCGTCTTCTTCCATTTCGAAGACCGCTTCCTGTTCGTCAAGAATGACACCGGCGGCACCGACAATGTCTGCACCCAGGTCGGCACACGGGTTTGCGACGTGTCGATGACCGACGACAGGCTCACCCTCCGCCAGGAGATCGACACCCCCTATTGCGGCTGGCGCGACAGGGCCAGGACCACGCTCGACATAGACCGCCGCTCAGGCGCCTTCACCTTCACACAGGAAGGCTGCGAACCCGACGCGGATCTCTTCCTGGTCGGCCTGTGCGAGATGCAGCTGACAGAGTGATGCGCCCGGCCTGACGGGCCGCCAGCGGGGGAGGGGCCCGCGCCAGCCGCCGCCCAGGTCCCTTCAAGCCAGCGCACTAAGGGAAAACCCCGAGATACGATCCCGGATTTGCGCGTAGACAGGCGCAGGTCGGACTGTGTCTGGCGGTAATTGAGGAAGACAGATCATGACAGATTCAGGCAAGCCACTGGTCCGCGAAGCGGTCGGCGTTTTTCAAACCGAAAAAGACATGCAGGCAGCGATTGATGACTTGCTGTCCAATGGCTTCAACCGCGCCGAAATCAGCCTGCTCGCGTCGACAGAGGCCGTCGAGGCCAAGCTCGGTCACAGCTACAAATCGGTGAAAGCGCTGGAAGACGATCCCGACGCGGCCATCACCGCCTATGCCAATATCGAAGGGCCGGGTGCCGCCGAAGGCGCGGTTATCGGCACGCTGGCCTATCTCGGGGCCCTGGCGGCGTTTGTTCCGATTGTCGCCGGTGGCGGCGCGCTCGCAGCAGCGCTCATCGCGCTGGGTGTCGGCGGCGGCAGCGGTGCCACGATCGGCGCCCTCCTGGCGCGGCTGATTGAAAAACACCATGCCGACTATATTGCCGACGAACTCGCACATGGCGGCCTGGTGCTCTGGGTCCGCACCTGGAACAAGGCCGACGAAGCCACGGCCACCCGCATTCTCAAGGCCCATTCCGGCGCCGACGTCCATGTCCACGGCTTGCCGGATGTGGATGCCACAAGCTGAGCCTTGCGAGGGTCTATCAAGACAATGCGTCGAGGCGGCCCTGACCTGACGGTGCCGCCTCGCGCCTCACACTTCCGTCGCCAGCTGCGGCCCCTGGTTGCGCACATTGCCGACCGCCGCGCCCACGGCCCAGACCTGCATGTCCTCGGACGGGAAGGGCGCCATCAGGTCGCCCACTTCTGACGTCGCCCCGTCCAGCCAGCGGTCATGGTCGTGCGGATGCAATACCACCGGCATGCGCGCATGCAGGCCCGCCGTCGCGTCGTTCGCGCCGGTCGTCAGGATGGTGAAACTGTCCAATTCCGATCCGTCGATCATCGCCCGGTCCCACAGGCCGGCAAAGCAGAACCAGCGCCGGTTGCTCAGGCCGATGGCAAACGGCGTCTTCGCGCCCTTCGCGCCGGTCCATTCATAATAGCCGCTCGCCGGCACTAGGCAGCGATGGTGGCGGAAGGCCCCGCGAAACGTGTTGCTGCTCGCCACCGTTTCGGCGCGCGCATTGAAGGTCGAGAAATTCTTCTCCTTCAGCGGCTTGTGCCACCATGACGGCACCAGCCCCCACATCGCCAGCGCCAGTTCGCGCGCATTCGTGTCCGGCCCGTCGCCCTCCGGCACATGCCGCACGATCGGCACCAGCTGCGTCGGCGCGATATTATACGCCGCCTCCGGCGGGGCCACGCCCTCGGGCACGATAAGCCCCAGCGCCGCGTGGTAATCCTCCCACGTCACGTCATGTCTGAAAAAGCGTCCGCACATGGGGAGAGCCTAGCATCCCCCCCGCCCGCGCCAAGCTGTCTTTTTTACCCCTCCATGGGTCGGGGATACGGGTTCGAGATGTCCGGAAGCGCCGTAGCGGGGTGCAATAAGCCTAGCGCAATGCACCTGCCTGAGAGAGCCAATCCAGAGGTGCATTGCATCCCTCCGCTGTAATGCACCCTACGCTTTCTAATTCGGTTGATTGCTCCACTAGGCTACTTCGCGTAATTCCAGTGTAATTAGAAAAATCACGGGGGCATCTATGAAATTCGACGTCATTGGCCGCATCAACAATATGAGTCTTCCCGATGGGAAGACTGCGATTTTGTACTCAGTGTATGAGGCAGTTAGCAATTCGATCCACGCAATAAATGACAGGTTTACGGAAGAGAAAGCTGCTGAGCTTGGCCACGTGGACGTTGATATCGCGGTCGATGAACACGGAGATGTCGAAAGCATTTCAATTATCGACAATGGAGTCGGATTCATTGCCGAAAACTTGCGATCTTTTGAGACGAGCGACAGCCGTTACAAATATAAACGAGGCGGTAAGGGAGTGGGTCGCTTCATTTGGATGAAGATGTTCGACACGATTCAAATCGAAAGTGTAATTGATACCGACGATGGCCTGCTCAGCAGAAGTTTCAAGTTCGTCCCGGAGGAACAAGATTCGATTGTTGATTTAAAGGAGGTGAGGAAATCCAAGGGTGACCCGGGTACTAAGATTACGTTGTCGGGTCTACGGAAGGAACATCGCGGGCGAATACGGCCCTCCTCCTACCTGAAGGATCTCGCGCTACATTTTTTCCCACAATTCATTTCAGGAACGCTTCCAGACGTGAGCATCACTTATCGAGGCGAGACCACCCGCCTCAATGACTTCATTGAAGACCAGGTCGACGATCCGGTCGAGCAGAAATTGGAAGTCGACTTCGGGGACGGAAAGTCCGAATTGCGAGTGACACATATGTTTGTGGATACAACCATATCCACAAATTTGCGTAATTCGTACCTACTCACCGCACACGGTCGATTGGTAGGCGAACCAAATTCTCTCGAGCGAAAGTACGCGCTCAAAGAATTGCCTGACGGCAAAGCTTATGTTGCGGTGGTAAGCGGTGAGTTTCTTGATGCTCGCGTAGATCAAGAGCGTCTCGACTTTAAATTAACGGCGGCGCAACGGGATATACTTCAGGCAGCCGTCCTTGAAGCGGCAGAGGGTTTCCTGAGCGAGCATATCCACCGAATGAGGGCTCGGCAAAAAAGTACAGTGAGGATGTTGGTCGAAGAGCACCCTCAGTTGGCAACTCAGTTCACCGACATCGACAATTATGTTGCAGGACTTTCTCCTGGGATGGACGCAGAACAGATAGGGCAGAACCTCTTCGTTCTTCTGTATCGAGAAGAAAGGAACCTTCGGGAGAGGATTGATGAACTCGACCAGTTGGAGTCACTCGAGCCTGAATCGCGTGCACTCGCTGAAGAAGTGCTTACTGAAATCTCCAACCAAGAAAAGCATCGCTTGGCCGAGCTCGTGGTCAAGCGGCACCAAGTTCTTCAGATGGCCAATTTGCTTCTTAAGTTCAAAGATGATGAAAAACAAAGCTATCACTACGAGCGCGTCATCCACGAATTGATCTGTCCCATGGGCGAGATGTATCGAACTGGGGAGTTGAGCAAACACAATCTCTGGATGCTCGACGATTCCTTGGCGGGATATGAATTCTTCGCGTCGGACAAGTCAATCAAGTCGCTAACCGTGGATACGGAGTCGCGCAAAGAACCCGATTTACTTTTCTTCAATCCGCTTGGTTTTCGTCGAGAGGGGACAAGCGACCCGGTCGTTGTCGTTGAATTCAAAAGACCAGGCGACGAAAAGCCGAGTCAGGACCCCATAGGACAAGTGTTAGGTTATATTGAAGAACTGCAGAACGCGAAGGTAAGAGATATGGATGGGGAAGTCGTGTCCGACATTTCTGAAGCGACGCCGTTTGAGTGCATTATTGTATCTGAACTCACAAATGGAACGAGACGACTTTTTGAGAAGTCTCTCGCTCAAAACCCCACCCCTGACGGCGACGGCTATTATGGATGGTCGCAGCGCCACAACGCTCATATCCGAGTGATCTCATTCCACAAAATGTTGAGAGATGCAGAACTGCGAAACCAATCCTTCTTCGATCAGCTCAAACTTGGAAGCCCATCTTTGGCAGCAAAGAAGCGCGCCGCAAGAAAGCGAGAAAAGAAAGTCTGAGAGTTGGGTGCCCCCCCCCTCTC
>NZ_JBBKXE010000154.1:0-46430 GCF_037969335.1 Hyphomonas sp. | reverse complement strand
GGTCTGGCCGGGTGGGCAAGTGGGGTGTGTCAGGCGGGGCAAGGCCCGCCTTGGACGAGATGGCGAGCGCGATACCGCTGTCATATTTCGCCTTAGGGGGATTCGGCAGGTCGCCGGAGGCCGCGAAGACGGCTGATGTGAGCCAGCTGTCATTGACGCCCTGACTGCTGGCCATTTCGATGGCGAGTTCCGCGCCAGCCGTATTGTCGCGCAATGCCGCGCACACGGCGCGCAGCTTGGCCCAATAGGCACCGTCGCGCAGTGCGCTGGTATTCTCGGCGCAAGCCATGGCTTCGTTGCCGAGGGCGAGGTTCAGGTCGGTGGCGATCTCGTCGCTGTCGAGACCAGGCGGTGATATTTCCAGCCGGGCCATGAGGCTGGCAGCCGGGCGGGCTTCGCCGAGTTCGAACAGGATGCGGGCGCGTTCGGCGAGAAGGGCGGGAGACTGGTCGCCCTGTGGCGCGGTCGCGGGCGACAGGGCCATGCGGCGCATGAGCGTACGCTCACCGGGCGTCAGGCCCTGCGTGCGGACAGCGCGCATCATGGGCAACAGGGTTTCCGTGCTCGAGGCGCGCCACATGGATGCCGGCAGGGCCGGTTCGCCAGCCTCGAGGAAGCCCATGCCCCAGGGATCGACCATTTGCAGGCCGGAATCTTCGATCTGGGCGCTCGCGGAGAGGCAAAGGGCTGAGGCGGCGGCGAAAACCGCCGGCCAGGACCTAGAGGACACCCTCTACCTCCATACGCACTTCGCCAGCGGCCGGCTTGTTCTTGACGGCCTGCTGTCCGAGCCACCAGGCGCCAACAAGGCCGAGAATGACCAGAATGCCGAGAATGATGAGAAATTTGCGCATATGATTAGCACCCCTGGGTCGAATTCACTTTTGCATCGGCCGTTGACCGATTGCTCACACAGTTCCGTCTCTATAGGAATTGGTCTGAATAGTGAATGAAAGCCTGCAATGCCCGCTGACAGCGACAGTCCCGCGCAAATAACCGATCCGGCGCCTGCCTTTGCGTCCCGGACGATCGCGCTTGTGGGGCTGATGGGCGCCGGCAAATCGACGGTCGGGCGGCGCCTGGCCGAGAAACTGGGCCGCAAGTTCTATGATAGCGACCATGAGATCGAGAAAGCGGCCGGGCTTTCCGTCGCCGATATTTTCACGATGCACGGCGAAGCAGACTTCCGGCGCGGCGAGCAGAAAGTGCTCGAACGGCTGCTGGGCGAAGAGCCACACGTGCTGGCGACCGGTGGCGGTGCCTATATGAACGAAGACACGCGCAACCTGCTCCGCGAGAAAGCCGTGACGATCTGGCTGAGCGCCGATCTCGAGACCTTGTGGCGCCGGGTACAGAAAAAGAACACGCGCCCCTTGCTGAAGCGCAGCGATGCGAAACAGGTGCTGCAGACCCTTTTGCTGGAACGGGAGCCCGTCTATTCAAAGGCAGACCTGATCGTGCACAGCAAGGACGGCCCGCATGGGTCGACAGTGAACGCGATTATCAAGGCGCTAAAGACGTGGGAGCCGGCATGAGCAAGATTTCACCAGAGCTGGAAATCGTCCGTGTCAGTCTCGGCGACCGCAGTTATGACATCGTCGTCGGGCATGGCGCGTTGTCCCAATTGGGCGCCCGCCTGACGCCGCTGCTGAAGCGAAAGCGCGTTTTTGTGCTGACCGACGAATCAGTCGCGCGCCTTCACATGGACGCGCTGGACGCGGCGCTCCGCCCAAGCGGCATCACGACCGAGGTGCTGGCGCTGGCGCCGGGCGAACAATCGAAATCCTTTGCCAACCTGGAGCGTATCCTGGACTGGCTGCTGGGTGCCGGCGCCGACCGCAGCGACATCCTGGTCGCCTTTGGCGGCGGGGTCATCGGAGACATTGCCGGATTGTCGGCGAGCCTGATGAAGCGCGGCATGGGCTTCGTGCAGGTGCCAACAACATTGCTGTCACAGGTCGACAGTTCGGTCGGCGGCAAGACGGCGGTGAATACGCCGCGCGGCAAGAACATGATCGGCGCCTTCTACCAGCCGCGTTTCGTGATTGCCGATACGGCGCTGCTCGCCACCCTGCCAGCGCGCGACCTGCGTGCCGGTTATGCCGAAGTTCTGAAGTATGGCCTGATCAATGATGCGGCCTTCTTTGACTGGCTGGAAACGCATGGCGCCGATGTGTTGGCGCTGGCGCCGGATGCGATCCAGATTGCCGTGGCCACCTCGTGCCGGGCCAAGGCGGCGATTGTCGCCGAGGACGAGACGGAAGGCGGTGTGCGTGCATTGTTGAATCTGGGCCATACGTTCGGCCATGCGGTCGAGGCGGCCAACCAGTATCGGCCCGATGTGCTGCACGGCGAAGCCGTTGCGCTCGGCATGGTGCTCGCGTTCCGCTATGGCGCCGCCGAAGGGATCACGTCGCCGGACATGGCCGCGAAAGTGGCGCGGGTGATCGCGGCGTCTGGCTTGCCTGTGGAACTCGGCAACATGCCGGGTGGTCCGTACGAGGCGACAGAACTTGCGGACCTGATGAAACAGGACAAGAAGGCGCGGGGCGGAGAAGTTCCGCTAATTCTGGCGCGAGCGATCGGCCAGTCCTATATTCACCCCGACGCCGACCTGAAGTCTGTTGCGGCGTTCCTGATGGGCGAACTGGAAAAGGCGTGAGGGTCATCACCGAACTCGGAACACTATGATAGCCGGATACATCATCGCGATCCTTGTATTGCTCGGCATGTCGGCATTCTTTTCAGGATCAGAGACAGCGCTGACGGCTGCGTCACGCGCCCGCATGCACCAGCTTGAAAAAGAGGGTGACAAGCGCGCGGCTGCCGTGAACCGCCTGATCTCGGACCGGGAACGCCTGATCGGATCGATCCTGCTTGGCAATAACCTGGTCAACATTCTTGCGTCTGTGCTGGCGACATCCCTGTTCACGGCCCTGTTCGGACAGGGCGGCCTGGCGCTGGCCATGGCAACGGGCGTGATGACAGTTCTCGTGCTCGTGTTCTCGGAAGTGCTGCCGAAGACGTATGCAATCACGCGAACCGACTCGATGGCGATGGGTGTGGCGCGGCCGATTGGCCTGCTCGTCATCTCTGCCTCGTGGATCGTCAAGCTGATCCAGATGATTGTCATGGCCACGCTGAAATTGCTGGGCCTCGCGACACCAGCCGACGCCTTGTCTGCCGCAGAAGAAATCCGCGGTGCGATCGACCTGCATGCCTCTGAGGGCACGGTTGATGCGGCCGACCGGCTGCGCCTTGTCGGCGCGCTCGACCTGAAGGATCTGACGGTCGAGGACGTGATGATCCACCGGCGTAATATCCAGATGCTGAACGCCGACCTCGAACCGCGCCAGATCGTGATGAAGGCCCTGGCCAGCCCGCATACACGCCTGCCGCTGTATCGCGGGGAGAAAGAAGAGATCGTCGGCATCCTGCACGCCAAGGACCTGTTGCGTGCGGCGCTACCGCTCGGCGGCGACCTGGCGTCGCTCGACCTGGAAGGCATCCTGCGAAAGCCCTGGTTCGTACCGGAGACGACGCCGGTGCAGGACCAGCTGGACCTGTTCCTGGCCAAGCGCGGTCATTTTGCTTTGGTTGTGGACGAGTATGGCGAGCTGCAGGGCCTGATCACGCTGGAAGATATCCTGGAAGAAATTGTCGGCTCGATCAATGACGAGCATGACGTGGCTGTTCAGGGTGTGCGTCCGCAGGCCGATGGAACGGTCAATGTCGATGGCTGGGTGCCGGTGCGTGACCTTAACCGGGCCACGGGGTGGCACCTGCCGGACGATGAAGCCGTGACGGTAGCGGGCCTGGTCATCCACGAAGCGCAGACAATTCCGGAACCCGGACAGAGTTTCGTGTTCCACGGCTACCGTTTCAATATCCTGCGGCGGCAGCGTAACCAGGTGACGGGTCTGAATATTTCAGAAATTGAAACCGCCTGAGGCCGTTTCGCCGGAGGCATAGACCGCGTCGCTGCGCGGTTCATTGCAGCCATTGACGTTCAGCCAGAGCCTTTCGCGTTCCGAGACGATGTTCGCTGAATCCGGATCCGGATTGCTCAAGGCGATCACCGCGTAGGTCGTGCGGAACGCTGAAAGATCGTGCGAGACCGGCACGAAGACTATTTCGCTGTCGCCGGCGCAGACGGTTTGCTGGATGTTTTGCAGCAGCGGCATATCCAGCTCGCCACGTGCGTTCTCTGCTGAGGCCATTCCGCTGGCGAAAAGGCAAGCGGCGCCCAGTATAACTCGTTTCAGTACCATCACCCGTTCTCCTCGACGGTTCGAAGAGGAAACGATTGATTCGAAATCCGGTTCCCTGATGGATTAAATAAGGTCAATCATGGCGTTTTCGCCTGAAGCGAGAGCGCATGGAGGCCTGAATCGAATTCTTTTTGCAGTGCGAGCATGACGGTGCGCTGGATCTGGACGCGAGAGAGTCCGGCGAAGGCATTTGACGTAATCTCTATATTATAGTGGGTTTCTCCGCCCGGTGCGGCACCCGCATGACCCGCATGACGGGCGCTATCATCGGTGATCTTGAGGTGTTCGGGCTCAAAAGCCGCGGTTAAAAGATCACGAATCCGCGAAGTTCTGTCACTTGGTTGTGGCATGTTTACGATCATCTCCATATTATGCCCCGCTATGTCAGATTCAGACCCCTTCAGCTACCGCGTCAAGTTTACCGACATTCGGATAAAGCCTCCTGCCGAGGAGACGTCGAAGGCGCGTGCGCGCAAGACGCGTGTGTGCGAACACCCGGAATGTGAGCTCGAGGGCGCCTTCCCGGCGCCCAAGCGCGGCGGCAAGGGCAAGCTCTATTTTTGCCAGGCCCACATCACCGAGTACAATCGTGCCTTCAACTTCTTCGAGGGCATGTCGCAGGCCGAGGCCGCCTCGTTCACGCGCTCGGAACGCTACGGCCACAAACGGACCTGGAAATTCGGGACCGGGCCGATGGCCGGCAAGAAGGCGGCGACAAGCCATGATCCGCGCAACTGGGCGGGCCGGGGCTTCTTCAATGTCGATGATGCGGGCAATGCCGAGGGCGGCGCAAAGGCGCGCCGGTCGGCGCTGCAGGTCCGTGCGTTGAACGAACTCGATCTCGAGGCGACATCCACGCCGGCCGAGATCCGCGCGCGTTATGCCGAATATGTCCGCCGCTTCCACCCCGATTCCAACAAGGGTGACCGGTCGTCTGAGCACAAGCTGCAACGGGTGATCCGGGCCGGCAAGCTGCTCAAGGCGGGCGGGTTGATGAAGGACTAGGCCGGAGCGTGCACGATCTCCTGGTCATTGGCGGCGGTATCAACGGGGCCGGCATTGCGCGCGATGCGGCTGGCCGGGGCCTGAAAGTTCTCCTCTGCGAGAAGGACGACCTGGCCGCTCATACGAGTTCAGCGAGTACGAAGCTGATCCATGGCGGTCTGCGCTATCTCGAAATGTATGACTTCGCGCTGGTGCGCAAAGCGCTGATCGAGCGGGAAATCCTGTTGCGTGCGGCGCCGCACATTATCTGGCCGATGCGGTTCGTGCTGCCTTATGACAAGGATTTGCGGCCCGCCTGGCTGATCCGGCTGGGCCTGTTCCTGTATGACCATATGGGCGGGCGCAAGATGCTTCCGCCGACCCGGACGCTGCGGCGGAACAAGACCGATCGGCTGGATCCCTTGCGCGAGGAATTCCGGCTGGCTTTCGAATATTCCGACTGCTGGGTCGAGGATTCGCGGCTTGTCGTGCTGAACGCCGTCGATGCGCAGGAGCGCGGGGCGGAAATCCTGACGCAAACCGCCTGTATCGGCCTGGCGCGCCATGCCGATCATTGGGAAGCGACCCTGCGGGGGCCGGATGGCGAGAAGACCGTGATGGCCCGCGCCGTGGTCAATGCGGCGGGCGGCTGGGTCGACGAGATTCTCGGACTGGCCGAGCCGGGGACGCGTCAGCAGAACCTGCGCCTCGTGAAGGGCAGCCACATTATCGTGCCGCGATGGTATGAAGGCGACTATGCCTATTTCTTCCAGAATGGCGACGGGCGGATCATGTTCGCGATTCCCTATGAGCGGGGCGAATTCACGCTGATCGGGACGACGGATGTTCCCTACGAGGCCGACAAGGACAAGGTCGAGATCAGCCAGGACGAGATCGAGTATCTCTGCGCCGGGGCCAGCGAATATTACAAACGGTCGATCACGCCGGCGGATGTCGTGGCGACCTATTCCGGTGTGCGCCCGCTTTATGACGACCATGCAGCGAACGCGTCGAAAGTGACCCGTGATTATGTGCTGAATTGCGACCGGACGGGCGGCGCGCCTGTCCTGTCCGTCTTCGGCGGCAAGATCACCACCTATCGCGAACTCGCCGAACACGCGCTCAAGGAACTCGGGCCGGACTTTCCGGGCATGACGAAGCCGTGGACGAAATCGGCGAGCCTGCCGGGCGGCGATATCCCGGGTGCTGATTTCGAGGACTTCCTGCGCGGCCTGTCACTGCGCCATCCCTGGATGGAACAGCGCCTCCTGCGGCGGCTGGCGCGCGCCTATGGCACGCGGGTCGACGCGCTGCTCGGCACGGCCAAAAGCACGGTCGAGCTTGGCCGCGACTTTGGCGGTGGCCTGCACGAAGCCGAAGTCACCTACCTGATGCGGCATGAATTCGCGCATACGGCAGAAGACATTCTCTGGCGCCGCAGCAAGCTGCGCCTGCACCTGAGCGAGTCAGAGCAGGCGAGCCTTGCGACCTGGCTGGAGCGCCAGGTGTCAGCTTGAGGCAGTGCGCGGACCGAGCTGGCGTGCGCCGAAGACGAGCAGGCCGACAAGCACGAGTTCGATAATCACGGGTTGCGCGATTCCGGCCGGGGCGCCGTCAATGATGACGCCGATGAAGCGACCGGATACGGCCAGACCGAAGACGAGCGCCGATCCATAGAGCCAATGGGCCTTGCCGCGGAACAATGCGAGCGCGCAGGCGATGAAGTTGACGAGGAAAAAGGCCGCCAGATCTGCCCGCAGTGAATTCGTGCCGAGGGCGTCGATACTGGTCAGGCCGAGAATCGCGCCGGCCTTCATCGGGTCCGCCCAGAACAGAAGGCCCATGGCCAGCGAAAATAGTCCGGCAAGCGTAACGCCCACCCGTGCAATCCAGATCATCTTGTCCTCCCAGCGCAGGCTCGTGCTTTTGGCCCGCTTCTCTGAACATTGAGTATGCATTCAGGCCCGATGTACAGGCCGCGTGCGTCCCCGCCCCAATTCAATATATTGACAGTATTGCTGCCAATAAAATATGTCTAGCGAAAAGGGAGGCCCTGCCGTGGATGTTCTGAGAACGCCGGAAACCCGTTTCGCGCAATTGAAAGACTATGCGTTCGCCGCGCATTATCATGTCGTCAAAGCGCCGGACGGCACCGAATTGCGCATGCACTATGTCGATGAGGGGCCGCGCGATGGCGAGATCATCCTCTGCCTGCACGGCCAGCCCAGCTGGAGCTATCTGTACCGCAAGATGATCCCGATCCTCACAGGTGCGGGATACCGGGTCATCGCGCCGGACCTGGTCGGCTTTGGCAAGTCCGACAAGCCGACATCGATCGACGATTACACCTATGCTGGCCATGTCGACTGGATGAACCAGTTCCTTGCTGGTCTCGACCTGACTGGCCTGACCCTGATGTGCCAGGACTGGGGCGGATTGCTCGGCCTGCGCGCCGTCGGCGACCAGCCGGACCGGTTCAAGCGCCTCGTGATTGCAAATACCGGCCTGCCCAATACGACGACGCTGACAGACGATATCTCGAACATGATGGGGAAGATGTATCCGATGGTCCCTGTTCCGACCGCTGCGATGGTCCAGGAACAGTTTTCCGGCGGCACGCCCGGCGCCTTTCTCTACTGGATAAAGTATTGCGCCGAGGCGCCGGACTTTTCGGTGCGCGACGTCTTCGGACTCCTGTCCAATATTTCCGATGCTGCGGTTGCTGGACGGATATGAGGCGCCATTCCCGGATGAGAATTACGTGGCGGGCGCCCGGAAATTCCCGTCCTGCGTTCCGCTGCTGCCGGAACACAAGGCCGACCGGATTGCCGGTGACGCCGCGTGGGCCGTGCTGGAAGCGCGAAACTTTCCTGTGCTGACAGCCTTCAGCGATGGCGACCCGGTGACGAAAGGCGGCGAGCAGGCCTTTATCAAACGCCTTGGGAATGTGAAGAACGTCACGATCGAGGGCGCTGGCCACTTCCTGCAGGAAGACCAGCCAGACGCGCTCTCCAGGGAAATTATCGCTTTCATCCAGGAAACATGAGGACGCCGTGACCATGACTGCACCGCTGGAACTGATGGGCGCACCGGGCTCTCCGTATACCCGCAAGATGGTCGCGCTGCTGCGCTATCGCCGCATTCCCTACCAGGTGAGCTGGGCGGCGGGGCGGCCCCCGAAGCCGGGCTATCCCGTACCGAAAGTGCCTTTGTTGCCGACGTTCTACTATCCAGACGGCGAAGGCGGCATGACGGCCGTCACGGATTCGACGCCGATCATACGCCGGCTGGAATCCGAACATGCGGGGCGTTCGGTTATCCCGTCCGATCCTGTCCTGTCCTTCCTGAATGACCTGATCGAGGATTATGCCGACGAATGGCTGACCAAGGCGATGTTCCATTTTCGATGGGCCCATAAGGCCGATTATGACAATGCCGGACCGCTGCTGATCTATTGGTCCCAGAACACGCTGGATGCCGAGAGCGCGGACAAGGTGTCGGACGCGATTTCCAAACGGCAGTTCGACCGGCTCTATGTCGTCGGGTCGAATGATGTCACGGCGAAGACGATTGAATCCTCCTATTCCCGCCTGATCGGGATTTTGGATGAGCTATTGCAGAAGAGGGGTTTCGTGCTGGGCGGGCGCCCGTCTTCGGCAGATTTTGCGATCTTTGGCCAGCTGACCCAGCTTGCGATCGTCGAGCCAACATCTGCGGCGATTACCGTAGCCCGCTCGCCGCGCGTCAGGGCCTGGGTCGATCTCATGGAAGATCTGTCCGGTCTTGATCCGCAGGAAGGCGACTGGTTCGGCGCCGATGAGGCCCGCGAGGCACTGGCACCGCTCCTGGCGGAGATCGGCCGTGTCTATGCGCCTTTCCTGATCGCCAATGCCAAGGCCGTCATGGCGGGCGAGAAAAGTTTCGAGACCGAGATTGACGGCCGTGCCTGGACACAACCCAGCTTTCCCTATCAGGCCAAGTGCCTGAAATGGTTGCGCGAGGGATATGAAGCCCTGTCCGGAAATGAACGGGGCTCCGTCGACGCCCTTTTATCCGGAACGGGTTGCGAAACACTTTTTGACTAAGGCCGGGGAGCCTGCACCGATGTGGAAGAAACTCGCTATAGGACTGGTAGTCGTGCTGTTGGGCGCCGGTGTGATCGGCTTCCTGAATCGCAAGACGGTGATCCTCTATGTGGCGACCCATAGTGGCCGGACCGAGGTGGCGCCGAATGTGCCGATCGTGTGGGACAAGGGACCCGATGTGGCAGCGCTGCCGGCTGCTGACCGCCCGCCGAACATTGTCTTCATCCTGGTCGATGACCTTGGCATCAACGATCTCAGCACGTTCGGAGGCGGTGTTGCGGGCGGACGCGTGCCGACGCCGAATATCGACAGGCTGGCGGCCGATGGCGCGCTGTTCACGCAGGCCTATGCCGGCAATGGCACCTGCGCGCCGTCGCGTGCGATGCTGATGACGGGGCGTTATCCCACGCGGACCGGGTTTGCGTTCACGCCAACGCCGCCGGGCATGGGCAAGGTCGTATCGATGTTTGCCAATGACATGGATCGCGGGGCGCTTCCGCCTGTAGATTACAATCGCGACGCAGCGGAGAATGCCGTGCCGTTCGCGGAAATGGGGCTGCCGGGATCGGAAGTGACAATTGCCGAAGTGCTCAAGGAGCAAGACTATCACACGGTGCATATCGGCAAATGGCACCTGGGCCGCAGCGCCGAATCAAATCCGAACGCGCAGGGATTTGATGAAAGCCTGTTGATGGCCAGCGGCCTGTTCCTGCCTGAGAATGATCCGGATGTCGTGAATGCCAAGCTCGATTTCGACCCGATTGACACATTCCTCTGGGCGCGGATGCAGTTCGCTGCCGCATTCAATTCGGGCGACTGGTTTGCACCAGGTGGCTACCTGACGGATTATTGGACGGACGAAAGCCTGAAAGTGATCGAGGCGAACCGGAACCGGCCCTTCTTCCTGTACCTGGCCCATTGGGGCGTTCACACGCCGCTGCAGGCGACGAAGGAAGACTATGAGGCGGTGGGTGATATCGAACCGCATCGCTTGCGCGTCTATGCAGCAATGCTGCGGGCGCTGGACCGGAGCGTTGGCGAGATCACGGCGAAGCTGGAAGACGAGGGTCTTGCCGACAATACGATCATCGTGTTTTCCAGCGACAATGGCGGCGCGGGCTATATCGGCTTGCCGGAGATCAACCAGCCCTATCGCGGCTGGAAGATCACGCTGTTCGAGGGCGGTATCCGTGTGCCGATGTTTGTCAAATGGCCCGCGAAGATCACGCCGGGAACGCAGGTCGATACGCCGGTTGCGCATATTGACGTGATGCCGACACTCGCCTCGGCCGCAGGGGCGACGCTGCCTGACGGCGTCGTCATTGACGGGCGCGACATGCTGCCGGTCGCGACGGGGACGGGAGATATCTCTCACCCGAATGACGCCCTGTTCTGGCAGAGCGGGTACTATCATGTCGTGCGGGCCGGCGACTGGAAGCTGCAAGTGGATGGACGACAGGAGAAGAACTGGTTGTTCGATCTCGCCAATGATCCGACCGAGCAGGTGAACCTCGCCGAGACGCGAACGGACAAGTTGTCGGAATTGCAGGTATTGCTGGAGGCGCACCTGGCCGATTCGGTGGCGCCGCTTTACCCGTATACGATCGAGTCTCCGGTCGCGATCGACAAGACGGCCGCCGACGCGGTGGGGCCCGATGACGAATATGTCTGGTGGCCGAACTGAGCGGGTGCCGATGAAGGGTCACTCTGCCGCTGGCAGGTCCTTTGCGATCCGGAAGCCAATGTGGATTGACGAAAAGTCGCTATCCTGTGGCTGACGGGCAGCGGGCCTGTAACGGCGGCAGAAATTATCAGCGCAGAGATATGAGCCGCCTTTGACCGTGTGCGTGCCGGGACTGTAGGGCGTATCGGTCCATTCCCAGACATTGCCGATCATGTCGTAGAGACCGACGCGGCTGGCAGGAAAGCAGCCGACCGGGGCAGCGCCCTCAAAGCCGTCGGCCATGGTGTTTGCGACCGGAAAAATGCCCTGCCATGTATTGGAGACTGGCGCGCCAGCGGTATCGTAGGCCCCGGAGGTCGAGACGTCTGGCTCCGCGAGGCCCAGCGTGGCCGCGTATTCCCATTCGACTTCTGTCGGGAGCCTTCCGCCAGCCCATGCGGCATAGGCCGCCGCATCACGCTCCGAGACGTGGATGACGGGATATGCGCCCATGCCGGCGATGGACGAGCCGGGACCGGTCGGCGCTGTCCAGGTCGCACCGGGCACGAGGCGCCACGGATCAAGCTTCACGGTTCCTGCTTCCGGGAGGTCGAAGACGGCAGAGCCAGCGCCGGTGCCGCCAGACGCGGCGCTTCGCTCGGCGTCCGTGGTGTACCCGGTAGCCTGAACGAAGGCGGCGAACTGGTCGTTGGTGACCTCATGGGCCTGGAGGCTGAACGCGTCCACGTGAAGGGAGAGCCGGGGCGTTTCTTCCGGATAGTGCGGCTTGTCGCCTTTCATGAAGCTGCCGCCCGGAAGCGATACGAATCGTCCGATATCGGCTTGGGGCAGTCCGCAGGCTATCTCGGTCGGGCGCGGGGGAGCGGGTTTGCTGCACGCCGATCCCAACATCAGGAGCAGGACTGCGGTGTATCGGTTCATGTGGCGATCAATTGATCGACCATGAACTGCATCACTGCTTCAGCCTCTTGGGCAGACAGGCCCTGATCCTGCCGCAGGCGGCGCCAGGCCTGGAACCCGGTCACAACGTCCAGCGCCGCGACAAGCTGCTTGTCGGATGCGCGATCCGCCGGCAGCACGGCCTTCAGGCTCTCACGCTCGAGAATGAGGTTGCGGCGATATTCGTCCATCAAGAACCGCGACTGGAATCGCCTGAGATTGGCCGAAACCCGAACCGGGAAAATCCGCTCATAGACGTCGGCCCGGCGACGGACCATTTCGCCCAGCCGTTCTTTCCAGTCCGTGGCGGTATAGGGCGCCAGCACGATTGGCATGATCTCGGCCTGTATCTGCTCGGCCATTTCGCCGAACAGGCTGTCCATGTCTTCAAACAGGCGAAACACAGTGCGTTGGCCGACAGCGGCGCGTTCGGCGACCCGGGCGGCGCTGGGATTCATGTCGCCTTCGCGGATCAGCGCGAACAGGGCTTCGACGATTTGTGTCCGGCTGCGCTCGCTGCGTTGCCGCCGTCCGTCAGAGGGATCGTCATTGGCCGGCGGACCGGGAAAGGGCGTGATTTTCGATCCGGTCATTTGAACCCGTCATGGCGATTGATTGCGTCGCTGTCCGCCGGGAGGCTGAACACCATACCGTCTTCCGACACGGTGATCTTGCCGTCAAACGCCTTCTTCGCATCGCGCACGTAATAGTCGTTGAGCAAGTGCGAGGGCAGCGGCGGGATGGTGTGATAGAAAACGAGTTGCCGCGCGCCTGCTTCGGTCGCCGCCCGGGCCGCGTCGACAGGCGGTGCGTGGTAGGTGAGGATATCGTCGAGGATTTTCGCGAGATGATCCGCGCCCTTGGCGGCGGCGGCATCGTGCATGGCACCGACCATTTCGGGGTCCAGGGCTTCATGGAAGAGAATGTCCACGCCTTCGGAAACGGCAACCAAGTTCGGATCATAAATCGTGTCACCGCTGATCACGACCGAGCGACCCATGTAATCGACGCGATAGCCGAAGGCGGGTTCGACGGGTGCATGGCTGACCGAGAACGCCGTGATCTTGAGCCCGTTTTCATCAAGGACGACAGCGCGTGAACCGGGCCCGGCGGGCAGCGTGATGGTTTCACCGAGGCCGCCGCGTCCTGCCGGATTGGCAATGCCGGTGCCATGATGCGCGGTCCGGAATGTTCCGTCGATCCGGTAGGCCGCGTTGAAGCCGTTGACGACTTCATCGACACCGCGGGGACCAGAAACAGGGAGGGGTTCGCCACGTTGGCCGTTTACCCAGACCTGCATCAGCAATTCACCGAGGCCGTCCATGTGATCGGAATGCAAATGGGTCAGGTAGACGCGTTCGGTACGGCCAAGCGGGAAGCGCATGCGGGTCAGGTTGCGCGTTCCTCCGGAACCGGCATCGAAAACAAACACACGATCGCCCGCAATCACGCCGAGGCAGGGACCCGCGCGCAATGGGTCGGGCAGGGGTGTGCCGGCGCCGCACATGAAGACGTGCAGTCCATCCGGCAATTCGGCGCTGGCATCGCGGCCGACATTGGCGTCGACCGCCCTTTTGAATGCGACCTCGGCAATCTGGGTCTTGAGGAGCTGAAACCCGAGCATGGCTACAACGGCGAGACAGATGATGCCGACAAGGCTGCGTACGAACCATTTCATGATTGGTCTCCTTTTGCGCCCATGAGCATTGCGAGGAAGGGTGAGTCCTTGCCGCCATTCGGCGCGACAGTCTCGATGTTGAGCTGGCCTTTCAGCCCGGCGGCGCGGTGAACGGATATCTCTTGCCATTCGGGCGACATCGACATTCTCACCATGGCGGCGCGATCCGGATACATCGCGATCGCGACCTCGTCCCAAAGCTCCTCGACCTGCCCGAGGGCAAGAAAGGTCACGTCGCCCGCGAAGATGCCGCGTCCGCCGAATAGCGGCAAAACGTCGGTCACGGCACGTCCGTAGATCATGTAGGCGTCTCGTCCCGAGAGGTCTGTTTCGCGCCCGTCTACATACTCCGCCTTGTCCTTGAACTTCAGCAGGTTGACCATGAAGACAGGTCCGTCAGGGCCTTTCTCCAGCATGGCCTGCATGCGCGACGGGTCCGCCGGGAAGACTTCGTTGATGACCTGCATTGTGTTTCCCCTATTCCCTTTCGTCAGCTCTGCGGCTGTTTGAGTGCGTCCTCGATGAGCCAGAGCCGGTCCTGGCCCCAGATCGAAACGTCTCCGACCCGGAAACTGGGCACGCCCCAGATTCCGAGATCCATCATTTCGGCGCGGTTGGCTTCGGCCTCTGCGCGCCAATCATCATTGCCGATGATGTCGCGAGCGGCCTGCCAGTCGAGGCCCGCTGCCTCGACGATCTGTTTCATGCCCCGGTTGGAGCCGGCATCGACACCGCGTGACCAGACGCCTTCGAAAAAGGCCTGGCAGAACGCGAAGCCACGCCCCTGTTCGCGGGCCCAGGGCAGGAGCGAGTAGCCGCGCTCGACGGGGCGGCCGAGGGGATCGGCGATCCGTCCGAACGGGATGCGGAGGCGGCGCGCCTCGCGGGCGGTGTCGAACGCGATGTAGCGGCTCTTCATGCGCGGTACCGGCAGGCCGCGCATGACCATTGGCAGCACGAAGCGCAGCTTCAGGTCGGCGCCATAGGCATCGGCCAGTGCCTTTGCCCGCTGGGCGGCGATGTATGTGTAGGGACTGCGGAAGGAGAGATAGTAGTGCAATTCCTTGCCGGACGCCGCGGCTGACGCGCTGCGGGTCGACGGCACCAGCGGTGGGGCAAAGAGGGGCGTGTCGCCGGGGACCGTGCGGGCGCCAAGCTCGGTCAGGCGGGATTCCAGGTAATGGAGCCGGTCGATGCCCCAATACCATTCGCCGCCATAGTGGAACGTCGCGCCAAGGTAATGGCCGAGTTCCGCCCGGCGCGCGTCGCCAGCCGCTGTCAGGCTTGCCGGATTCGGGGTGGCGGATGGCGTCAGGCTGCCGGACCAGAAAGCGTTGCCGATCTGGGGCGCTTGCGCGGCGAATGTTCCGTCAGCGATGGCGGCGGCGAGCGCAGCCTCGGCGGCGTGTTGTTGATCTGCGCCGCTCTGTTTGCCGGGGTCCCGGAAAGAAAGGATGGCCTTCTTCGCAAGAATATCAGCGTCCCGCCGGGAATAGGTTTCGAGACGGCTCCGTTCGGGCGCCGCCCAGTCGGGTGGGGGTCCAACCAGATGGACCTTGAGATCGATGTCGAAGCGCTCGGTGAATGCAGACAGGACCTGCGCGGCAAGATGGGAATAGGGATCGTCGGCCTGATGAAAATACTCGACCACATGCGGCGCGCCGTCCGACACACGTTGCCGTTCGGCCTTTGCGCGCAGGGCAAGCAGACGCGGTTCGCCGGTCAGGCGTTCCGCTATTCGGGAAACGAGCGCTGTTTTCAGTGACACGTCTTTCTCGCGCCTTTCCTAGCCGATACAGGATAACTAATGGCATAATGTATGCCATAACATATCTGCGCGGGCAATGAATATCGGATTTGGGCGGCGGGCTTGCCGGGAACGGGTTGGAAAAGCATCCTGTTTCAGGCGCGTTGATCCGTTCATGCCGCATGGACATGGGCGAGGCTGTATGGTCAAAGGCGGCAACGTTAATTCCGGCGCTGCCGGCAGATGAGAAGCGTGACATGACCAAGGGTTTGGTGACGATATTCGGCGGTTCGGGCTTTATCGGGCGCTATGCGGCGCGCACGCTCGTGGAAAAGGGCTACCGGGTCCGGGTGGCCTGCCGGCACGTAAATACGGCGGCTGATGTGCGGCTGGCCGGGGCGCCTGGCTGGGTCGACATCATGCAGGCAAATATTCGCAACCGGGAATCGATCGAGCGCGCGCTGGATGGCGCTGTCGCGGTGGTCAACCTGGTCGGTATCCTGTTCGAGGGCGGCCAGCAGAGTTTCGAATCGACCCAGCGTGACGGCGCGGCGCTTCTGGCTGAGGTTGCGGCCGAAAAGGGCATCAAGACATTCGTTCAGGTGTCAGCTATCGGCGCGGATGTGGAATCCAAGTCAAACTATGGTCGCACGAAGGCTGAAGCAGAAGCGGCTATACGCGCGGCGCTGCCGACGGCGACGATCCTGCGTCCGTCCGTCGTCTTCGGACCAGAGGACGGTTTCCTCAACAAATTCGCCCAGATGACGCGATTCTCGCCGGCCCTGCCTGCCATCGGCGGCGGCAAGACGCGGGTGCAGCCCATCTATGCGGGCGATGTGGCAGACGCGATTGCCCAAGCGGTCGACCTTGAAGGCGCGGCGGGCAAGACTTACGAACTCGGCGGACCGCGCACCTACACGTTCAACGAGATTTACGATTTCATCCTGCGACAGGTGGACCGTCGGCGATTCAAGATTTCGCTTCCGTTCTTTCTGGCGCGCCCGCTCGGTTATATCGCCGGGGCGGTGTGGCGCTACATTCCGCCGTTCTCGTGGGGGATGCTGGGCAAGCCGCCGATTACAGGTGACCAGGTCCTCATGCTGAAGTCGGACAATGTTGTGGCTGACGATGCCCTGACGGCGCAGGACCTCGGTCTAACCAGTTTGGAGACCATCGAGTCGATTGCGCCGACTTATCTTTGGCGGTTCCGTCCGTATGGCGAGTTCAACAAGACGGCTGACGCCTGAGTGAGCGGCGCCTAACGCGGCGCACCTGAACCCAGTCCGAACGAAAATGCCCGCAAATTGCCTGATAGGCGCCGTTTTGCGCGCCTGATTGGTGTCCGAAATGGGCATCTCCGCAGGCGTTAGGGACGCACGATGCGAGAGGGCAGCACGCGGCAGGAGGCTCACACCCCTTGCGACGCGTGTTGCTTTGTTTGGCACAAGAAAAGCCGCCCTCCCGCATTACATGAAAGGGCGACCTGACTCCGTCATACAAGTGCAATCAGATCAGAGTGCCTTGTCAGTTTTCGTCAGCTTGGCGATTTCTGCGTTCACCGAAACCTGAAGCTTGCCGATCAGCGCAGCGGTTTGTGGCGTCAGATCCGTCTTAGCGACCTTGGCAAGTTCGTCGCGAATATATTCCTCGCCGCGCAGCACTTCCTCTATCGCCACTTCGGTGTCGTCATCGACAGCCGTGCGCAGAGCAGTGAAGGTGCGGTGGCCTGTGCCCAGTGCCTCGCCCATGGTTGCGGGTTGTCCGCCTAGCGCAATCACGCGGTCCTGAATCACTTCGCGCTCGCCATTGCGATAGTCGTGAAGCTCCAGCAGCATTTCCTTGAGCCCATTGTTCTCATCCGGAATGTCGGCGGCCTGCTTATACAGGGCTGCCGCGTCGATATAGATCGACGTCAGCTTGTTGAGCGCTGACACTTCCGTCTTCAGATAATCAGCCGTGGCCGTGCTTTGCGAGGCAGCAGCCGTTTCAGATTGGTTCAGGCCGGCATTGGCGCAGGCGCCAAGGGCCAAGGGAGCCGCGATGGCCGTGAGGGCGTAAATGTGAAGTCTCATAGATGTTTCCTTTCCAGAGTTGTTGGACACCGGACCAACTCGTCGGGGCAGGAAAGGTTGCGCTTTGGCGACGCGCAGGTGGCGGGGTCGTCTAAAGTAGTCCGATCATGGGCGTGGTCAGGATCAGTGCGATGCCGAGCACAAACCGGTACAACACAAAGGGCAGGAAACTCATGCGTTGCAGGATCGCCATGAGCGCGGCGATGGACGCGAGACCGGTGATGAAGGCGACAGCGGCGACGATCATCCCGTCCTGGAATGTCACAACCCCTTCTGTCGTTGCATCCATCAGGCCGAGCGCGCCGTAGAGACCAGCGGCGGCCAGGATGGGTGCGCCGATGAGCATCGAGAAGCGCGCAGCTTCGGAGCGCTCGTAGCCGAGTGCGCGTGCGGCGGTCATGGTGATCCCGGACCGGCTGGTGCCGGGGATGATTGCGGCGATGGCCTGTGTCGCACCAATCAGGAAAGCGTGCCCAAGCGTCATGTCGGCTTCCTTGCGCTCACGGCCCCCCCGGACGTCGGCCCACCAGAGCAGTGCGCCGAAGACGATGGTGGCGCCGGCAACAGTGTAAACACTTCGCAAGGCATCCTGCATGTCCTGCGGCAGGAAGCTTTCGTAAAGCGCCGCGACGACGAGTGCGATGGGTGTGGCGACGAGAATGCAAAGCGCCAGGCGTGCGCCGGGTGAGAGCGGTTTCTTCGTGACGGGTGCGGCCACCAGTTCAAATCCGCCCAGAACCGCGCTTATGACATCCTTGCGGAAATAGAGCAGCATGGCCGCCAGCGTGCCGAGATTGGACACCGCATTGATGAGCAATTCATCCCGCCCGACCAGCCCGAAATAGTCGGAGGCCAGCAGGACGTGGGCAGATGACGAAATGGGAAGCCATTCGGTAAAGCCCTGAAGTGTCGCGATTATGATGAGTTGGAGCAGGGACATGGTGACCTCTTCACGACTTGCAGCGGGATGGCGCGCTTGCGGGACGTTTTTCGTCTATCGCAGTTTGGTCAAACGAGCACCTATAGCGATTAGTATCAAAACGATCTTTAAAGTTCCGTGTTTTCCAAAATCAGAACGCGAATCTGTTCTATTTTTTGTTATTGAATACCATAATAATACTTATATGGAGCTTTGAGCTTGTCGCGTTGCTTTTGGTCAGTGTAGATTGAGTGTCAAATGAGTGGAGGTCTGAATGGCTGAGAAAATGCTGCAGTTTACGCATGTGCAACGAGCGATGCCGGCCAAGCGCGATCCGGATGCGCGCACGCACGACTTTGACGAAATCTATTCCGAGTTCAGCCTGAAAGCGGCCGGTGCGCAAGCGGCGCGCTGCTCGCAATGTGGCGTGCCTTTTTGCCAGCAGGGCTGCCCGCTCTCGAACAATATCCCCGACTGGCTGAAACTGGCTGCCGAAGGCCGGCTGGAAGAGGCCTGGCAGGTCTCTACTGCAACCAACAACATGCCGGAAATCTGCGGCCGTATCTGTCCGCAGGACCGGCTGTGCGAGGGCATCTGCACGATCGAGCAATCGGGCCACGGTACCGTGACGATCGGCTCAGTCGAGAAATTCATCACCGACACAGCCTGGGAAGAAGGTTGGGTGAAGCCGATCACACCACCGCGCGAGCGCGCCCAGTCTGCCGGCATTATCGGCGCGGGTCCTGGCGGCCTGGCTGCGGCCGAGCAGCTGCGACGTAAAGGCTACCAGGTGACCGTCTATGACGCTTATGATCGTGGCGGCGGATTGATGGTCTACGGCATTCCCGGGTTCAAACTGGAAAAGCCGATTGTTGCGCGGCGCATCAAGCATCTCGAAGACAGCGGTGTGACGTTCAAGTTCAATACGCGGATTGGTCCGGACATGTCGCTCCAAGACGTGCGCAAGGCGCATGACACGGTCCTCATCGCCACTGGCGTGTACCAGGCGAAGGACCTCAAATGCCCGGGCGTGGGGTCGACTGGCGTCCTCGCGGCGCTCGACTTCCTGACGGCATCCAACCGCAAGAGCTTTGGCGACGCGGTGCCCGCGTATGATGACGGCACGCTGAATGCCGAGGGCAAGCGCGTGGTCGTCATCGGCGGTGGCGACACGGCGATGGACTGTGTCCGAACGGCCGTGCGTCAGGGCGCCAAGTCCGTGACCTGCCTCTACCGCCGCGACCGTGCGAACATGCCGGGCAGCCAGCGCGAAGTGGCCAATGCCGAAGAAGAAAGCGTCGTGTTCGAATGGCTGGCCTCCCCGGAAGCCATCCTCGACACCAAGGCGGGCAAGGCCAAGGCGGTCCGCGCGGCGCGCATGAAACTCGGCGAGCCGGATGCGTCCGGTCGCCAGAGCCCGGTCAAGACCGGCGACACGGTGGACATCAAGGCCGACATGGTGATCAAGGCGCTCGGATTCGATCCGGAAGACCTGCCGGAACTGTTCGGCGAACCGGCGCTCACAGTGAACCGCTGGGGCGCGGTCCGTGTCGATTACGCGACGATGGAAACGAGCCTGTCAGGCGTCTATGCCGCTGGCGATATCGTACGTGGCGCGTCGCTGGTCGTCTGGGCGATCAAGGATGGCCGGGATGCAGCCGAGGCGATGCACCGGGCAATGAAATCGGCTGAAAAAGCCTCGAAAGTGGCGGCGGAGTAAGATCAGATGTCAGATTATGTGAAACAATACGAAGCCAACCGTCAGAAGCTTGTCGACGGTCATGCCTATGACCCGGCTGACGAGCATGATGCATGCGGCGTCGGCCTTGTCGCCGCGCTGGATGGCAAGCCGCGCCGTGAGATCGTCGAGATGGGCATCATGGCGCTCAAGAATGTCTGGCACCGTGGCGCGGTTGACGCCGATGGCAAGACGGGCGACGGCGCCGGTATCCGCGTGGCCGTGCCGCAGGACTTCTTCCGTGAGCACGTGACCCGGACGGGCCATACGCCGACCGACGACCCCATCTGCGTCGGACAGATATTCCTGCCACGTACCGACTTTGCAGCGCAGGAATCCGCCCGTACGATTGTCGAGACCGAAGTGCTGCATTTCGGCTTCTATATCTATGGCTGGCGCCAGCCGCCGGTGGACGTGTCGGTGATCGGCCAGAAAGCCAAGGACACGCGTCCGGCCATTGAGCAGATCATGTTCCGCGATGCGCAGGGACGCTCGCCGGAAGACCTTGAGCGGGCGCTTTATATCTGCCGTCGGCGCATCGAACGGCGTGCGCGCGAAATGGCGATTCCGGGCTTCTATGTCTGTTCGCTTAGCCACGCCTCGCTGATCTACAAGGGCATGTTCCTGGCCGAGGACATCGACAATTTCTATCTCGATCTCAAGGATCCGCGCTTCATCTCGAATTTCGCGATCTATCACCAGCGCTATTCGACCAACACGTTCCCGCAATGGTCGCTTGCCCAGCCATTCCGGATGATCGCGCACAATGGCGAGATCAACACGCTGCGCGGCAACAAGAACTGGATGAAGAGCCACGAGATCCGCATGGTCTCCGAGGCATTCGGCGAGCATGTCGATGACGTCAAGCCGGTGATCCCCGACGGATCGTCGGATTCCGGCGCGCTCGATTCCGTGTTCGAACTTCTCTGCAAGTCAGGTCGCCCGGCGCCGATGGCGAAGGCGATGCTGATTCCGGAAGCCTGGTCGAAGCGCGATTCGGTCATGCCGACAGCGCACCGCGCGCTGTATGATTATTGCAACTCGGTGATGGAGCCCTGGGACGGGCCGGCCGGGATTGCGGCCTATGACGGGCGCTGGGCCATCGCAGGCCTTGACCGCAACGGCCTTCGCCCGCTGCGCTATGCACTGACCACGGACGGCATTCTTGCGGTCGGTTCGGAAGCCGGCATGTGTCCGCTGGGTGATCACGAAGTGGCCAAGCGCGGCTCGATTCCCGCTGGCGGCATGATCGCGGCTGACCTCCAGACCGGCAAGTTCTACGAGCACCGTGAACTGGTCGATTTCCTGGCGGCCCAGAATCCATATGAAGAATGGCTTTCGAGCGTTACTGAACTCGAGCCTGAGATCGGCCCCGGACCTGAGCCACAACTGTTCAGCAAGGAAGAGCTCCTGCGGCGGAAGACGGCGGCCGGCTATTCGCTGGAAACGCTGGAACTGATTCTCGCGCCGATGGCGGAGATGGCCAAGGAGGCCCTCGGGTCCATGGGTGACGATACGGCGCCCGCTGTCCTGTCCTATTCCTATCGGCCGATGAGCCATTTCTTCCGCCAGAATTTCAGCCAGGTGACCAATCCGCCTGTCGACCCCTTGCGCGAAGCGCGTGTGATGAGTCTCAAGACGCGGTTCAAGAACCTCGGCAACGTGCTCGACACGGACAAGTCGCAACAAGAAGTCTTCGTGCTTGAAAGCCCGATCCTGACCACGGGCATGTACGAACGCCTGATCACGCGGCTTGGCGTCGGCATGACCGAGATCGATTGTACGTTCAACGAGGCGGATGCGACGTCGGATGGCGGCGCGCTGAAGGATGCGCTGAGCCGCATTCGTCGCGAGGCTGAAGAAGCCGTACGTGAGGGGCGTGAGCATATCGTGCTGACGGACCAGTACCAGTCGACGAGCAAGATTGCGATCCCGATGATCCTTGCGACAGGCGCGGTGCACTCGCATCTCGTGGCCCAGGGCTTGCGGACGTTCTGCTCGATAACTGTCCGGTCGGCTGAATGCCTGGATACGCACTATTTTGCGGTTCTGGTCGGCGTCGGCGCGACCTGCGTCAACGCCTATCTTGCGCAGGACGTGATCGCGGATCGTCATGCGCGCGGCCTGTTCGGCGACATGTCGCTGAATCAATGCGTCAAGAACTACAAGGACGCGGTCGAAGCCGGGCTGCTCAAGATCATCTCGAAGATGGGAATCTCGGTGATTTCCTCTTATCGCGGCGGCTATAATTTCGAAGCCCTCGGGCTTTCCCGTGCGCTCGTGGCCGACTATTTCCCCGGGATGAGCAGCCGTATCTCCGGGCTTGGCCTTGCCGGTCTCGAGGAGAATGCGCTGGTACGCCATGAGTTGGCGTTCGACGAAGATGTTGTTTCGCTCCCGGTCGGCGGCTTCTATCGCCTGCGGGCCGGCGAAGAGCCGCATGCGCTGGACGGCAACCTGATCCACACCCTCCAGGCGGCCTGTAATCGCGGCGACTATGCGATCTTCCGCAAATATGTCGAAGCCGTGCATGCGCGTGACCCGATCCAGTTGCGCGACCTGCTGGATTTCAAACCGGCCGGAGAGGCGGTGCCTCTGTCGCAGGTCCAGTCGATCAACGAGATCCGCAAGCGTTTCGTGACGCCGGGCATGTCGCTGGGCGCGCTCAGCCCCGAAGCGCATGGCACGCTGAACGTCGCCATGAACCGGATCGGCGCGAAGTCGGTGTCCGGCGAAGGCGGCGAGGAAAAGGCGCGTTACCGGACGCTGCCGAATGGCGACAAAATGAACTCTGCGGTCAAGCAGATCGCCTCAGGCCGTTTTGGCGTGACGGCGGAATACCTCAACCAGTGCCGCGAGATCGAAATCAAGATCGCCCAGGGCGCCAAGCCTGGTGAAGGCGGCCAGTTGCCGGGTTTCAAGGTGACCGAATTCATCGCCAAGCTGCGCCACGCGACGCCGGGCGTGATGCTGATCTCGCCGCCGCCGCACCATGACATCTATTCGATCGAAGACCTCGCCCAGCTGATCTACGACCTCAAGCAGATCAACCCGGAATGCCGGGTCTGCGTGAAGCTCGTCGCCCAATCGGGCGTCGGCACGGTTGCGGCCGGCGTGGCGAAGGCGAAGGCTGACATCATCCTGATCGCCGGCGGTGTCGGCGGCACCGGCGCGAGCCCGCAGACCTCGATCAAATATGCCGGCCTGCCCTGGGAGCTTGGCCTGGCCGAGGCCCACCAGATCCTGTCGCTGAACAATCTGCGCGGCAAGGTGACCCTTCGTACCGATGGCGGCCTGCGGACCGGACGCGATATCGTTATCGCAGCCATGCTGGGTGCCGAGGAATACGGCATTGGCACTGCGAGCCTGATTGCCATGGGCTGTATCATGGTGCGTCAGTGCCATTCGAATACGTGCCCGGTCGGCATTTGCGTCCAGGACGAGGCTCTTCGGGCCCACTTCACAGGCACGCCTGAGAAAGTGGTCAACCTGATGAGCTTCATCGCGGAAGACGTGCGGGAAGTATTGGCGTCGCTCGGCCTGACATCTCTGGATGAAGCGATTGGCCGGACGGACCTGCTGGTTCAGGTCAGCCGCGGTGCATCGCATCTCGACGACCTCGATCTCAACCCGCTGCTCGTTCAGGTCGATACGGATCATCCGGTCGTCTACCAGCCGACGCGCCGGGAAGAAGTGCCGGACTCGCTCGACGTACAGATCCTGCGTGACGCGGAACCGTTCTTCGAGCGCGGCGAGAAGATGCAGCTGGAATACAATGTCCAGAACACGATGAGGGCCATCGGCGCGCGGTCGAGTTCGGCGATCACAAGGAAGTTCGGGATGAGTGCCTTGCCAGAAGGCCGCCTTCATATCCGGATGGAGGGGTCGGCTGGCCAATCGCTGGGCGCCTTCAGCGTGCAGGGCCTGCTGCTCGAAGTGGTTGGCGATGCCAACGATTATGTCGGCAAGGGCCTGTCGGGCGCGACGATCGTTGTTGCGCCGAAACCGCGTGAACGCCGCTCGTCGATCGGTGATGCGATCGTTGGCAATACCTGCCTTTATGGGGCGACGGCGGGCAAGCTGTTCGCGTCAGGGACGGCAGGCGTGCGGTTTGCCGTGCGCAATTCAGGCGCCAAGACGGTGGTCGAAGGCTGCGGGGCCAATGGCTGCGAATACATGACCGGTGGCCGGGCAGTGATCCTTGGTCCGGTCGGCGACAATTTCGGTGCCGGCATGACGGGCGGCGTTGCTTTTGTCTGGGATCCGGAAAGCCGGTTCGAACGGGTTGCCAACCCTGATGGTATCGACTGGTATCCGCTGGCCGACATGCCAACCGAACATATCGAGCAATGCCGGGCGCTGGTCCAGGAACACGCGGACCGGACGGGCTCGATCCGGGCCATCGACCTTCTGGCCGAATGGGATGTCGCACTCAGCCAGATCCTGATGATTGTTCCGAAAGAAATCGCCCACCTTCTCCTGCCAAAGGACAAGCCCAAGGCGAAGAAGAAGGTGGCCGAAAAGGCCTGACCGTGACCGGGCCTCGTCCTTCGCAGGATGAGGCCCGTCGGACGGGCTCAGGTCTTGTTGCGGCGGATGCGTGGCCAGATCAGTTTCAGCCACAACCACAGGAACACGCCGATCAGGATGAGCCATGGCAGGCCGACGGCAAACGCGGTGATAACCGCAGCGAGCGCGCTCGACAGGTTGTAGAAGAAGCCGCCAAAGGCGTCGCCGAGCGGGCTCAGCGCGCCGCGCGAGACCGGATTGCGCTTGGTCTCGTAGCTGACGGCCAACTGGCTCATGTTCACGCGCTGCATCAGCGCCTTCATACTGGATTTCAGCGAATCGATATCGCCGTTGACGCGCGCCAGCTCCCGTTCGGTTTCGAGCAGGTCACCAAGGTCGCCGGGGCGATTCTCCAACAGGTCTTCGATCCGCTTTTGCAGGGCTTGCTGCGCATTCAGCCGGGCATCGGTATCAATGATGGTCACGGTCAGGTCTTCCGCCGTGGTCTGGCGGCTGGTGACGTCACCCTTGGCAGCTTCAGCCTCGGCCTCGACGCCGTTCATGAAGGTTTCGATCCAGTCCGGCGTGGCCCGGATATTCAGTGAGCCCGACGCTTCATCTTCCGACCAGGCGTTGAGATAGGAATTGGTGACAATACACTTGGCGGGGCCGGCAGCATTGCAATTGGCAATATGACCCTGCATCACGGGCTCGATTGCGGCGACCGGCAGGCGCAGGCCGAGCGAATGCGAATAGGCAATGTACTGTTGAACGTCCGCTTCGGCTGGCGCGCCGCCGACATTGCTCTCTTCATTGTAGGCGTCCTGGCTCATCATTGCGGCAGGTGCCGGCGGTGCCATCGATGGCGCCATTTCGCTTTTGTCGTATCCGCCAGTGCCGCCACAGGCGGCCAGAATCATGGCCGCTGTCGCTAGCAGGATTGATTGAGTCTTCATTATCTTGGTCCCTCCACCGATAACAGAGAGCCATCATGAAACCTGAATAAAGGCAATATCAGGCTGGAAATGTGGAGGGCTTGAGGAGGGTTAACGCGTGCGGCGCCTGAGGGGGCGCTTGGGGTGAGGTATGGGTGTGCTGGGGGTGAGGTATGGGTCAGGTGTCGGGGATCACTCCCAGCTCCCGCTCTTCCCGGCGAAAGCCGGGACCCAGTGCCTCAAGTCCGGCCCGTATGGCCCTGGGCCCCGGCTTTCGCCCGAGAGGGGAAAGCGGGTCTTCACCTGAGAGGACCCGCCCTAGCCTGTTCGAGACAGGTGCCCGGAAAATGCCTGAACGATGCCCGGAGAGATCGTCCGACAGCTGCAACACCACGATGCGGCCATTCCACATCACGCCCCAGAGCATCTGACTGCCGGGGCCGCCTGCCGCGCGGAACCATTTCTTGAGACGCTGGATACGCCAGAAGATCAGCGGCCAGATCGGCAGAAGGTACCAGGGCAGGCCCGGCATGGGGGTGAGGAGGGAGAACATTGCGGCGCATTATACGCCAGGTGCGGGAGGGGGTGGATAAGCTGTCTTCCATCTGGCGTTGTATCGCCGTCATCCTCTCTCTTAGGTGAGGCAAGACGCGCAGATACGAAGCCATGCATTTATGCTAGCGGGGTAGTTCAACTCTGGCAGTCGGGCATGGCATGAAACCGAAGATCCTCACAACACTCCAAACTTATTCCTGGTCTTTGTTCCGCGCTGACCTGATGGCGGGCATTACTGTTGCGATGGTGGCATTGCCGCTCAGCCTCGCGATTGCCATTGCGTCTGGCGCCGATCCGGCCAAAGGAATTGTCACTGCAATTGTTGGCGGGATCCTGATCTCGTTGATCGGCGGTAGCCGCGTCCAGATCGGTGGGCCGACAGGCGCCTTCATCGTTGTCGTTTTCAGCGTCATCGCCGAACACGGCTATGACGGACTGGTGATTGCCACATTCATGGCCGGCATTATTCTCATCACCGCGGGTTTGCTGAAGGTTGGCAACCTGATCAGCTTCGTACCGGAGGCCGTCGTGAACGGCTTCACGATCGGCATTGCGGTGATCATTGCGACGAGCCAAGTGAAGGACCTGCTGGGCCTTTCCATGACCGCCCTTCCGGCAGATTTCCTCGAGAAACTGCCTGCCCTGTGGGAGGCGCGGAGCACGCTGAGCCTGGCCGCACTGGCCTTCGGTGGCGCCACGATGATCCTGATTGTCGGCCTGCGGCGCGCTGCGCCCCGGGCGCCTGGCCTGATCCTCGCTGTGGCTGCGACGTCAGCGGTCGTCGCTTTCATGGCTTTGCCGGTGAATACGATTGAATCGCAGTTCGGCGCCCTGCCAAGTCACTTGCCCATGCCATCATTCCCGTCCCTGTCGATGGACCGCATTCTGGAATTGCTGCCGTCAGCCTTCGTGATTGCCTTCCTCGCCGGTGTCGAATCGCTCCTGTCGGCCATGGTGGCCGACAAGATGACCGGTGGCCATCATCGGCCAAATGCGGAAGTCATTGCACAAGGCGTCGCGAATGTGGGCTCGTCGCTGTTTGGCGGACTGCCTGCTACGGGCGCCATTGCGCGGACGGCAACCAATGTGCGCGCGGGCGGAAAGACGCCGGTCGCCGGCATCATCCACGCACTGACGATCCTGATCGCGATGCTGGTGGCAGCGCCGCTGGCGGGCTACCTGGCGATGCCGGCGCTGGCCGGGTTGCTGATCCTCACCGCCTGGAACATGAGCGAACCGCACAAGTGGAAGGGTTACCTGTCGGCGCCCCGGGCTGACCAATTTCTCTTGCTGCTCACGCTGGTCCTGACCGTAGTTGCCGACCTGACCATTGCGATTGGTGTCGGCGTGTCCGTCGGACTGGCCATCCGCCTGCAGCGCCGGAACGTGCCCTCGGCCGATTGGGAAACACCGGAACGCTAAGGCCGGTAGCCGTGCCTGAACTCGCCGGTCTCGACGATGCGCGACGCGTGCTGGACGAAGTCGACGAGGAGGGGCCGCGTGTCGCGCGGGTCAATGATTTCCTCGGCGAGGAAGCTTTCGGCCGTGCGGAAGGGTGAGCGGATCGCTTCGAACTTCTTGTAGAGCGCGGCTTTCAGTTCTTCGGGGTCTTCTGCTTCGGCGAGTTCCTTGCGGAAGGCGGCCTCGATGCCGCCCGCCATGGGCAGGCTGCCCCAGTCGCCACTGGGCCAGCAATAGCGCCACTTGGTCTTCGACTGGTTCATCATGGTCGAGCCGGCAAGGCCGTACGCCTTGCGGATGACGACCGAGCAGACCGGAACATTGGCCTGGTAGATCGCGGTCATGGCGCGCACACCCGCGCGTGTGACACCAGCGGTTTCCGCCTTCACGCCGACGGCAAAGCCGGGGCAGTCGACGAAGTGCACGACGGGCAGGTGGAACATGGAGCAGAGATCCATATGCCGTGTGACCTTGTCACAGACATCTGCGGTCCAGGCGCCATCGAGGAAGAAAGGGTCGCCGGCCAGTATGCCGACAGGGTGGCCGTCAATCCGGGCGAAACCGCAGACCATGCCCCGGCCCCAGTCATGCCCGATCTCGAAGAAGCTGTGCCGGTCAACGGTCGCCTCGACGATCTTGCGGGGCTTGTAAGGCGTCTTGCCGTCGGTCGGAACGATCGACAGGAGGAACTCCTCCTTGCGCTTCGGGTCGTCCGTCGGCGGCGTGCGTTCCGGCAATTCATGAACCGATGGCGGAAGGTAGGACAGGAATTGCCGCGCCGCTTCAAAAGCGTCGGCCTCGGTATCGACCACATTGTCGACCGTGCCGTTCTGTCCCTGGATTTTCCAGCCGCCGAGTTCTTCCTTGGTGACATTCTCGCCAAGCGCGATGGCCACAGGCGGACCGGCGACGAAGACCTGGCTGAGTTCCTTGACCATGACCGAGAAATGGCTCGCGGCAACCCGGCCTGCACCCATGCCGGCGCAGGGGCCGAGGGCGAGTGAGACGAAGGGCACCTGTGTCATGCCATGCACGATCTCGTTCCAGCCGGGCGTTTCGGGAATGTAGGTGCGCGGATCCTTTTCGAGGCTCTTGACCGAGCCGCCGCCGCCCGTGCCGTCGATCATCTGGACCAGCGGCATCCGGTATTCGGTCGCCATCTTGATCGACTGGACCATTTTCTGCCAGATCGCCGCGTCCGACGCGCCGCCCCGCACGGTGAAATCGTCTGCCAGGATGACGGTGGGCTTGCCGTTCAACGTGGCGCGGCCGGTGACGGATGTGGACGGTGTGAAGGATTCAAGTTCGTCATCGGCGCCATAAGTGGCCTTGCCGGCAATCTTGCCGATTTCGTGGAAGCTGCCGGGGTCAACCAGGAAGGCGACACGTTCGCGGACAGTCAACTTGCCGCGCCCACGCTGGCGCGAGACCGGCTCTTCGCCGCCCATTTTTTCGGACAGGCGCTCGCGCCGACGCAATTCCTCGATCGATTTTTTCCAGCTCATGCGTCCATCAATCGGCGGTCGAGGCCCCTTCGGTCAAGGGCTTCGTAGGGGGGTGGCGTGAGGTGCCGTTGGGGCAAGTGCAACTGAATCCCTGCGCCGATGAAACAGTCATTGGCAGGTGGTTGGAGCGATAATCGCCCTGAGCGGTGGCGCTGAACAATTCCGCCCCGCTTCAATCTTTCCTTGCATTTCCCCGTGTCCCTCTGCTTTATCCTATTCAGACCCATTCCAAGGAGGACCCATCATGGATCTTGCAGAACTTACATCCAAAGCTTCGTCCGCTGTCCAGCCGGGCGGCGATTTCACCAAAAAGGTGAAGTTTGATTTCGGCAGCGTCGGCAAACTCTTCATCGACGGCGTCGCAGGCACGGTCGATAATTCCGACGGCGCCGCAGATGCGACGATCAAGGTCGACTGGGATGACTTCCAGAAGATTTCCGGCGGCCAGATGGACCCGACCATGGCGTTCATGCAGGGCAAGCTGAAAGTTGAAGGCGACATGTCGGTTGCGATGCAACTGCAGAGCCTGATGCAGAAGTTCTCGTAGAATCCGCGACGGCTTACCAATCCAGAAGGGGCCGCCCCGGGGAAACCTGAGGGCGGCTTTTTTTCATGCCTGACAAGACTGCCCCAGCCAAAGCCGATCAGCGCAAGGACTTTGTCATTGTGCCCGGCAATCCTGCGCCCGACGGCGCCGAGATTGTCTGGTTCGAGGGCAGTGCCGGGCGCTCGCTGCGCGCCTGTATTGCCCCGGCGCTGACCTATAATAATCCGCGGGGCACGGTGATTGTCTGTCCGGGCCGGACGGAATTCATCGAAAAGTATTTCGAGGTCGCCCGCGAGCTGCAGGCCATGGGCTTTGCCGTCGTCATCATCGACTGGCCGGGCCAGGGCCTGTCGGAGCGCCTGCTGGACGATACAAAAAAGGGCCATATCGACCGGTTCGAAACATTCATGGGCGCGCTCGCCAAGGGGCTGGAGAAGCTCGACGACAGGCTGCCGCGCCCTTACGTGTCGCTGGCCCATTCGATGGGTGGGGCGATTGCGCTGGCGACCATCGCGCAGGGCCTGGTCAAGGTCGAAGCTGCCGCCTTTTGCGCGCCGATGTGGGGGCTCAAGTCAAAGTTCCTCGGCATGAGATATCTCGTCTGGGCCATGCGCGTGACGGGGCGCTCGGACAATTATGCGCAGCAGCCGGGCCCGGCGGAGACGTTCGAAACCAATATCGTGACGCATGACAAGCGCCGCTGGCAGATGCAGCGCGACCTGTGTGATGCGGCGCCGGAACTGGAACTTGGGCCGGTGACCTGGGGCTGGCTCGGCGCGTCGCTCAACATCGTGTCGACCTTTGGCAAGGCCAAGGCGCTCAACGCCGTGAACATCCCGGTCTTCATCGCGTCGGCCGGCGAAGAGAAACTGGTCGACAATGCGTCGCATGAAGCTGTCTGCGCCCGCCTTCCCGATTGCGAGCATGTGACGGTCGAGGGCGCGCTGCACGAAATCCTGATGGAAACGGACGAACGCCGGGCCGAATTCTGGGAAGGCTTCCAGCGCCTGCTGCAACGCGCCGGGATTTGATGCCGCTGGCGACGGGATAACAGACGGGCTATGCTGGCGGCCACAGCATGGGAGTGAGGACGCGATGGCCGACAAGACACTCGTGGAATTCGTCAAGCAGAGCCTCGAGCACGGGCAATCGCGCAGTACCATCCTCGACGCGCTGACCAAGGCGGGCTGGCGCAAGGCCGAGGTGGATGCCGCGCTGGAGACCTATTCCGATGTCGCCTTCCCGGTCGCCGTGCCCCGGCCGCAGCCATACCTGTCGGCGCGCGAAGCCTTCTTCTACCTGCTCTTCTTCATCCTGCTGGGCATTGTCTCGTTCAGCCTCGGCTCGTTGCTGTTCGCGCTGATTGAATACGGCTTCCCCGACAAGGCCGACGTGAACGACTATCGTGTGTTCAGGCTGGAATCGCAGGTACGCAGCGGCGTGTCGGGCCTGCTGGTGGCGACGCCGCTCTTTCTCTGGCTCGGTTATATCCTGCGCGGCGCGCGACGCCGGAACCCGCAAATGCAGCGCTCGCGCATTCGCAAATGGCTGACCTATATCAGCCTAGTCGTGGCCGGGTGCACGCTGGTCGGGGACGGCATGTCGCTCGTGTACAATTTCCTCGGCGGTGACCTGACCGTGCGGTTTGTCCTCAAGTCTGTGGTCGTGGCCGTGATTGCCGGGGCGATCTTTACCTATTTCATCGGCGATGCGGAGAAGGGAGACAAGGGCGATGTGGACACCCCGTGAATCCGGAGACTGGCTGGCCCTTGCGCTTGTTGGTGTTTCCGTTGCCGCGATCGTCGCGGGCCTCGCGATCATTGGCGGGCCGGGACAGGCGCGTGAGATGCAGCAGGATGACGCCCGCCTGGAGGCGCTGGCGGAAACGGCCATGGCTCTCAACTGCTATCGCCGTGGGATCGGACCCCTGCCGGACGACATAGAGAGCGTCCGAGCCGCGATTGACGATTCCGGGTCTGCGGCACGGCTCGCAACAGGCTGTCGCAATGCGCAATGGCAGGATGATCCGATTTCAGGCGAGCCGTTTGAGATCGTCCGCGTAGACGATGGGCAAGCGCAAATCTGTGCTGTTTTCTCCCGGCCGGGAAACCGCCAGCCCGGGCGGTCCTACTATGGATTCAGCGCGGACTATATCGACCTGGCAGCGGCGCGCCCCGAGCCCGGCCGGTTTTGCTATACGGTCAATCTTGTCGCGTCACCGGACTGATCTGCTTGACTTCCCTAGCGTCGCCGACCCACGTTCGGGCAAAGCGAAGAGGAAGCGCCCGATGAAAACAGCCGCCGTCAAAAAGCCCGGAGGTCCCGGAAACCTTGTGATCGAAGACCGCCCGGACCCGAAACCGGGCCGGGGCGAGATCCTTGTCCGAGTGAAAGCCAGCAGTCTCAATTATCATGACTTCGTTGTCGTGATGGGCGGCATCCCGACACCCGATGGCCGTATCCCGATGTCGGACGGCGCCGGCGAAGTCGTTTCCGTCGGTGAAGGCGCCAGCCGGTTCAAGCCGGGCGACAAGGTGCTCAGCCTGTTCTTCCCGAACTGGTATTCAGGCGCGCCGCAAATGGCCGGCTTTTCCAGCGTACCGGGCGATGGTGCCGACGGGTTTGGCGCAGAGCTCGTCGCAGCCCCCGAGACGGCGTTCACGCGCATGCCTGAGGGCTATTCCTTCGAGGAGGCGGCCACGCTGCCCTGCGCCGCGCTGACGGCCTGGCGTGCGCTGATGGTGGAAGCGAAGATCAAGCCCGGCGACTGGGTGCTGACCCAGGGCACCGGCGGCGTGTCGGTCTTCGCGCTGCAATTTGCCAAGGCGGCCGGCGCGCGGGTTATCTCGACATCGTCATCGGATGAGAAGCTCGAACGCATGAAGGCGCTCGGTGCGGACCACCTGATCAATTACAAGACCACGCCGGACTGGGGCAAGAAAGCCAAGGCCCTGACCGGCGGACGCGGTGTCGATGAAGTGGTCGAGATCGGTGGGCCGGGCACGCTCGCCCAATCGATCGCGGCGTCAAAAATGGGTGGGCATATTTCGCTGATCGGCGTGCTGACCGGCGTGTCCGGCGAAGTGCCGACGGCGGCGCTGTTCTCGATGAACATTACGCTGTCAGGCATTACGGTCGGATCGGCGACTATGCAGGAAGACATGATCGCCGCGATCGAGGCCAATGGTATCAAGCCTGTGCTGGACCAGACATTCCCGCTCGACAAGATTGCCGACGCGTTCGCCCATCAGGCGTCGCAAAAGCATTTCGGCAAGATCGTCGTCTCGATCTGAACCGGGCCTAGTGCCGGAAATGGCGCATGCCCGTGAAGACCATGGCGAGACCGGCATCATCTGCGGCGGCGATCACTTCGTCGTCGCGGATGGATCCGCCGGGCTGGATCACGGCGACAGCGCCAGCTGACGCGGCCTGAAGCAGGCCGTCTGCGAACGGAAAGAACGCATCGGATGCGGCGACGCAGCCCTTGGTTTTCGGCACGTCCCAGCCGGCCACTTCGGCGGCATCTTCTGCTTTGCGCGCGGCGATGCGGGCCGAGTCGATCCGGCTCATCTGGCCTGCGCCGATGCCCACCGTGGCACCATCTTTCGCATAGACAATCGTGTTCGACTTCACATGCTTGGCAACGCGCCAGGCGAAGAGGAGGTCGTCGAGTTGTTCCTCGGTCGGGGCACGACGGGTGACGATTTTCAGGTCGGCACGCGTGATGCGACCGAAGTCACGGTCCTGCATCAGGAAGCCGCCGGCGACGGTCTTGACGAAATGGCCGGCAGAGGCCGGGTCTGGCAAGCCCTCGGTGATCAGGAGACGGAGGTTTTTCTTTTTCGCGAAGATCGCCTCGGCGTCGGCATCGGCGCCGGGTGCGATGACGACTTCGGTGAAGACCCGGCTGATCTCGTCAGCGGTCGCGCCATCCAGCGGACGGTTGAGGGCGACGATCCCACCGAATGCCGAGGTTGAATCGCAGGCAAGGGCCGCGCGATAGGCCTCGATGATGGTCTTGCCCTGGGCGACGCCACACGGGTTGGCGTGCTTGATGATGGCCACGGCGGGCGTTTCGGCACCCAGTTCACCGATCAGCTCATAGGCCGCGTCGGTGTCATTGATATTATTGTAGGAGAGCGCCTTGCCTTGCAGCTGTTTCGCAGTCGCGACGCCCGGGCGTTTTTCGCCGGTCACATAGAAGGCGGCCTTCTGGTGCGGGTTTTCACCATAGCGCAGGGCTTCGTGCAGCTTGCCGCCGATTGCGGCCCAGTCGGGTGCGGTGTCGCCGAGCTGGCGAGCGTACCAGCCTGAAATGGCGGCGTCGTAGGCGGCGGTGCGAGCATAGGTTTTCGCCGCGAGTTTGCGGCAGAGGGTGACAGGCACTTCGCCGTCATGGCCTTCCATTTCTGCAATCACGGTATCGACGTCACCGCCGTCAGTGCAGACGGCCACGAACGCCCCGTTCTTGGCGGCGGCGCGCAACATGGCGGGGCCACCGATATCGATATTCTCGATGCAGGTTTCAAAGTCTGCACCAGAGGCAACGGTCGCTTCGAACGGATAGAGGTTCACGTAGATGAGATCGATGGCGCCAATGCCGTGGGTTTCGGCGTCCTTCACGTGGGACGGGTTGTCGCGCAGGTAAAGCAGGCCGCCATGCACGGCCGGATGGAGTGTCTTGACGCGGCCGTCCATCATCTCCGGGAAGCCTGTCAGGTCGGCGACGTCCTTCACGGCAAGTCCGGCGTCTTTCAGCAGTTTCGATGTGCCGCCGGTCGAGACCAGTTCGACGCCCATGGCGGCAAGCTTGCGAGCCTGGTCGACGAGACCGGTCTTGTCGGAAACGGACAGGAGGGCTCGGCGGATGCGAACGGGCGCTCCGCGGCTGGCGGCGTCGGTCATGGGGGGATCCTCTGGCGGCTGGCTGAACTACCGCGCGGGGTAGCACGACCGGCCGGGGCGTCAAGCGCTGTGGCGTTGGTCCCGCACCGCCCGGTTGGCGCCATATTCCGGCACCAGAACGCCGAGCAGTCGCAGGGCTTCACCCCGGTCCCGTCGACCGGCCGCTTCGAGAAGAGCGGCAAGTTGCTTCTCGAACAACTCGCCATGTCCGTTCGGTGATGCCACACGGTTGACGCCGTCGACCGTGGTCGGGCTGACCTCTTCATGTCGATAGGTCAGCGCTTCGTGCATTTTTTCTCCGTCCCGCAAGCCGGTTGTCACAATCTCGATGTCCACACCCGGAACGAGGCCCTTGAGGCGGATCATGGTCTCGGCCAGTTGCAGGATCGGGATGGGCTCGCCCATATCGAGGACAAACAGCTCGGCGGCGCCTTCAAGGGCCTGAAGGCCTGCCGCCTGCAACACCAGCGATGATGCCTCCTCGACGGTCATGAAATAGCGCGTGACGCCCGGATCGGTAAGCGTAACCGGCCCGCCAGCGGCGATCTGTCGTTCGAACAGCGGCACGACAGACCCGGACGAACCGAGCACATTGCCGAAGCGCACCATGGATGCCGACATGCGGGAATCGGCCGCTATCCGGCTGACCGCGATTTCCGCAAGTCGCTTTGTCGCGCCCATGACATTGTCCGGATCGACCGCCTTGTCGGTAGAGATGAAGACGAACCGGCGCGCGCCAACCGCGACAGCGGCCCGCGCGGCATTCACGGCCCCGCCGACATTGGTCAGTATGGCTTCACAGAGATTGTGTTCCATCAGGGGGACATGCTTGAGCGCAGCCGCATGGATGACGAGATCTGGCTGAGCGCGCTGGAAAACATCCGCCAGCCGGCTGACATCGCGCACATCACCCAGACGCGACATGATCTGGACGTCAGGCGCTTCGGTGCCGAGCGCCATGTCGATGCTGTAGAGGTTGAATTCCGATGCGTCGAGAATCGTCAGGCAGGCCGGATTGAGCGCGGCAACCTGGCGTGTCAGCTCCGCACCGATTGTACCGCCCCCACCAGTCACGAGCACGTTGGCGGATGTTACGATGCTGCGAACGGGCGCGATGTCGAGCTGGCGTTCTGGCCGGGCGAGAAGATCGGCAGGATGGACGGGCTCGAGTATCTGCGCGGCTTCGTCACCGCCAAGCGCCATGATTTCAGCGCCATGGCTTGATGCAATTTCCAGGATCTGGAGCATGTTCTCGCGTGATCGCGCGATACCGGTAACTGCGAGCCACGGTGTCTGGCCGTAGCGGACTTCCAGCACGTCGATGACATTGCCGAGGTCTTCCAGAGACCCCATGATCGGCACACCGCGGATGGCGCGGCCGGGATTCGCCCCGCGCGTTTCGACAACACCGAGTACGCGCACCTTGCTGCCCTGCGGCGCATTCTGGAGCCGGCGCAATACCGTGACACAATTTTCGGCATCGCCGACAAGTAGAACAGGCTGTCCCGATCGCGAGACGGGGCTGAATATCTGCAGAGGCATGTGCGTCGAGCGCGACAGGGCAAACATGCGCCCGGCAAACAGCAGGATCGTCCAGAGCAAGGTGGCAACAAGGAAGGTTGCCCACGGTGCGACGAGCCTGCCATTGAGCAACAGCATGACCGGCAGGTAGATCAGGCCCGACAGGCCGATGGCCTGTACCGTCATCACGGCATCGGGCCAGCCCATATGGCGCCAGACCTGTTTCTGAACACCGCGAATCACGAATCCGGCGAAGACGGCGAGGACGAAAGCGCAGGTGCTCGTGATGGCAGACACAAACGAAAACGGTCCGGTGACGGCGTCTGACGACCAGACGAGAACGGATGCCATGATCATCGCGATCGCCGCCATGGTGACATCGAATCCCAGAGTCAGGACCATGGCCCTCCGGGCAGCGCGCTGCGGGGTCATGCTGCGGGCTCCTTCAGGAAGGCCCAGCGGATACAGTTGGGCGGCTCATTGCCGTCACTGTTCGGATCGGCATAGCCAGCCATGACAATCTGTTCGGGTTGCTCAACGATTCCACGCGCAAGATAGACGGTCCGTTCAAGCCGTGTGCCCTCATGGCTGGTCTTGAACCGCCAGACGGAACCATTGTCGCAGATAAGGCGTATGGCATCGCGCGACATCATGGCTGTGACCGTTGGGTGAAGGTGGAACCGGATTTCGAAATTGATGAACTTGGAATCATCTGACGGCGATTGAGAAATCGGGCGGACTAGGGAATCCTCGCCGGTCAGGCGGCTGCCGTTACCCGACATGAACAGGCGCCGCCGATGCAGGAGGCCGCAAGCGGCCTTGTAGCCACCATGTTGCGCGTCAAGCCAGGTCTCGTCGGCCTCCTCGAGCCGCTTGGCCGAGATGCCTTCCGGCCCCTTGGCTGCGAGCAGGCGGGATTCTTCATTGACCACGAAACTGGCCGAGTCCCGCCCTGCGAGGACGAGGGTTGAGTGCGCACCGGTGCGGCGAACGGCGGCCTGCCAGTCGAGATTCACTTCCGCGCTATAGCCACACGATGTGACCAGACGGGCGGGTCCATCCGACAATTCGAAGCCGAGCGCGCCGGCATGAGCGAAATCCCCGAACGGTGGCGGCGGGGCTTCGCCACAATCGAGCATAAGACGGACCGGACCTTTTTGAAGTTTCTGGAATCCGGACTTTGGGGCAACGGTAAAGCGGCGGGGTGGCGTACCAAGGCGCGCCAGCGCCGCATTCACGGCCTCCGGTCGTCCCTCGTCACCGTCATTGAAGGGATTCAGCGCGCCATCTTCGGTCTGGAAGAAAGCCAGCATGGCCCCCATGCGCGGAATCCATTTTTCGAAATATTCCGGCACGACATGCCCGGCATCCTGCAGGACCTCGCGGAGCGTGAGCAGGTTGAGCAGCGCCGCCAACAGGCGAGACGGGCTGCGGCTGACATGGCCGCCATCGGGAAGGATCTGTGCGGTGCATTCGCCGTCCAGCCGCGCCAGTGCCTCATCCAGATTGTGTGCCCCATCAAGGCAAACAGAACGGGCGACCATGACGCATGACCCCATCCAGCGGGTCTTGGGATCAGTCGTCTGGTCGAGGGCGTCCGACAGGAATCGCAATTGCCGGACCAGGCATTCCATTCGTTCGGGCCTGTCGCCTGCGGTGAAGATGTCGTTTGCGCATCGCATCCAGTTCCAGATGCGATTTGCGGTCGGTTCGGCGCGCCATGCGAAGCCGTTGAACGTACCGTATGCGTCGATCCAGGAATCGATAAACGCCCCGGCCCGGCTCGCGCCGGAAGGGCCTTGCGAGAGGAGGTCAGGCAGCCAGTCAAACCGGTGCAGCCGGTCGGCGAAGTGCCGCGATGGCGGCGGAACCGACCAGGGTGCCTGAGCGTGTTCCAGTGTCAGGCGTTCCATGCCGATGCGCCAGACATCGCGCATCAGGGCTTCGCCGCGCCATGTGTCAGGCGGAACGATATCAGGGAGATTGATGTCGAAATTCGCGGGGGCCGTTCCCGTCAGTTTCAGTCGTTGCCGCGCGCCGATTCGCGCGTCTTCGCCGGCGACGCCGCGAAACCGGCGCCAAAGGGCTGCATCGTCAGCGCTGGAACGCGTGCGGTCAGCTCGGAAATCGCTGTCTCCACCACCCAAGGCACGCCCCATCCTGAAACCTACTATACTTGGACGCTCGGCCTGAGCGCCCGGATATTGTCACCATAGGCTGAAGGTCCACCCTTGAAAACGGCGGAGCCTGCAACAATCGCAGTGACGCCCGCAGAAACGGCCCGGGGCGCGTTTTCCGGGTTCAGGCCCCCGTCAATTTCCAGGATGATGTCACGGCCTGACTGGTCAATCATGTGCCTGAGTTCTTCGACCTTGCGCAACTGGCTCTCGATGAAGCTCTGCCCGCCGAAGCCCGGATTGACCGACATCACGAGGATCAGGTCGAGATTGTCGAGCAAGGGTTCAACGACCGAGGCTGGCGTGCCCGGGTTGAGCGCCACGCCCGGTCGCATGCCGGCCGTTCGGATCGCCTGCAAGGTGCGGTGAATGTGCGGCCCCGCCTCGGGATGGACGGTGAGAATGTCGGCGCCTGCCTTGGCAAAGGCGGCAATGAACGGATCAACCGGCGCGATCATCAGGTGAACGTCGAAGGGTTTCTTCGTGTGTGGCCGAAGCTTTTCGATGACAGGCGGTCCGAATGTCAGGTTCGGCACGAAATGTCCGTCCATCACGTCAATGTGGATCATATCGGCGCCAGCAGCATCAATCGCGCGAATTTCGTCTCCCAGACAGGCGAAGTCCGCCGAGAGAATCGAAGGGGAAATCAGGACCTTACTCATCGTCTCTCCCTAAAAGGGAACAGCCGACCGCACAAGGCGGCCGGCTGTCCGGGAATCAAGTTTTAACCGTGTGCCCGGACCCGGGCATGCCGGATCAGTAACCGCCGCGTGGCGCCAGTTTCCAGCCGTCAGCGCCGGCAATGATGTCGACCGGCGTGCCGGGTGCGATGTAGACGTCGGCACCCTGGACGATTTCCTTCACGTCGCCATTGCTGAAGCGAACGATGTAGGCATAGCCCTGCTTGGTGCCGATGGCCTTGCCGGCCGCGTTGCCGGCCACGCCGCCAACGACTGCGCCACCAATGGCGCCAGCTGTCTGGGCCTTGTCACCGCCGCCGAGTTCGGAGCCTGCGAGGCCGCCGAGGACAGCGCCTGTTGCAACGCCGATGATCGAACGGTCGGGCTTGATGGTCACGGCCCGGACAGAGGTCACGGTACCCTGGTACACGGTCGACGCCTGGCCGACGGACTGCGTGCTCGTCGTTCCGAGGCCGGGATTGTTGGCGCAACCGGCGAGAGCGAGCGTGAGCGCGGCGAGGGCGCCAGCCATGATCTTGCCAGGAACAGCGCGGGAGGAAGTAATTGCAGACATATCAGTGCTCCTTGCACATTGAATGGACGCTTTTTGCGTGTATTCAGCTGAATAGCAGATGAACCCGTGTGAATAATTTCGGGGTGATCGGTGGCGATTCAATGGCAGCCAGTGCTAGATCTCCCCGTTCAGACGCGATGTCGCAACCTGTGGTCAACACGTATTTACCTCCGAATCGCCCGCTCTGTGCGGAACCCGGAGGCGAATCAGGCCTTGGTCAATCGCGCGATGAAGAATGTGTCATGATCGCCGGCGATGCCGGGCAGGGTCAGGATGTCTCCATCAGGCGTGATCGCGTTTTCAAAACCGGGAATTTCAGCGGCGCTGACTCGTTCCCGCTGGGCGAGGCCCCCCATGATCGCGGCGTTGACAATATCGACGCCTTCGGCTGGCAGGGGCGTGCAGACGCAATAGACGAGCGTGCCGCCGGGCTGCAGCATTTCGAGGGCTGATTCGAGCAGGCGGGCCTGTGCCACCGGAAAGCGGGCAACGTCGGCGTCGCGCTTGATCCATGCGCCTTCCGGGTGACGGCGCAGCGTGCCGAGCGCCGAGCAGGGCGCGTCGAGCAGAATCTTCGCGACGGGCGCATCCGGGCGCCATTCGTCGGCATTTGCCGCGATCACGTCGGCGGACAGGCCGGTGCGGGCGAGATTTTCCTGCAAAAGCCGCAGGCGCGGTGCAGACCGGTCCACAGCCGTGACACTGGCGCCGGATGCGGCGAGCTGGAGCGTCTTGCCGCCGGGCGCGGCGCAGAGGTCGATCACGGTGTCGCCCGCTTGCGGGTTCAGCAGCCGCGCAGGAATCATGGCCGCGACGTCCTGGACCCACCAGTCACCGGCGGCGAACCCGTCCTTGTCTTCGACTGATCCGCCCGGCACGCGCACAGCTCCGCCGGGCACGAGCTCACCGCCGGTCTCGGCGGCGACTTTTTCGGGGTCGGATTTGGGTGTCAGGTAAAGCACAGGCTCGGAAAGCTGCGCTTTGGCGAGGGCCATTGCCGCGTCCTCACCAAGTGCATCGGTGAAGGCCTTTTGCAGCCAGTCCGGCCAGATCGTGACCGGAGACATGGTCGAGAAATCAGGGCGCTCGCGGTCGGCGCGGCGCAGGACGGCATTGAGGAAGGCTCCGCCGGAGCGCGCTTCAGGCCAGGCCTTGGCGGCTTCCACGGTTTCGCCGACGGCGGCATGGGGCGGCGTATCCATCAGCCAGAGCTGCGTGACGCCGGTGCGGAGCAGGGCCCGTATGGGCGCGGTGACGGCCGGGAGCGGGCGCGACAGGAGGGGGGCAAGGGCATCGTCAATGTGGCCAAGATTGCGCAGGGCGGCGCTGGCAATGGCGCGCGCGAACCCGCGGTCAGACCCTTCCAGCGTGTTGAATATCTGGCTCGTGTCCATCGCATCGTCGAGCGTGCGACGGCTGTCCAGCGTCAGGGTCAGCAGGTCGGCTGCAGCGCGGCGAATATCGGCTCCGCTCACGGCCTCAACCCCACGGGCCGGCAGCGCGCCGGGCAGGGGTGGCGTCATCGGTCGAGGCGGACATCTGGTCGCCCGCCATACGGCGCAAGGCGGCAACCCGGCTGGCTGTGGTCGGGTGGGTCGAGAACAGGTTGTCGGCGCCCCGGCCGCTGAGCGGGTTGGAAATGTACATATGGGCCATGGCGGGGTTGCGCTCGGCCTGGACGTTTACGGACGCACGGGCGCCGCGTTCAATCTTTTCGAGCGCAGAGGCCAGCCAGAGCGGGTTGCCGCAGATTTCAGCGCCCCTGGCATCGGCCACATATTCGCGCGAGCGGCTGATCGCCATCTGGACGAGTCCAGCGGCGATGGGGGCGATAATCATGATCGCGAGTGAGCCGATCAGGCCATTACGGTCGCGCCCGAAGAAGAGCGCGAAATTCGCCAGCATGCCGATCGCGCCTGCAATGGTCGCGGTGATGGTCATGGTTAGCGTGTCGCGGTTGCCGACATGAGCGAGTTCGTGGGCCATCACGCCTGAGACTTCTTCCCGGGTCAGCATGCCAAGCAGGCCGGTCGTTGCGGCGACGGCGGCATGCGATGGATCACGTCCGGTGGCAAAGGCGTTCGGCTGGGGTGTTTCGATGATGTAGACCTTCGGCGTGGGCAGGCCAGCCCGTTCGGCGAGCGAGGCAACGTCATTCGCGAAGGTGCGCAGCATGGGTGTCATGGTTTCTGGCGTCAGCTCGCGCGCGCCCTGCATCTTCAGGACGATCTTGTCGGCGTTCCAGTACGAAAATGCGTTCATGCCCGCAGCGACGACGAATGCGACCGTCATGCCGAGCATGCCGCCAACGAGATACCCGATCGCCATGAAGAGGGCGGTCAGCATGGCAAGCAGGATGAAGGTTTTCGCAGTCCCCATTGGACTTGTGCTCCACTAATACGGCAGTTCGATGTTTCTACGGATGGTACTGCCAACTATATGGTGACCATTAACGAATTGAGGAGTCTGCTGGCACATGGACCAAGAATCATCAAACCCTGACAGCAGTCAGGACGAGACCGAACGCCGCAAGGGCTTGAGCCCCGAGGCACGCCGGGCGTTGGAGGAAGCGGACGCGCGGCGCGCGGCGGCGGAGGCCGATGCTGCTGCCCTGCCCGAGGATGAGAATGGCGGCCCCCGCAATATCGAACCGACCCGCTATGGGGACTGGGAGCGCAAGGGAATTGCCTACGATTTCTGAGCGTTGATCTGCGTCAGACCACGCCAGCGTCGATCAGGCTTTGCGCGCCATCCACGATGGCCTGTTCTGCTGTGCGGGGTTTCCAGCCCAGAACCTTGCGCGCCTTCTCGTTGGAGATTTGCCGCTGGCGTCCAAGTTCTGGAATGAGGAGCTTCAAGGCCGGGTTGAACACAGACAAAACCCTCGTCAAGAAATCGGGCAATGTGCCCTTGGGAAGCTTTTTGCTGTAGGCCGGGAAATTCGCGCGCAGGATGTCCCCCACGTCCGAGAACCACATGAAAGGCTGGGAGACGAGGAAGCGCTCACCGGCGGCTTCAGGGACGGTCATTGCCGCCACCTGGGCGGCGGCGACATCGCGTACGTCGACAATCCCGAAGCCGATACGCGGTACGGCCGGGATCTTGCCTGACAGGGGCTGGGACAGGAGTTCAAGCGAGGTCGACAGGTCGCCGCTCATCACCGGGCCGAGAACGGCGGCCGGATTGATGACGGCAAGTTCGAGCCCCTTGCCTTCCCCGTTCACATAGTCCCATGCCGCCCGCTCGGCGATGGTTTTGGAGCGGGTATAGGCGGTGTTGTCTTTCAGGTTGTCGGGGTTTGACCAGTGTTCCTCGGTCAGGACGGCCGGTCGGGCGTCGCCCCAGCCATAGGCTATGGCCGCCATGGATGACGTCATAACGACTCGTTTCACGCCGGCGGCCTTCGCTGCCTTGAGGACACGCAGGGCGCCATCACGGGCCGGGCGGATCAGGTCTTCCGGGTCTTTCGGGACGCCGCTCGGGAATGGCGATGCAACGTGCTGGACATAGTCCATGCCAGCGACGGCTTCAGCCCAGCCTTCGTCGCTGCCGAGATTGGCGGCGACAAGCTCGATATGGATGGGCTTGCCTGCGTATTTACTCAGCGTTACGTTGAGCTTGGGCGCGCTGCTCGCCGAGCGGGCCGTGCCGCGAACGTCATGCCCGGCTTCGATCAGCTGCAGAATGACATGACCCGCAATAAAGCCGGTAGCGCCTGTGACGAGGACCTTGGCCATGTGAAACTCCCACTGTTTTGTGAACAATGAACGAATTCACCAATTTTCACAAGGGCGGGGTTGGGGTGCGGGCGTTAAGCCTGTGCTCCCGGTAGGTGATGTAGAAGGTTGCCGAGATGATGATAGCGGTTCCGACCCAGGTCCAGGGACCCGGCAGGAGATGGAACAGCAACCAGTCGACCAGGGCCGCCATTGGCAGGCGCAGATAGTCGATGGGGGAGAGGAAGGAGGCGTCGCCAATGCTCATGCCGCGAATGTAGAGATACTGCCCCAGCGTCCCGCAGAGACCCATTACGCCGATCATGCCCCAGTCCTGAAGCGACGGCGCGACAGCGGGCCACTTCCAGATGGCGAGGGGCAGCAGGAGGATGGATGACAGGAGGTTGGCCCAGATCAGCAGCGTCATCGGGCGGTGCAGGCGCGACAGGACTTTGACCAGCGTGATCGCGCCGGCCATGCAGAACGCGGCGCCAAGCGCGAGGAGCGTGCCAAGGCTCACGCCAGATTGTGGCTGGGTCATGATAAGCACACCGACGAAACCGGCCAGCGTGGCGCCCCAGCGGTGCCAGCCGACCGTCTCGCGCAGGATGAAGGCGGCAATGACAGTGATGAACATGGCGCGCGAAAAGCTGATCGCGTTGAATTCCGACAAGGGCAGGCCAACAGCATCCGAGACGGCGTAAAAGCTCAGGATGAAACCGACGGTACCGAACAGGCTGCGGACGAAGACCATTATCGGCTGCTGCACGCGCATGATGCCGAGGCCATGGTGGAAGATGACGGGCAGCGTGATCGCCAGCGCGACCGCCGCGCGCCAGAAGGCGAGGAAGCCGGGGTCGTAGTGCGCTGACTGTAGCTTGGAGAGGGTCAGGAAGGCGGTGAACACAGCGCCCGAGGCGGCCATCCACAACGCACCTTCCAGGTTGCGCGTGCGTTGCGGACGGTTATCCTTGCGGGCTGCAGACACATTTGGACTAGTTGCCATGAACCGATTCACCGCCTCGGAGATTGATGAGATCGACCGCCTGTGGCGGTGCCTGCCGATCGAACACATGTGGACCGGTTGGGCAACCGCAGGTGAGGCGCCCGAACAGGTCTGGATCTTCCGCACCCGCGCCCACTGGCGCCGGTTTCCCCTGACCAAGACGGCCAGGGGCTATGTGCTTGCCGACGAACATGGCCGCCGCGTGTTCCGGGCGTCGACGCTGGCTGACCTGCTGCAGGCCGTCGAAGCGGTCCCGGGTCTGGACGCCGTCGTTCAGGACTGAGTGCCGGCCGCCTGGGCAAGCCGCATCTGTTCGGCCTGTTCGGGCGTGAGGCCCAGCGCTTCGAGGAGTGGCCCGGCCGCTTCTTCGTTCCAGCTGTGCACCGGTCCGACGGTCATGCCGCCATCGACCAGGAACTCACCGCCGGTGATGAAACCTGCTGCATCAGAGGCCAGGAACGCGGCCATTTCGGCAATGTCGCTGCCGCGACCGACGCGCCCGATGGGCTGCATCTTGCCGCCGTTCTGGGCGACCATTTCGGCCATCTGGTCGGCCTGTTCCCGCGACAGGCCGAGGGAGGCGCCGAAGATCGACGTGGCAATGAAGCCCGGCAGGATCGAATTGACCCGGATCTGGTATTTGGCGAGCTCCGCGGCGGCCAGTTTCGAGAAATGCGCGACGCCTTTCTTGGCGACCGAATAGGTGATCGGGGCATAGCCGGCGCAGACGGCGCTGATCGATGACGTGTTGATCACCGACCCGGCGCCGCGCGCCTTCATGTGCGGCACGGCAAACTTGGTGCCCGCGAAGACCTGTTTCAGGAGCAGGTTCATCGTGGTGTCATAGCCCTCGAGATCGAGGTCTTCGACGCCGGTCGGCGTGCCGCCATGGCCGGCATTATTCCAAAGGATATCAAGGCCGCCAAAGGCATCGACGGCGGATTGCATGAGGGCTTCGAGCTGACCCATGTCGGTGACGTCGCAATGGGTGAAGCGAACCTTGTCTGATCCGAAGCGCGTTTCCAGCGCCTTGCCCTTTTCGTCCTGCACGTCGCCGGCGATGACTTTCGCGCCTGCGGCGACGAAGACTTCGACGCCCGCAAGGCCGATGCCGCTGGCGGCGCCTGTGATGATGGCGATCTTGCCGCTGAGATCCGTCATGATGTTATCCTCCCGTTTTTTACACCATGCGCCGGGCTTCCGCCGGGGACGTCAAGGGAAGGTGAAAAAGATTCGGGGCCGGGCCGCCTAGTCCGGTTTGTGCAGGCCGAACCGGCTGGCGAAGATCCTGTCGAGCCAGCGTTTTGGCAGGCGGGTCGGGATCGTGAAATTGGTCAGCTTGTTGGGCACGGGCGCGTAGCGGGCCTTGGGCTTCGGGTCTTCCAGCGCGGTCTGGACGACCTTGCCGATCTCGACCGGATCGAACCCGGAGCGACCGCCCTTGAGCATGACCTGCTCGAATGTTTTCAGCGGCGCGCCCCAATCGCTTTTGGCATAGGGCTGTTCGTCATTGGCCGCTTCCGCCTTGTCCCAGATCGGCGTCTTCACCGAGCCGGGACCCACAGCAATTGCGTCGATTCCGTAGATCAGGAGTTCCCGGCGCAATGTGTCGGTCATGCTTTCATTGGCGTGTTTGGTGGCGGTGTAGGCACCGAGAAAGGGGGCCGCGATCCGGCCGCCAACGCTGGTGATATTGACGATCCGGCCGGGCGGGCCGGTCCGGAACTTGTCGGATCCGAGCAGGGGCACGAAAGCCTGTGTGACGCGGAGCATGCCAAACACATTGACGGCAAAGTGGGCCTCGAAATCCGCCAATGGCTGGATTGCCAGCGGCCCCATTCTGGCGATACCGGCATTGTTGACGAGCCCGGCGAGCCGGGCGTTGCCAAGCGCTTCGGCAACGGTCTGGACGGCCGCTTCAACGCTGCCAGACTGGGTGACGTCGAGCAGGATCGGGCGCAGGTCGCCCGTGGCGCCGTCTTTCAGCTGATCAGCGTCGGCCTGTTTGCGCACGCCGGCAAAGACGCACCAGCCCTGCGCGGCGAGGTGGCGGGCGGTTGCGGCACCGATGCCGGTCGAGGCACCTGTCACGACAACCGTGCGGAGGGAGGTGGGGGTCGTGTCCAGTGCCATGTGTCGCCTCTTGTCCGGGGGAAAGGGTCAGTCGTCTGCGGCCTGCTTGCCACCCTCGATTACCCGAAAACGGGGCCGTGGCGTGGGGG
>NZ_JBBKXE010000153.1:0-8544 GCF_037969335.1 Hyphomonas sp. | reverse complement strand
GAAAGAGGCTTCTCGCGTGTTTCTGCTTGCTCGCGCCGTGGGTCAGGACTAATTTGGTGAACAGTGTTCACTTTCTGAACATGTTTCAGCGATATTTGACGCGCCATGCCAGATGACATGTCCCTTGAAGCGACGCCGGCGGAACGCCGCCGCCTTAAAGTGCGCGGCGCGATAATCGAAGCTGCCGAACGTGTTTTTGCGACCGAGGGCGAGGCGGGTCTTTCAATTCGCCGGCTTGCCGAAGAGATCGATTACTCGCCGTCCGCCATCTACAAGTATTTCGGGTCCAAAGAGGAGCTGATCGACGAACTCAAGGAAGTTTTCTTCGAACGCCTCCTGTCTCGCGTCGGCAAGATTTCCTGCGCAGACGCACCGTTCTCGCAACGAGGACGGGCGTGTGTGACGACCTATATTGTAACGGCGATGGAGCGCCCGCACCACTACGCCGCAGCGTTTTCAAACGCTCAGGGTGCGCCGGTTCAGGTTCAATCCGAGGACTGGGCGGCGTTCGCGAAGACCAATAAAGGGCGGGCCTTCGGTGTCCTCGTCAACATGGTACGCGAAGGCCAGTCACTCGGCGTGTTCGATCCCGAACTTGACCCTTACCTATCAGCGAAATCCGTGTGGGCGGCGTCCCATGGTCTCGCGCAATTGATGACGCACATGCCGAACTTCCCGGCACTTCTGCCGACCGACGAACCCGTTTCCGCGAGCGCCTTTATCGCCTTCCACGCCGACCTCGTTTTCCGGGGTCTGCAATCGCCCGGCGAAGTGCGGCACCCTGATTTTACCCCTGAGGACTAAGACCATGACGCGTTCCGATTACTATCAGGGCGACGAGACCCGAGAGAAGCGCCCGACGTTTCTGAAGGGCCTGGCCTTCTTGGTGATCCTGTTCCTGTTTGGGGCAGGACTGATATTCGCAGCTATCCAGCTGCGCAGCGCCGAAGGGCCAAAAGTGGCAACGGTCGAACCGGACCCGCTGACTGTGTCTGTCATGCCGGTCCGCCTGGCCAAGGAATTCAGGATCGATGAATCCTTTAGCGGACTCGCCGAGGCGCGCCGCAAGAGCCAGCTCGGCTTTTCCAGTGGTGGCCGCATAGACTCAATCAGTGCCGATGTCGGCGACCGGGTTAAACAGGGCGCGACGCTGGCTCGCCTCGACACGCGTAGCCTGGGTGCCCAACTCGCCTCGGCTGATGCGGTGGTTGAAGAAGCGCGCGCGGCCCACTCCCTGGCCTTGAATACGGTCGAACGCCAACGAACGCTCAAATTGCAGGGCCACGTCTCGCAACAGCGCGTCGATGAGGCAGAAGCTCAGGCCAACACGTCCCTGGCCCGCATCGAAGCGGCCCAGGCGCAGGCCGACACTTTGCGCGTCCAGATCGACCTCGCGCGTATCACGGCGCCATTTGACGGTGTTGTCACCGCGAGGATGGTTGATGAAGGCGCGATCGCTGCGCCCGGCACGCTGATACTGGAATTGGTGGAGGCAGGTCATCTCGAAGCACGGATCGGCCTTCCGGCGGTCAGCGCCGCGCGCCTGATACCGGGTGAAATGTACAAACTGGTTGCCGATACAGGCACGGTTGACGCAAAACTACGTACCGTTACGGGCGTGATTGATGCCGACAGGCGCACGGTCGCCGCGATGTTCGACATTGAGAATTCGGGCAACCTCGCTGTGGGGGCCGTCGTCCGGCTTTCGATGGAGCGCGAAATCGACGAGCCTGGCTTCTGGGTGCCTGTGAAGGCCATGTCCACGGCGTCCCGCGGCCTGTGGACCGTATTCGTCGCCGCCCCGTCCGAACATGGCTGGCGCGCTGAGCGACGGCCGGTCGAGATGGTGCATTCCGAAGGCGGACGCGGTTTCGTTCGCGGCCCCGTTCAGGAAGGCGACCGTGTGATTGTCGACGGGCTCCAGCGCATTGCGCCGGGCATGCCCGTCGTGCCGCGTGATGCGACCAGCGCCGACGCGTCAAACGAAGGCTGAGGCTCCCGCCGTCATGTTCACAATTTTCTTCCGCCTTCCGCGCCTCACCATCCTGATCATCATGGTTATCCTCATCGGTGGCCTTGGTGCGATGTTCTCGCTTGGCCGGCAGGAAGACCCGACGCTGATCGAGCGCTACGGCTTTGTCCTCACGACCCTCCCGGGCGCGGACGCCGAGCGCATGGAAGCGCTCGTCACTGAACCGGTTGAAGCGGCCCTGATGGAGCTGCCCGAAGTCAACGAAGTGCAGTCCGTGTCACGTCCCGGCGTGTCGCAGGTCAGCCTGCAAATTCGTGACGATCTCACCGAAGCGGAAGTCGATGATGCCTGGACTCTGATCCGCCAGAAGGTCGAATTCGCCAAGACCCAATTCCCATCCGGTACCAACGCGCCGGATATTCACCGGCAATATGTCGGCGCTGCGACACTGGTCGTCGGACTCGTCTGGGAGGGCGAGGGCGATCCGCCGCTCGCGGTCATGCGGCGTATGGCGCTGAATCTCCAGGACCGTTTCCAGCGACTGCCCGGTACAGAGCTGACCGACCTCTATGGTGTGCCTGCCGAGGAGGTCCGCATCGTCGTCGACCCTGATGCATTGTCAGCGGCGGGCCTGACAGTTCGTCAGGCTGCATCGCTCATCGCATCGGCGGACAGCAAGACGCCGGCCGGGCGCCTTCGCTCTGACGGTGGCAATATCGGTCTCGAAGTCGGTGGCGAGTTCGACAACATATCCCGCATCCGCAGCGTGCCGCTCCTGCAGCGGCCGGATGGAACGGCTGTACGCGTCAGCGATGTGGCAGTTGTCCAGAAGGGGTTTGAAGATCCGTCCGTCCGGATGGCATTGGAAAACGGCAAGCGCGCCATCTTCGTGGGCGCCTTCATTTCAGAAGACCAGCGCGTCGACAAATGGGCCGAGACGGCGCATCGCGTCGTGCGGGATTTTGCCGTGGATGCACCGCCCGGACTGCGTATTGAAACGGTTTTCGACCAGAGTACATACACGAACGCGCGACTGAACGGCCTCGCCAAGAACCTGCTGATGTCAGCCTGTATCGTGTTCGTCGTCCTGTTCTTCACGATGGGCTGGCGGTCTGCGCTCGTCGTCGGTTCGGCTATACCGCTGACCGTTGCTCTCGTCCTGATCCTGTTCAAGGTTTTCGGGAATCCCCTGCACCAGATGTCGGTCACCGGCCTCGTGATTTCACTCGGCCTGCTGATCGACAATGCCATCGTCGTTGTCGACGACTTTGACCAGATGCGGGCCCGCGGCGCGACGCGCCTCCAGTCGATCGACAAGAGCCTCAAACATCTGTTCGCCCCGCTTGCGGCCTCGACGCTTACGACCGCGTTGGCGTTCGCGCCAATTGCCCTTCTGCCCGGCGGAGCGGGTGAATTTATCGGCATGATCGGCCTGTCAGTCGTCTATTCGATCACCGCCTCCTTCGTCGTTTCGGTGACGCTCATCCCTGCGATGGCGGGTTGGTTCGATCGCACGCGGGGCTGGGAAACCGGCGAGCATAAACGTCCGCGCCGTTGGTGGCGCGATGGCGTATCGGTCGATTTCGTCTCCGACGGCTACCGGGCTACCGTCGAAGCTGTCTTGCGGTTTCCGCCGCTCGGTATCCTCCTGGCAGTCGCGCCAGCCATCCTCGGCTTCTACCTGGTCGGACAATTGCCATCGCAATTCTTTCCGCAGACGGAGAGAGATCAGTTCCAGGTCATGATGCAGTTGCCGCCGGAGGCCAGCCTGTCCGACACGATCGTGTCAACGAAACATGCCAGCGAACTGATCCAGGCGATGGAGGGCGTGAAGTCTGTCACGTGGGTCCTGGGTGAGCCGTCGCCACGCGTCTACTATAACATGATCAACAATACGGAAGGCGTTGAGGGCTTTGCAGCCGGCTGGGTCCAGCTGGACGGAAACCAGCGCACGCACGAGATTGTCGCCAGGGTCCAGAGCGAGATGCGCGCGGAATTCCCGGGCGCGCGCTTCCTTGCCTTGCCATTCGAGCAGGGCCCTCCGGCTGATGCCCCGATTGATTTCACGATCCTCGGTGACGATTTCGATATCCTCGGCCGCCTCGGGGACGAAGCGCGCACCATTCTCGCGCAGACTCCGGGCGTCACCTATACGGTCGCTTCGCTTGAACTCGGCGCGCCAACAGTCAGCTTGAAAGCCGACGAATCGGCGTCCGCACTTGCCGGTCAACGCCTCACCCAACTCGCTTCAGCCATGAATGCAGAGCTGGAAGGCGTCCGCGCTGGCTCTATTGTAGAAGGGACCGAAGAACTGCCCGTCATCGTGATCGGCCCCGATGATCGTCGCGGCACGCTGACCGATTTGCGTGCCATGACCGTCGGCGACGGCACGCCCCTGTCCGCGCTCGGGATCATGTCGCTGGATCCCAAGACGGCCGTGATCTCGCGCCGCGACGGCCAGCGCATGAACCAGATCCTCGCGTTTCTCGATCCCTATACGTTGCCGGCGCCGGTCTTCGCAGACTTCCAGGCCCGGCTCGAGGCCAGCAATTTCACGCTGCCGCCGGGCTATGCCATCCGCATTGGCGGCGAGGCGGAAAACTCAGGCGAGGCAATCGGCAATCTGGCCGGGGTCGGTATTCCCCTGATCCTCGTTATGGCCGGCGCGATCATGCTCGTGTTCAACTCGTTCCGCATGATGCTGTTGATCCTGACCACCGGCTTCCTGTCGATGGGGCTCGCCTTCTTCGGGGTCTGGCTATTCAACCTGCCCTTTGGTTTCAATGCGATCATTGGTGGCCTCGGCCTGCTGGGTATCGCCATCAATGGTTCGATTGTTGTCCTGTCGCTGCTCAAGGCCAGTCCGGCTGCCATGGCCGATGACGTGATCGCCCAACGCGAGATCGTCGTGGATGCCACCCGCCACATCGTCGCCACCACCCTGACAACCATGGGCGGGTTCATTCCTATCCTCCTGTCAGGGGATTCTTTCTGGATGCCGTTGGCAGCCGGAATCTCAGGCGGCGTGGCCGGATCGGCCCTCTTGGCGCTTTACTTCACGCCAGCCGTGTTTCGCATCATGACCTTGAAACCTATGCGAAAAACATTGACCTACCTGTTCGGTCGGCGGCGCGCCCCCGCGGAATGAGGTAATTGTGAACGTGCTGGAACTTGATACGCGGCAATCTGCCGCCCATGTGGCGAGTAAGCCAAATTCTGATGGAGGCTGGAATGGTCGTAAACCCTGATATCGGTGCCCCGCCACCTGCCTGGAGCCGGTTGCGTTTTGAGGCGGCTGCCGCAGCGGCGGAAGAGCCGACGCTCGCCAGCTACATCAATGCGGCCATCCTGGCCCATTCCACACTGTGCCAGGCACTCTCCTATCACCTCGCTGAAAAGCTGGGCGGTCCGGTCATGGGAACGCTTCAGGTCCGCCACATCCTCTCGACCGCCTATGATTCTGATCCATCGCTTCTTGTGGCGGCCGAAGCGGACATGCAGGCCGTGCTGGAACGTGACCCCGCCTGCCGTGGCATGTTGCAGCCATTCCTTTTCTTCAAGGGCTTCCTGGCGCTACAGACACACCGTGTCGCTCACGTCCTCTGGAGACAGGGCAGGGAGTCGCTCGCCTTCCACTTCCAGGGCATCGCTTCGGAACTGTTCGGTGTCGACATCCACCCCGCCGCGCGCATCGGTACTGGCGTCATGCTCGACCACGCGACTGCAATCACCATCGGCGAAACCACGGTCGTCGGTGACGGCTGCTCGATCATGCAGGGCGTAACGCTGGGCGGGACAGGCAAGGAAGTCGGCGACCGCCACCCGAAAATCGGACGCGGCGTACTCGTGTCTGTCGGTGCGAAGGTCCTGGGTAACATCACTATTGGCGACGAAGCCAAGGTGGCCGCCGGCAGTGTCGTGCTGAAGGACGTCCCGGCCCATTGCACGGTTGCCGGTGTCCCGGCCAGGATCGTCGGTCAGCCGCTCTGTTGCCAGCCAGCCAAGACGATGGACCAGAACATCCCTGACGACATGGCCAAATAGGCTGCTGCATCCTTTGCTTTCGACACGGTGGGAATTGCGTCTAGTATGATTGCGCTGGGGTACTGGTCCTAACGCGAGAGGGGACGCTCGCCATGCTGCGCTTATTCTTATTGGCCCTCGTCGGTCTTGTTTTCACATTTTCTTCGCGTGCCGAAGCACCGCCGCAGCCGCGCTTCGCGCTGGTGATCGGCAACTCTGCCTACACCCAGACAGGCTGGGCACTGGAAAACCCGGCCCGCGATGCAAGCCTGATTGCGAATGCGCTGTCCAATGTAGGCTTCCAGGTCGATACAGTCATCAACGCGACCGAAGCCGAGATGGAAGTGGCGTTTGCGGCGCACGGTGCGCGCCTCAAGGCCGCCGGACCCACGGCGATCGGGCTGATTTATTATGCAGGCCACGGCGTCCAGTCTCAGGGACTGAACTATCTCGTTCCGGTGGATTCCACCGCCCGGTCCGAGCAGGATATCTGGCGTCAGGCGCCACGTCTGGGCGATGCCCTTCGCTATGTTGAAGACGCCGGGAACAGCGTGAACTTCGTCATTCTGGACGCCTGCCGCAACAATCCCCTCCCCAGTTCCACGCGGGGCGCTGGCGGTGGTCTCGCCGAAGTGAAACCCGCTGCCGGATTGCTGATCTCCTACTCAACAGCGCCGGGCTATGTGGCCTTTGACGGCGATGGCGGAAACAGTGCTTTCGCTGCCGCACTGGCTGACACGCTGACGACTCAGAACCTGATCGCTGAACAGGTCTTCAAACGCGTTGCTGACCGGGTAAGGCAATCGACCAATGGTCTTCAGACCCCCTTCTACAATTCCGGCCTGACGGGCGCGGATTTCTGCTTTGCCGGCTGCAATGGCGGCCCGTCTCCCGTGCTGGTGGCCTCGTCCGCCTCTGGCCGCTTGCCACACGCGGCCAGCACGTCCCGGTCGACCGCAAATACGGCCTCTCCAACACCATCGGCAGGTACCTTCACGGACGTGTCCGACATCCTGCGCGCGGCGGCGTTCACGGCCGCAGCCGCAGATTCCGGTCTTTCCGAGCGCACGTTCAAGGACTGCCTGACCTGCCCGGAAATGATCGTCGTCCCGGCGGGCACATTCACAATGGGATCGCCCGACAGCGAAGCCGAACGCAAGAGCGGGGAGGGGCCGCAATGGCAGGCGCAGGTTGCGACATTTGCGGTGTCCGCCACCGAAATTACCTGGGCCGACATCAAGGCGTGTCGGGATGCCGGTGGCTGCGCGGATATCAAAGCCGATGACGAGACGCGGTCCGACCAGTGGCTCCAGCCAAGCTTTCCGGTTGTGAACATCACCTGGCCCGAAACGCAGACCTATATCGCGTGGTTGAACACCCAGGTATCGGGTGAGCCCTACCGCCTCCTGTCGGAAGCGGAATGGGAGTACGCGGCGCGCGCCGGCACCCAAACGGCGTTCTATACCGGCGAGGCGCTGCCAGGTGACGCGGCCAATTTCAACGCCATGCGCGAGTACAATGGCAGCCAGAGAGGCGGCTGGCCGCGCACGCTTATGCCTGCCAGGACCTATGCGCCCAATCCGTTTGGCTTGTATGAAATGCACGGCAATGCGGCAGAATGGGTCGCGGATTGCTGGTCGTCCAGCTATCTGGGTCGCGCCGGGACAGCTGCAGCCTATGAGCAGCGCAACTGCCGGTCCCGCGTCCTGCGCGGCGGTAGTTGGGAGAAGGTACCCTCCTATGTCCGCTCGGCCTATCGCGACTCCTATCCCGATACCGGACGTGATGACTCGATCGGCTTTCGTATCGCGAGAGATCCCGGCTGATACGGTTATTCCCACTGCTTTCGCGTCGCATTGCAGGTGTCGCTGTTGCGCTGCAAAAGAAAAAGACTAGGTTGCGCCGCTGAATTACGAAGGAGCATGCGTCATGGAACGTGAAGAAACACTGCGTCTTGAGGCGTACCTGAAAGAGAAACTACACCCGAGCCTGCGCCTGCTGGCGCGCGACAAGACCTCTGATTCCGTTGAGGTTTATCTCGGTGCCGAATTCATCGCACTGGTCTACAAGGATGTCGACGAAGGCGAGACATCCTACCAGTTCCAGATGACGGTCCTGTCGGAAGACATCGCGGGCGTCTAAGTCAGCCCGAGCGAACTAGAACAGAGAGCCCTGACCAGCCTTGGTCGGGGCTTTCTTCGTTTTGGGCGCGGGACTCGCAGGCGGGGGCGGCCCGTCAAGCGGCGCAGCCAACACATCGCCATCCGAGAAACTCACCTTGAACGCCGCCGCGCCCGCTGCCGCGCCGGATGAGCGGATCAGCTTGCCATCCTCACCGCGCACGATGGCAAAGCCCCGGCTCAGCGTTGCGTGATAGGACAGGGTCTCTAGCAGCTTGCCTTGCGACTCCAGCGACACGGTGCGCCGCTCGATCAGCCGCATCAGGGCAGGGCGGGCCCGCACGGCGGTTTCCCGCAGGCTTTGCCGCGACCGCCTGATATCGGCCTTCAGGCCCGCCGGGCTGACCTGCGCGGCGGCCAGTCTTGACC
>NZ_JBBKXE010000152.1:0-6198 GCF_037969335.1 Hyphomonas sp. | reverse complement strand
GCTGCGCGTCTTCGGATGGCTCGGGTCGCCGAAGCGGAGGGCATTGACCAGCGCAATCGGTCGCGCGCCCATGGTGAACACGTCCCGCAGGATGCCGCCGACGCCCGTGGCCGCGCCCTGATAGGGCTCGATATAGGACGGGTGGTTGTGGCTCTCCATCTTGAAGATGGCGGCCTGTCCGTCGCCGATATCAATCACGCCGGCATTTTCGCCGGGGCCCTGGATCACGCGGGCATTCTTGGTTGGGAATTTGGACAGGTGACGCCGCGATGACTTGTACGAGCAGTGCTCGGACCACATCACCGAATAGATGCCGAGCTCGACCAGGTTCGGCTGGCGGCCAAGGCGTGTGACCAGCCGTTCCCATTCATCGGCCTTGATGCCGTGTTCGACGCCTTCCTTGGCGGTCTGAGTGGTGGTCAGGTGGGCGAGTATCGCAGATGTATCAGGCATGCGGGCGCTTTAACCGCAAAGTGCCCGAGTCGCCAGCCTGATTGTGCTCACTCGGGTGTTTGGGCCGCCTGCCATGCGGCGCCTTCGGTTTTCGCCAGTTCGACGAGATTACCCATGGCGAGGTTCATGTCGACCAGATGCAGGCCCCAGTCGGCGAGTATTTCGCCGTTGATGATCACGTCGCCCGGAATATCGTCGGCGCGGGGGTCAGCCGGATCAGTCTTGATCGAAATCGCCAGCCAGTCGTGCGTGTCATTGGCCTCGCAACTCGCCGTCAGCATACCAGGCAGGGTAACGAAGGGCGTCTCGACCGGTGCGCCGTAATCGGTTGGTTCAGTCCGTCCAAGGCTCTGGCGCGGCATGAAGGCGTTCAGGGCATTGCCTTCACCGGTGAGCGCCACGGGATTGTTGCAGACCGCGCGGTGGTCGCCATCGGCAAGTCCGAACCGGGAGTCGGCAGGCGGCGGATTGGTTGCGCGGAAGCTCTCGAAGTTCACGAGGCAGCCGGTTTCGGCGCCCGATTTGCAGACGGGCAGGCCTGCTGCCTTGCCGGTTGCCGGGTCAATCCTGGTTGGAAACCCGATGGCGTGTACGGCAATCAGTTTGGCTTGGTCAGGCGACCCGACGATGTCGGCATTGAGCATGTCATAAATCATGCCAGCGCCCTGCGAATGGCCGATCAGGACCACGCCGCGTCCTTTGTTCTGATTCTCCATATAGCTGTTCCAGCTGTCGATCACGTCCGCATAGCGCATCTCTGCATTGGCAGTGGACTGGCCTGTCATCATCTGGGCGCGTAGTTCAAGCAGCGTGCGCTGCCGGTAGATGGGTGCGAAGAGGCGGCAGGTTTCGCCGTAGCGTGCGAACTGGTTGGCCACGACATTCAGCTCTTCGGGGCCGGGGGTCATGTCGCTGTTGGGCGTCGGATCGAATGAAACCGTAGGGTAGATGTAGAAGCAGTCGAACTCAGGTGTAGCAGCAGGTTCGAACGGGATGATCGAGGTCGTGCCGTCGGCTGCGATGGCCGTCGCGGTCAGGTCGATCGCGCAGGCGTCTGACGCCTTGTCAGGGTGGCACAGCCAGTTTGCCATATCGGCGTAGTCATTGTGCTCGAAACCGGGGGTTTCAGCCGCTGCCGGCTCGGCGACGGGCGTTTCGTTGCTCTTCGGTGCGTCTTTGGAGCACGATGACAGGGCGAGCGCGGCAGCGCCGATCAACAGCTTCTTCAACATGGATGTTTCCTCGGATTTCTGCTTGCCGAGGAGTGCTGTCAGATTCCCAGAGCCTTGTCGATTTCTGAAAGGTGACGGGCCTTGTCGGCGTCGCTGAGAAAGGCGCCGGTGAAGCTGTTGCGGGCGAGTTGAATGAGCTGATCGTCGCTGAGGTCAAGTGCGTCAGCGATCTCGCGATAGTTCTGGTTGATATAACCGCCGAAATAGGCCGGATCATCCGAGTTGACGGTTACGAGCAGGCCCGCGTCCAACTGCGCCTTCAGCGGGCTGTCGCTAAGTTCGTCGATCACACAGAGCGACAGGTTGGACAGGGGGCAGTTGGTCAATGGCGTTTGCGTATCGAGGAGCACCTGGACCAGTCCGGCATCTTCCATCGACCGGTTGCCATGGTCGATACGGTCGGCGCCGATGTCGATGAGCGCTTCGCGGACATATTCCGGTGGACCTTCCTCGCCGGCATGCAGGCAGAGCCTGAAACCGAGTTCCCGGCATTTCTCGAACAGGCGGGCAAACTTGGATGGCGGGTGGCCGACCTCTGAACTGTCGAGACCGACGCCGATGAATCTCGAATGGTAGGGACGCGATTCCTCCAGCAGCGCGAAGCCGTCCTCCTCACTGAGGTGGCGCAGGAAGCTCATGATCAGGTGTGAGGTGATGCCGAGCTTCTTCTCGCCATCGTCCAGCGCCGCGAGGATTCCGTCGGCGACTGTGGAGAAGGCGACGCCGCGTTCAGTATGGGCCTGGGGATCGAAGAATATCTCGACATGTCGCACATTGTCGGCAGCGACACGCTCCAGATAGGCCCAGGTGAGGTCGTAGAAATCCTGCTCATAAAGCAGGACCGCCATGCCCTGATAATAGATGTCGAGAAATTCCTGAAGGTTCGAGAACGCGTAGGCCGCTTTGGCTTCGTCCAGTGTTTTGAAGGGGACAGCGATCCCGTTTCGTTTCGCAATCGCCATCATCAATTCAGGCTCGAAGCTGCCTTCGATGTGAAGATGAAGCTCGGCTTTTGGCAATTTGGCGATCAGGTCAGCGCGGTCAGTCATTCAGGGCCTCGAGAAGCGGACCCAAATGGGACTCGTAATTGCGCCAGCGCCCCGATGAGCGCTGATAGAGTGGCTCGCGAACCTGCCAGACGCTGGCGGTTTTAACAGGCGCATCGCTGTTCTGGAAATCGAGGCAAGCCGGTTCGAATGGCAAATTCAGGAAATCCAGGGTTTTCCTGATCTCGGCCTCGGGATTTTGTACGAGTACGTCATAATCGACGTCCAGAATTTGATCAGGGGCGATATCCTTCCAGTGCGCCATGACGCGCTGATAGGCGCGGTATTGATGGCCCAGATGGGGAAGGGTCAGCGCGTGAGGCTGTTGATGGCTGAGATGCAGGAAATAGTTTGACAGGCACGTGTCACGAGGATCGCGGACGGTGTGAAGAATTTTGGCGTCGGGGAACAAGCGCAGGATCAGCCCGACATGGTAGAAATTGTCGGGTCGCTTGTCGGTGACAATACCTGCGGCATTCGGCACGCGCTGCTTCAAGCCGTCCAGATAAGCTTCACGAAGCTTGGTGGCCATCTCGTATGACAGGGTTGAAAGGCTTTGCGGGTACGGTGAAAGATGCCGGCCTGCGAGCGATGGCAACAGCCCGAGTTCGCCTCCCGTGGCGACGGCGCTGTGTGAAGACAGGATTTGTTCAAGCAGGGTCGAGCCAGAACGGAATTGTCCGACAATGAAGACGGGCTGGATCGGCGTTGGCTTGAATACCGCAGGGGCGGATGGAATGCCCACCTCAAGCATCTTGGAAACCTGCGCATCGTGTCGTGCGGGATCATATTTGGGCGAGTTGGCATGGCGCGCAGCCGAACTGGCAAAATTAGCTGTCTTGAATGCTTCGAATGCGCGGTCATATTCGCCCACCTGATCAAGCAAGCGGCCAAGCGCAAATTCAAGACTGGCCTTCGAGGCCTTGCTGATCTCTGGCCTGGAGCGTTCGGATTCGAGTCGAATGACGAGTCCGTCGTCGGCTGAGCTGACTGTTGCAAGATTGGCAAGGCGTGCCAGTGGCTCGGTTTCGCGCGGATTGTACTCCAGTAACGTCCGGTATTCTGCCGCAGCGCCGTCTCGGTCGCCGACATCTTCCAGCGAGTTGGCGAGATTGAATCTTGCCTGGAGAAAGTCGGCGTTTAGCGCCAGTGCGGTGCGGTAGGCCTCAACAGCCCGATCGGGTGAATTCAAATCGTCGGCGAAGATTACGCCCCTGTTCAGGTGCACTTCCTCGGGGTCTTTGATACCCAGAGCGAGCGCCCTGTCATATGCCTCGATGGCCTGCTGCGGGTCGCCGGCGCGGCGCAAGAGCCAACCGAGATTATACCAGCTATCAGGCAGGTTAGGGGCTTCCGACAATACGGACCGATAAGCAGAGATTGCTTCGCTGACCTGACCTGACTCACGCAAGGCGGACGCTTCGGAAAGGCGTTGGGCAATTTCCGGAGAAAGAGAATTTTCTGTGATCATGCGGCTTTATTAGCCGCGGAGGCGCTGATTGACCAGCGGTCTCAGGCTGCGTTGACGAGGCTTTCAAAGACGCCGAGTCCATCAAGGCCGCCTTCGGTTCCGCCAACGGCGCGTTCCGGGTGTGGCATCATGCCGAGCACGCGGCCATTTTCGCTGAGGATGCCAGCGATGTCGCGCGCGGCGCCATTCGGGTTCTCGCCCCGAGCGTAGCGAAATGATACCCGGCCTTCGCCCTCGAGGCGATCAAGCGTCGCATCGTCGGCGAAATAATTGCCGTCATGGTGGGCAATGGGAAAAGTGACCGTGTCGCGCCCGGCATAAGCGCTGGTAAAGGCGGAATTGGCGCTTTCCACCGTCAGGCGTTGGGGTTTGCAGACGAAGTGAAGCGACGCGTTTCGCATCAGTGCGCCGGGCAGGAGGCGGGTTTCACAGAGGATCTGGAAGCCGTTGCAAACGCCGAGGACATAGCCACCGCGTTTGGCGTGCGCGGTCAATTGTTCGATGACTGGCGAGTTACCGGCGATGGCGCCGCACCGCAGGTAATCTCCGTAAGAGAAGCCACCCGGCACCATGACAAGGTCGGTGTCGGAGGGGATTGTCCCGTCCTTGTGCCAGACCATGGCCGGGGCCTTGCCCGTGACCTTGGCCAGGGCATCCTGCGCATCCCGGTCACAGTTGGAGCCGGGAAAAACGATGACGGCGGTTTTCATGCGCGTCCTTTAGCAGGGAGTCGGAGGATAAGGGAACCGGTTTTGGCGGATTTGGCTGTGCGCGACGCAATTATTCGCCATGGCCTCCTTAGGTAAAACTACTGCTTGCTGGTTGTTGAATATGCGCTCAACGTAAATCGCTCAGTCGAGAAGGAGAGCATTCCATGAAAAAGTTTCTGATCGCCCTTATGGCCGTTTCTTATGTGCCGTTCGTCACTGCCTGCAATACGGTCGAAGGCGTCGGCAAAGACGTTGAAGCTGGCGGCGAAGTCGTCCAGGACGCGGCCAAGGACGTCAAAGAAGAAATTACCGAATAGTCCGGTTGGCGTCCGGCGGGCATTTCCAGCCGGGCGCCGCTACCACACAGTGTGATCAGCTGCGCAGATCAGGCATTGCCCATGAATTTCAGGTCAATATGGCGCTTTAGAGCCCAGAGTCCCGGTAGGTTCAGGGTGATGCCCCATTTTTCCGCAATGGCGCGGCGGCGGCCGAGGCTGACCAGCTTCAGGTAGTCCTTCTGGGGGCGGTATTGGATGAGCGGCTGATTGGCGGCCAGCCTGATTATCTGCTCTGCGAGTACCGGTCCCTGACGCACAGCGAAAACGCCCGCTTTGGGTCGTGGATCAAACGTCAGGTGGGCCGTGTCTCCGCAGGCGAAAACGTGGGGGTGGCTGAGGGATTGAAGTGTTGGCCCCACGGACACGAAGCCGTCGTGTAGGGTTAGCCCAGTCCCCGCCAGCCAGGCTTGTGGACGTGCGCCGGTGGCAAGGGCGATGAAGCCCGCAGGGACGTCCTCGTGCGATGTCAGGCGCAGTCCGTTCTCGTCAGCATCGACAACAGATTCGCCCGTGAATATTGCCACGCCGGCCCGCTTCAACTCGCGCTCGAGGTGCGTTCGCATTGACGCGGTGCCGCCTGACAACAGATGATTTCCGCGCTCTATCAATGACACGCGGACAGGCTGGACAAGGCCCAGTCTGTCCAACCTGTATTTCATCGACAGGGCCAGTTCGACACCGGCCGTTCCGGCACCGAGAACGGCGGCGTGAGGCGGAATTTCGCCGGTCTCTAAGCGGGCGACAAAAGCTGACCAGCGATCCGCGAATGGGCCGAGCGGCTTCACCGGCGCGCCGAGCTGTCTCAGGTGTTTCGGACCTGCCACATCGGCAATCGCGCCGATATCGAGTGACGCATAGTCGAATGAAAGCGTGCCGCCGCTAGCGAGATCGACGGTCTGCGCGACGGGGTCCAGCGCGGTGACGCGGGTGGAATGCAGGGTGGCGCCA